>CAZUUU010000230.1:0-5036 GCA_964622685.1 uncultured Methylibium sp.
GCCCTGGCCGTCCACAGGGTGAAGTGTCTGGGCGGCGGTGCCCATCCTCACCGTCCGTCCGTCGACCAGGGTGCGTTAGGCGTTCAGGCCGAGCGCAAAGGACTTCAGCGTCGACAGTGCCGTGAGCCGGCCCACGCGCGGATGGAAGGCGTGGTTCAACACCGCCAGGCGTTGCGCATCGTCGAGATCGCGCACCGGGTCGTCGCTCGCGTCGACGCACCACACCAGCGCCGCGCGCGCGGCAGCGTCGGCCGACGCAGGCAAGGGCAGCAAGGCTGCCGGGCCCTGGGCGGTGAAGCGTTCGTAGGCCGTGCCGGGCGCGTCCGCGGCGCGCTCCAGCGTCACCTGGCCGACCCAGGCCGTCTGCGCATAGTCGTGGGCCAGCGCCTTGCGGGCCTGGCCCGAGAAGACGCCGCCCTCGGCGACGACCGCGAGGTCGAAGCGCTCGGCGATGCCCGCATCGAGCTCGACGCCATCGTCCAGCGCCTTGCACGCGGCCACCGTGCTGCCGAAGCGCGCGGCCAGCCGTTGCGGCTCGCGCTCGACCGCCGCCAGCCACGCCGCCTGCAGCGGCGCGACGATGGCACCGTAGCTGGCGACTGCCCCCAACTGTCCGACGCCGCACTCGGCAGCCGTCAGCAGCAGCTCCGGCTCGGCCTGCCCCAGCAGCGAGAAGGCCAGCGCCGGCTGCTGCTGGGACACGTGCACGGCGCGGATCGCTTCGGCGCGCGGCGCGATCGCCGGCCACACGCCCAGGCGCTCGAGCTCCTGCACGCTGCCGAGCGACAGCGCCAGGGTGCGCGGGTCGCCGGCCACGTCCTGGTCGGCCGGGCGCATGTCGAAGACGCTGATGGCCGCGTCGGGCAGCGCGCGCGCGGCCTGCAGCGCCAGCGCCAGGCCCACCGGGCCGGCGCCCACCACCGCGAGCGAGAGAGTCCTTGCCATCGTTGCGATCCGTCAGCTGTGCCTGTGCGGCCTCGCGACACTCACCCCTCAGGGTGCATGGGGCGCGCGGACCGCGGACTATGATCCCGCCGCGATTGTGTCCCTACCCGTGCTCACGCTTCCCACCCGGAGGTTTCCCATGGCGCTGATGGATTTCATCAAGAAGCAGTTCATCGACATCCTCGAATGGACCGAGTCCGACGAGGGCACGCTGGCCTGGCGCTACCCGATGGCGGGCAACGAGATCCAGTACGGCGGCTCCCTCACGGTGCGCGAGTCGCAGATGGCGGTGTTCGTCAACGAGGGCAAGGTGGCCGACGTCTTCGGCCCCGGCATGTACAAGCTGACGACGCAGACGCTGCCGGTCCTGACCTACCTGAAGAACTGGGACAAGCTGTTCCAGTCGCCCTTCAAGAGCGACGTCTATTTCTTCAGCACGCGCCAGCAGATCGACCAGCGCTGGGGCACGACCCAGCCGGTGACGATCCGCGACAAGGACTTCGGCGCGGTGCGGCTGCGCGCCTTCGGCAACTACGCCTACCGCGTCGCCGATCCGAAGCTCTTCCACACCGAGATCTCCGGCACGCGCGAGCGCTACACCGTCGCCGACCTCGACGGCCAGCTGCGCGCGCTGATGCTGCAGCACATCTCCGACGCGGTCGCGTCCAGCGGCGTGCCCTTCCTCGATCTGGCGGCCAACCAGGTCGAGTTCGCGCAGCAGCTCGCCACCGTCACCGCACCGGCCTTCGAGAAGATCGGCCTCAAGCTCGAGGGCGTGACGGTGCAGAACGTCTCGCTGCCCGAGGAGCTGCAGAAGATCCTCGACCAGAAGATCGGCATGGGCATGGTCGGCGGCGACATGGGCA
Source organism: uncultured Methylibium sp. (assembly GCA_964622685.1). Lineage (GTDB taxonomy): Bacteria > Pseudomonadota > Gammaproteobacteria > Burkholderiales > Burkholderiaceae_C > Methylibium. Next base: position 1,812 of record CAZUUU010000230.1, read on the forward strand.
AGTTCATGCAGTACCAGACCGCGCAGGCGATCCCCAAGTTCGCCGAGGGGCAGGGCGGCGGTGGCGGCGGCATCGCGGGCGATGCGATGGGTCTCGGGGCCGGCGTGGCCCTGGGCCAGGTGCTCGCGCAGAACCTGCAGCAGGGCCTGCAGGGCGGCGCCGCCGCTGCGGCGCCGGCCGCTCCGGCCGCGATCGCGCCCGACCAGGTGATGGCGACCATCGAGAAGCTCGCCGAGCTCAAGGCCAAGGGCATCCTCACCGACGAGGAGTTCGCGGCCAAGAAGGCCGAGTTGCTGAAGAAGCTCGTGTAAGCGCGGTCACGCCCACGCCCTAGCGTGGCCAACGAGCCGACCCCTTCCGAGGGCAGCCAGCGCGCCTACCGCGCCGCCTGCCCCAGTTGCGGCGCGCCGGTCGAGTTCCGCTCGGCCGCGTCGGCGCTCGCGGTCTGCAGCTTCTGCCGCAGCACGCTGGTGCGCGACGGCGAGGCGCTGCGGCGCATCGGGGTCAGCGCCGAGCTCTTCGACGATCACAGTCCGCTGCAACTCGGCGCGGCGGGTCGCTGGCAGGGCGCGGCCTTCACGCTGGTCGGCCGGCTGCAGGTGCGCTACGCCGGCGGCTCGTGGAACGAGTGGCATGCGCTGTTCGACGGCGATGCCGAAGGGCCGGGCAAGTCCGGCTGGCTGAGCGAGGACAACGGCGCCTACGTCTTCGGCTTCGAGGCCGAGCCGCCGGGGCCGCTGCCGCCGCCCGAGGCCTTGAAGGTCGGCACGCAGCAGGTTCTCGGCCGCGACGCCTGGTCGGTGGCCAGCGTCACGACCGCGAAGCTCGGCGCCGCCGAAGGCGAGCTGCCCTTCGTGCCGAACCTGCAGCGCGCCTACGTCGTCGCCGAGCTGCGCAATGCGCAGGACGAGGTCGCCAGCATCGACTACGGCCCGGTCGCCGAAGGCAAGCCGCCGCGCTGGTACGTCGGGCGCGGGCTGCAGCTGGCCTCGCTGGCGCTGACGGGGCTGCGCAAAGACGGCAGCAAGCAGCTCGCCGGCCGCAGCGTCGAGTGCCCGAGCTGCGGCGCTTCGCTGGAGGTCAAGCTGACCACCACGCAGAGCATCGCCTGCCACCAGTGCCACGCGGTGGTCGATGTGTCGCAGCGCGTCGGCGCCGACCTGCAGCACTACGCGCAGGAGACGCCGGGCGAGGACGGACGAGGAGGCGGCGAGCCCCTGATCCCGCTCGGCCGCAGCGGCACGCTCGCGCTCGGCGCCGGCGGCCCGCTGCCCTGGCAGGTGGTCGGCTATGTCGAGCGCTGCACCCTGCCCGAGCCGGGCGACGAGGACGAGCAGAGCTTCTGGCGCGAGTACCTGCTCTACAACCGCACGGCAGGCTTCGCCTTCCTGGTCGACGCCGAGGACGGCTGGAGCTGGGTGCGTCCGCTGACCGGTGCGCCGACCGTCAGCGGCAGCAGCGCGCGCTGGCAGGGCGAGCACTACCAGGAGCTCTACCGCTACCGCGGCCGCATCACCTACGTGCTGGGCGAGTTCTACTGGAAGCTCGAGCGCGGCCAGGTCACCGTCAACACCGACTACCGCGGCCCGGGCGGCAAGCAGCTCAACCGCGAGCAGACCGGCGACGGCGGCCAGGGCGACCCGGACAGCGAGGTCACCTGGTCGGCCGGCTCGGCGCTCGACGCCGACGTGCTGATCAAGGCCTTCCGGCTGGCCGACACGCCGCAGGCTTCGATGAAGCGCGACGCGGCGCCGATCTCGGTCAAGAGCGGATCGCTGGCCGGCCTGTTCGTCTTCCTCCTCGTCGTCGTGGTGATCTTCTCGATGGTGCGCTGCAGCCGCGACGACTGCGACTCGCTGCGCCGCACCTACGGCGAGGCCAGCAACGAGTACCAGCAGTGCAAGCGCAGCGGCGGGGGTGGCGTCCGCACCGGCGGCGGCTCGTTCGGCGGCTTCAGCACCGGCGGCGGGCACAAGTAGCCCCGCGCCGGGTCCACGACAGTGACACAGTAGCGAAGGAGCATCACATCATGATGGGCATCGAGTGGTTCAAGCCGGCGGTCTTCCTCGGGTCGATCCTGTTCGCGGTGGTCGGCGTCCTGGTGTTCTGGATCAGCTTCGTCATCATCGACAAGCTGACGCCCTACGACCTGTGGGCCGAGATCGTCGAGAAGCGCAACACCGCGCTCGCCTTGGTGGTGGCGGCGATGTGCCTGGCGATCGGCATCATCGTCGCCGCGGCGATCCATGGCGGCTGAGGCTGCGTCAGCCGCCTGTCCGCCGGGCGCCGGAACTCGGCGCGGGGCGGCCGGGTCTGCCTGCCGGGTTCCCTGGAGACTGTCCATCATGAGGATCACGTTCCGTGCCGCGATGACCACGATCGTTACGGCGCTGCCGCTCGCGCTGCAGGCCGCGCCGGGCCACCAGCACGGCGTGCTGCCGCTCGACGCGGTGCTCGACGGGCCGGTGCTGACGGTGTCGTTCAGCCTGCCGCTGGACAGCGCGCTCGGCTTCGAGCGTGCGCCGCGCAGCGCGGCCGAGAAGCAGGCGGCACAGCGGCTCGTCGAACGCCTGCGCACCGACGCCACCCTGGTGCAACCCGACCCGGCGGCCGGCTGCACGCGCGAGGAGGTCACGCTGGCCTCGGCCGCGCTGGGACTGGGCGGTGGAGAAGCCACCGGTGAGCACGCCGACATCGACGCGAGCTATCGCTTCCGCTGCCAGGCGCCGGCACGGCTGGCGCACATCGATCTCGGGCTGGTCGCCGCGTTCGCCCGCATCGCCCGGATCGAGGCGCAACTGGTCGGTGCCAAGGGCCAGGCCCGGCAGGTGCTGCGACGCCCGGCGCAGCGGCTGACCTGGCCGCGATGAGCGACGCGGCGATCGAGTTGCGCGGCCTGCGCTACGCCTGGCCGGGCGCCGCGCGGCCGACCTTGTCGATCGCCGAGTGGCGGGTCGCCGCCGGCGAGACCGTGTTCCTGCAAGGCGCCAGCGGCAGCGGCAAGAGCACGCTGCTCGCGCTGCTGGCTGGCGTGCTGCTGCCGCAGGCCGGCAGCGTGCGGTTGCTGGGGCAGGACTGGGCGGCACTGCCCGCCGCGCGGCGCGACCGCCGCCGCGTCGACCACGCCGGCCTGATCTTCCAGCAGTTCAACCTGCTGGGCTACTTGCCGGTCATCGACAACGTGCTGCTGCCCTGCCGCTTCTCGCCGCGCCGCGCCGCGCGGGC
>CAZUUU010000231.1:0-4987 GCA_964622685.1 uncultured Methylibium sp.
CGTCCATGTTGAGCGCGCCGACCAGCAGCGCGCCGGCCGCGTCCATGCGGCGCACCAGCAGCGCGTCGGCCGTGGCGGCAGGGCGGCCGCGCTCGATCTTCGATCCGGCCAGGGTGGTCAGGCCCTGCACATCGAACAGGTTCTTCACCGCGTAGGGCACGCCCAGGAGCGGCAGCGCGCGCACCGCGGCATCGCCGGCGGCCAGCCGCGCGTCGAGCGCCGCGGCCTGCGACAGCGCGCGCCCGGCGGTGCGGTCGGTGAAGGCATTGACGCGCCCGTCGGTGGCCTCGATGCGGGCCAGGCTGGCCTGCACCATCGCGCTGGCGCTGACGGCACCGGCGCGCACGGCCGCGGCGATCTCGGCCGCCGGGCGGCTGAGCAGCTCGCCGGCCGTCATGCAGCGCCGGGGTCGACCGTTGCGTGCGGCGAGAGCGGCACGAACTGCGGCGCCGGCTCGTCGTGCAGCGCCAGCGGCCGGCCGTTCACCTGCTCGGCCATCAGCGCGGCCAGCGCGAAGTAGCGCTGCACGCCGGGGCGATGCTCCGGCGCCAGCTGCAGCGACAGCGCCGCCGCGGCGGCGTCGACGTAGGCTTCGATAGCCAGAGGCGTCATCCTTTCGCTCCGTCCTGTCCCGTCCAGCAGCCGCCGCGGATCCGGCTCTGCCGGTCCGCCAGCGGCGCCCCCTCGAGGGGGAGCGGCGAAGCCGCAACGGGGGTGGTTGTCATCAGCGTCGCACCTCGCGCTGGAAGATCTCGAGGCTGAGCTTCTTGGTCGCGATGAAGCTGGCCTCGCTGAGCGTGGCGACGGTGCGCGGCCGTGCGTCGTCGTAGCTCAGGATCTCGGCGACCCGGGTCGGGCGCTTGGTCAGCAGCAGCACCTGGTCGGCCAGGTAGACCGCCTCCTCGAGGTCGTGCGACACCAGCAGCATCGTCGTGCCGGTCTGCATGAAGACCTCCTGGAGCTTCTCGCGGATGAAGAGCGTCATCTCGAAGTCCAGCGCCGAGAAGGGCTCGTCGAGGAACAGCACCTCGGGCTTGGGGGCCAGCGCGCGCATGATCGACGCGGTCTGCTGCTGCCCGCCCGACAGCTCGTAGGGGTAGCGCTTCAGGTCGAACTTGACGTCGAAGGACGCGACCAGCTCCTCCATGCGGCGGTCGACCTCGGCTTTGCTGCGCCCTTCGAGCTTGAGTGGGTAGGCGATGTTGTCGATGGTCCGCATCCACGGGAACATCGCCTCGCGGTAGTTCTGGAACACGTAGCCGATCTTGGTGTCGGCCAGCGACTTGCCGTCGAACAGGATCTGGCCCGAGTCGATCGGGATCAGGCCGGCGATCATGTTGATCAGCGTCGACTTGCCGCAGCCGTTGGGGCCGAAGACCGAGACGATCTTGCCCTTGGGGATGTCGAGGTCGAAGTTCTCGTACAGCGGCCAGCCGGCGAAGTACTTCGTCAGGCCGCGGATCGTGATGTGCGTGCCGGCCGGGCCGGGGGCGAACTTCGGCGCCGGCACGTCGGCGTACACCGGACCATTGAGGACAGCGGACATCATCGGCCTCCGACGGAACTGGAAGGATCAGTCGAGCGGACGCGGCGGATCCGGCTCTGCCGGTCCGCTGGCGTCGCCCCCTCGAGGGGGAGCGGCGAAGCCGCAACGGGGGTGGTCAACGCCCACTCCAGTGGACGATCTTTCTCTCCGCGACCAGGAACAGCACGTTCAGCGCGTAGCCCAGCGCCCCCGCCGCCAGGATGGCCGCGTACATCGTCTTGACGTTGAGCACCTGCTGCGCGTCGATGATGCGGTGACCCAGGCCGTTGTCGGAGCCGATGAACATCTCGGCGACGATGACGATCACCAGCGCCATCGACACGGCCGAGCGCAGGCCGACGAAGCTGGGCTGCAGGCTCTCCCAGACCAGCACGTCGCGGAAGGTCTGCCAGCGCGAGGCGCCCATCACCTTGGCCGCCATCACGCGCTGCTTGCGCGCGTTGATGACGCCGTAGGCGCTGTTGAACACGACGATCAGGAAGGCGCCGAAGGCGGCGATCGCGACCTTGTTGATGTCCGAGGTGCCGAAGATCAGCAGGAACAGCGGGATCAGCGCCGAACTCGGCGTCGAGCGGAAGAAGTCGATCAGGAACTCGACGCTGCGGTAGGCGCGCTCGTTGCTGCCGAGCAGCACGCCGAGCGGCATGCCGACGACGGCGGCGATCAGGAAGGCCTGCACCGTGCGCCACACCGTGACCAGGAAGTCGCCCAGCAGCGCGCCGCCGAACAGCCCGGTGACCAGCGTGACGATCGTCGCCGACGGCGGCGGCAGCAGGATGGCCTTGATCCACCCGGCGCGCACCACCAGGTCCCAGATCAGGAACAGCACCAGCGGGCCGATCACCGGCAGGAAGCGCGCCCAGGGGAAGGCGCGGCGCGGCGTCGGTGGCGCCGCGCCGGCGGCCGACCAGGGCGCACTGCCGGCGGCCGGCGGGATGGCGGCGGTGGAGGGCGCTTCCATGGCTCAGCCTCTGTAGAGGAGCGTCTCGACCGCGAGCTTCTTCTCGAACACGCCCTTCTCGGTGAACAGGTCGAAGAACTTCTGGAAGGCCGCGACGTCGCTGGGCTTGAACTCGCTGTACAGCATGTAGGACGCGAGCGGCACCTCGCCGGTCAGCGGCCCGTCGATCGCGGTGTAGCCCTTCAGGAACTGGCGCGCCTCGGCCGGTTGGCTGCGGACCAGCGCGATGCCCTTGGCGTAGGCGGCGATGTACTTCCTGGTCGCGTCGGGATGCTTCTTGATGAACTCGCTGGTCAGCGTGGCCGAGCCGCCGTGCCAGGGCGCGAGCGGATCGCCGAGGATGTACTTGGCGATCACGCCGGCCTCCAGCATGCGCGTCGTGCCGTTGAGGCGGCCGACGGTGCCGGTCGGCTCCAGCGTGTAGGCCGCATCGATCTGTCCGGCGGCGAGTGCGGCGACATGCTGGCCGATCGGCAGCTCGGTGACGCTGGTACCGCCGGCGCCGGCGCGTTCCAGCACCGTCAGCGCCAGCACCCGGTTCTGGATGCCGGGACCGGAGGCGACGCGCTTGCCCTTCAGGTCGGCGATGCTCTTCACCGTGCTGTCCTTGGGGACGAGGAACTGGTCCAGCACGTACTTCGCGTTGCTCGGGTTCGTGGCGATGATCTTGAAGAGCCCCGGCGAGGCGATCTCGCCGACGCCGAGGTTGCCCGAGCCGGTGCCGTTGGAGCTGCCGTCGGAGCGGCCCGCGAGCATCGCCTCCATCACCTGCTGCGCGCCGGCGAACTTGAGCGCTTCGACCTCGAGCCCGGCTTCCTTGAAGTAGCCCTTCTCGACCGCGGCGAAGAAGGGCAGCCCGGCGGCGACCGGCCAGCAGCCGATGCGCACCTTGACGGCAGCCTGGGCGCGCACCGCCGGTGCGCCGATGGCGGCCAGGGCCGCGGCGCCGGTGGCGGCGCGCAGCAGGCGCCGGCGGGAGGTGTGGGCGGGTGAAGAGCTCATGGCGTGGACTCCGGAGCAAGAGGTCGGGAAGGGCTATGCATGCGCCGTGCCCTGGGCGAGCGCGGCGAGGTAGGCGCGCCAGCCGCCGTGGCGGCTGACGTCGGGGGCGTCGGCGAGGGCATGCGCCTCGCAGAGGAAACCGTGGACCCAGCGGCCGTCGGCCAGCTCGATCGAGCCCAGGCCCAGCGGCGGCGGGATCAGCGCGAGGAAGGAGCCGACCGCGCGCTGCGGCAGGTTCCAGACCTCGACCTCGATCGCGTGGCCGCCGGCCGGCGCGCGCACCAGGCCGGGCTTGGGCGGCGTCGTGCCGGGCAGGGCATGCAGCCGGTAGCGGGCGGCCGTCGTGGTGCGTTCGCGCAGCGTGGCACCACGTTCGAGCAACTGGCCGTTCAGCGGCAGGCCGGAGAGGTGCGCGCCGACCACCGCCAGCGGCAGCACGGGCTCGGCCGCCGGCCAGGGCAAGGCGCCGGGCGGCAGCTCGGGACGCTGTGGCGGGTCGAACGCGGCCTGCCAGGCCAGCCCGAAGCGCGCCAGCGCGGCGTCGGCGTTGGCCGGGCCGATGAAGGTCACGCCGAAGGGCAGGCCCACGGCCGTGAAGCCGGCCGGCAGGGCCAGCGCGCACCAGCCCAGCAGGTTGACGAAGTTGGTGTAGCTGCCCAGCAGCGCGTTGACGCCCAGCGGGTCGGCGTCGACCTCGGTGAAGCGGGGGTGGCCGGGCGCGGTCGGCACCATCAGCAGGTCGAGCTGCTGCCACAGCGCCGCGGCGTCGCGCTGGGCGGCCCGCAGGCGGTACTGGCCGCGGAAGGCATCGGTCGCGCTGTAGTTGCCGGCCGCCTCGATCACGCGGCGCACGCTCGGGTCCAGCGCGTCGGGATCGGTCGCGAGCAGGCGCTCGACCACGGCGTGCCGCTCGGCCACCCAGGGGCCGCTGTACAGCAGCTCGGCCACGGCGTGCAGCGGCTCGAAGTCGATCGCGACGGGCTCGTGACCCAGGGCGCGCAGGCTCGCCAGCGCGGCCTCGAAGGCGGCTTCGTAGCCGGCGTCGCCGAAGAAGCGCGGCGCGTGCGGCACGCCGACGCGCAGCCGCGACGGCAGCGCGGCCGGGCCGGGCTCGAAGCGGCTGTAGGCGTCGTCGGCATCGCTGCCCTCGATCAGCGCCAGCACGGCGGCGGCCGCCTCGACGGTGTGGGTGAACACCGACACGCAGTCGAGGCTGCGGCAGGCCGGCAGCACGCCGGCGGTGGACACGCGGCCCGGCGTCGGCTTGAGTCCGACCAGGTTGTTGAAGCCGGCCGGCACGCGCCCGGAGCCGGCGGTGTCGGTGCCGAGCGCCAGCGGCAGCTCGCCGCGCGCGACGACCACCGCCGAGCCCGAGCTCGAGCCGCCGCTGATGCGATCGGCCGCGAAGGCGCTGGCCGGCCTACCGTAGGGCGAGCGCGTGCCCACCAGGCCGGTGGCGAACTGGTCGAGGTTGGTCT
>CAZUUU010000232.1:0-4961 GCA_964622685.1 uncultured Methylibium sp.
CGCTGGGCGCCGCCTACGACGACATGCGCGACGCGCTGGCCGGCCGCAACTACGTGGCCGACTACGTGCAGACGCTGACGCACGAGCTGAAGAGCCCGCTGTCCGCCATCCGCGGCGCCGCCGAACTGCTGAACGACGAGCCCGCGATGGCGCCCGCCGACCGCCAGCGCTTCCTGGGCAACATCCAGCGCGAGACCCTGCGCATCCAGGAGCTGGTGGACCGCATGATGGAGCTGGCCGCGCTGGAGTCGCGCCGCCAGATCGATCGCCCCGAGCCCGTGGCCCTGCGCCCGCTGCTGGAAGAGCTGGCCGCCAGCGCGCAGGCCGCCGGCTCACCGAGGCAGATCGAGGTGGTGCTGGAGCCGGGCATCGCTGCGACCGTGGAAGGCGACCCTCTGCTGCTGCGCCGCGCGGTGAGCAACCTGCTGGACAACGCCATCGACTTCTCGCCCACTGGCGGCCGCGTGACCCTCGAGCTGCGCGCCAACGGCCCGCACACGGTCGAGATCAGCGTGCGCGACCACGGCCCCGGCATCCCCGACTACGCCGACGACAAGGTCTTCGAGCGCTTCTATTCGCTGGCGCGGCCGCACTCGCAGAAGAAGAGCACGGGGCTGGGGCTGGCGTTCGTCAAGGAGATCGCGTCACTGCACGGCGGCAGGGTGACGTTGAGGAGTGCGGGGGATGGGGTGGGGGCGGTGGCGACGGTGTCCTTGCCCTTGTCGACGGCCTAGGCGCGGCCGAAGCAGCGGCAGGGCAGCGCTGCAGATGTCCAGAAAGTTGGACATACTATGAAGGCACTGCCTATAATTCTGGACACATGCTCACCCTGCCCAGCACCTTCGTCCTGGAGCGCCAGTTGCTCCTGCAACTGGGCGACAGACTCAAGCGCCTGCGGCAGGCACAGGGGCTGAGCACGGTCGAGATGGCCCGGCGCGTCGGCATCTCGCGCACGACGCTGGGCGCAGTCGAGGCCGGCGACCCGGGTCCGTCCATCGGCACCTACCTGCGGGTCATGTCGCTCCTGGGCATGAGCGGCGAGCTGGCGCTGCTGGCCGGCGACACGCTGCAGCCGGCGCCGGCGGGGTCGGCCGCGGCGCGGTCGCGCCGCGCCAAGCCGGTGGTGCAAGTGCTGGTCTCGGCCGACGAGTCGCGCCACCAAGCGCAGGACCTGCAGAGCCTGGCGCTGCACGAGGCGGCCGTGCGCCTGGTCCGCGCCGATCCGGCGCTGCTGCAAAGAGCCGAGCAGACGCTGGCGCACTGGCTGCAGTCGGGCAACTCCCGCTCCAGCGGCCTGTGGCAGGAGTGGCAGGACATCCTGCGCCACGGCCAATGGCGCAAGGTGCTGGGCCGCACCCGGCGCGCGCAGGAGCTGCGACAGGCGTCCCCGCTGGTCACGGTGCTGCCGGCCGCGCTGCGAAAGAGCGTGCTCGACCAGGTGAGCGGCCTCAAGAAGGGCGTCAAGCTGGGCGGCGCCGCAGCCCGCGCGGCGCCATGACCCGCGACGAGCTCGAGCACATCATCCGCGCCAGTGGCGACGTGACGAACCAGTACGAGTTCGTCATCGTCGGCAGCCAGTCCATCCTGGGCTCCGTGCCCAACCCGCCCAGCGTCTTCACCATGTCGGCCGAGGCGGACATCTACCCGCTGCAGGCGCCCGAGCTGGCCGACAAGATCGAAGGCGCCATCGGCGAAGGCTCGCGCTTCCACGAGACCTACGGCTACTACGCCCAGGGCGTCGGGCCCGAAACCGCCGTGCTGCCCGCCGGCTGGATGGACCGCGTGCACCGCGTCCAGAACGCGGCGACGAACGACCGGGTGGGGTACTGCCTCGACGTGGTCGACCTCTTCCTGTCCAAGGCCGCAGCGGGCCGCGACAAGGACCGCGAGTTCTGCTTGGCGATGCTGGCGCACGGCTACGTCACGCCGGCTCAGGTGGTCGACCTCGTGGCCGTCATGCCGCTGGGTGACGAGCAACGGCGCAAGCTGCGCGCGACCATTCGCCGCTGGGTGACCAGCTTGCGCAGCGCGGGTCATGCGATCCCGGATGCCTGAGTCGAGCAACGGGGCCTGCGGCCGCAGCGCCGGCATCACTGTCCGCGACCACGGCCCCGGCATTCCCGACTACGCCGACGACAAGGTCTTCGAGCGCTTCTACTCGCTGGCGCGGCTGCACTCGCAGAAGAAGAGCACGGGGCTGGGGCTGGCGTTCGTCAAGGAGATCGCGTCCTTGCACGGGGGCAAGGTGACGCTGAGGAATGCGGGGGATGGGGTGGGGGCGGTGGCGACGTTGACGTTGCCGAGGGTGAGTTTGGGTTGAGCCAAGGACGCGTGGCTGGGCCGACGGCTCCTCACAAACAGCAGACCGCCGGCAATTGCACAAGTGGGCTGCGTAACTCAAGTCATGCTAGGGAAAGGCGCAGTGGCAAGTGGGTGGACCGGCCCTACCATTCGGGCACAACGATAGGGAGCAGCGATGATCCTGGTCAGCAGCACTGAAGCCCGCTGTGCGACGAGTCGCACGCCTCAGCTATGAGCAGCACGGCACCAGCGGGCGAGGTGAGAATCGTCCTAACGCGCGCTGAGTACGACCTGCTTTTGGAGTCATTGAAGTTCTCGAATCAGCGCGTCCGCGACGGCAAAGACGCGCCGCCTCCGATTCGTGACGACAAGCTGGCAAGACTCGATGCTGTGACCCGCAAACTGCGGGATGCCGCCGAAGCAAACCCACCATAGCCATCGGCGTGCTAGCGACCCGTATTGAGCTCCGCGCCAAGCCCTGGGCTCGGCGCTTCGTTCTAGGTCTGCAGGAAGCGCACCATGCGGCGCAGCCAACTGCCGCTGCGAACGGTGCACTCCCAAACCGTGGCGACGCTCCATCCTTCGGCGCGAAGCCTTCGCTTGACTCTGGCGTCGCGTGCGACGTTCGCTGCCAACTTTGCGCGCCAGAAGTCCACGTTGCTCTTGGGCTGGGCCAATCCGTAGCGGCAGCAATGCCCGTGCCAGAAGCAGCCATGCACGAAGATGATCTTGTGTCGGCCCGGAAACACCAAGTCCGGCGAGCCGGGCAAACCGCGCACGTGCAGCCGAAACCTGAAGCCCAACGCGTGCAGCGCCCCACGAACGACAACCTCAGGCTTTGTGTCCTTGCTACGGATGCGCGACATGAGCGCGCTGCGTCGTTCGGGGTCGAGGCGGTCCACTTGGCTCAGATGAACGGGAGAAAAGGCCTGTCTGTTGTACCCCGGCGATCGACAACGGCTTCGATTCTTTCTATCGTACCGACGTTGGCAAACCGCGGAACGGAACTCAGGTGAAGACGAAGAACGTAATCGACTTGTTCTCGGGAGTCGGGGGCCTAAGCCTCGGGGCCGCTCGTGCCGGATTCTCGGTGGCGGCAGCAGTAGAGATCGACAAGCAGGCGTTGGCAGCACACAAAGCCAACTTTCCGCGCGCTCGGCACCTGGGTGAGGACGTATCAACCCTCTCCGGAGAGCGGCTACTGCACTTGGCAGGGCTGGCCGCTGGCGATCTATGCGGCTTGATCGGAGGCCCCCCGTGCCAAGGCTTCAGCGAGATCGGCCTGCAGTCCAGATCGGACCCACGCAACAATCTTCTAGTCGACTTCTTTCGTCTGGTGGCCGAAACGAAGCCCGCCTTCTACGTTGCCGAGAACGTGCCGGGGCTACTAAACCCTAAGAACGCGGCTATCCTGAAACGAGCCTTGGAGAAGGTCCCAGGTGAATACACGCAGCTCGCTCCGCTGACCGTGGTCGCGAGCGACCACGGAGCGCCCACGTCGCGTAAGCGGATCTTTTTTATCGGCTTCGACCCTACCCGGCTCGGTGCGCTGACGCACGAGAGCTTTGCCGCGCTTGAAGGAAAGCAAGACGTCCGCGTACGTGATGCGTTGAAAGGGTTGCCTGCCATCCGCTCGGATTGGCTTGACGCCTCGCAGGGGTGGCGCGCCGTAGCGACACCGGGTGACGGCGCATTCGAGCGTCGTATTGCGGGAGAGGTGCCCGATGGAGTAGGGGACCCGGAGGCGTTGAGAAAGTATCGGGAAGAGCGGGTGGTATCAGGATTCCTTGGCACGGCCCACGAGAAGGCAACCGTCGAGCGCTTCAAGGCGCTGCGTTACGGCGAGGTCGATGCAGTGTCCCGCGCGAGACGGTTGGATCCGGCTGGCTACTGCCCGACGATCCGCGCCGGCACAGGCTCAGACCGAGGTAGCTTCCAGGCCGTGCGGCCGATACACCCGAACTCACCGAGAGTCATCGCACCCCGTGAGGCCGCTCGCCTGCAGGGCTTTCCAGACTGGTTTCAGTTCGACGCGACCAAGTGGCATGCGTTCCGCCAGATCGGTAACGGCGTTAGTCCGATCGTGGCGGAGTCGTTGCTCAGGACGTTAGCGAGTAAGGTGGAGTGAATCCAGAAGGCGCGCCGCCAGATCGGTGCTAGCAGGAGGGAGAATGGCTAACACTGCTTCGGCATTCCCATCTAAGCGATTCTTCGTGGAAATGCTCACGAGAGACATCGAGCTCGTGGACGCCATTCTCGATCTGATAGACAACTGCATCGACGGAATTCACCGTGAGCTTGCCAGGAAGCCGACAAAGGGCGCCGCGCCAGCGCAGCCCTACAAGGGATTCTGGGCCCGAATAGACTTAGACAAGAAGTCCTTCGCAGTTCTCGATAACTGCGGCGGAATCCCTCGCGAAGTTGCAGAGAAGTACGCTTTCCGACTGGGTCGTCCAGTCGGCATGCCAGAGGTAGAAGCTCCGACAGTTGGCGTTTACGGGATCGGTATGGAGCGATCCCTGTTCAAGATTGGTCGATCAGCGACCGTGACAACGAGGCACGCCAATCGAGCCTATCGCGTCTCAATAAGCAAGCAATGGATGAAGGGAGCCTGTCCGGAATTTTGTGTGCGAGGCATAGCATGACCAGACGGAGCATGT
>CAZUUU010000233.1:0-4958 GCA_964622685.1 uncultured Methylibium sp.
GCGCTGGATCAACCACGCCTGCAAGCCCAACTGCGAGGCCGACGAGCAGGGTGGCCGCGTCTTCATCAAGACACTGCGCAAGATCCAGCCGGGCGAGGAGCTGTTCTACGACTACGGCCTGGTGATCGACGAGAAGTACACCAAGAAGCTGAAGAAGCAGTACGAGTGCCGCTGCGGTGCCAAGAAGTGCCGCGGCACGATGCTGGCCCCCAAGCGCTAGAGCCGGTTCCACCGTGTCCGAGAGTCCGCCACCGCCGCAACGCCGCTCGGTCGACGCGCAGGGCGGCGCGGCGGCGCCCCTGCGCTGGCCGCTCGAGGCCCTGTGGGCCCAGCTCGAGCCGCTGCGGCCCGGCCTGACGGTCGAGCGCCTGATCGAGACCGACTCCACCAACACCCGCCTGCTGGAGCGCGCGCGCAGCGGCGACGCCACGCCCTGCCTGCTGATCGCCGAGCGCCAGACCGCGGGCCGCGGGCGCCTGGGGCGTGCCTGGGTGTCCGACACCTCGACGGCGCCCGGGCCGGACGGTCCGTCCTCGCTGACCTTCTCGCTCGGCATGGCCTACGCGCCGGCGGACTGGTCGGGGCTGTCGCTGGCGGTCGGCGTCGCGCTGGCCGAAGCCCTGCACACCGGCGTGCGCCTGAAGTGGCCCAACGACCTGTGGCTGATCGAGGCCGGCAGCCCGGGGCGCAAGCTCGGCGGCGTGCTGATCGAGACGGTGGCCCTGCCCGACGACGAGCGGCGCTACATGGTCGCGGGCGTCGGCATCAACCTCGAGGCCCCGGCCCCGCATCCGGACATCGGCCAGCCCGTGGCCGGCTGGCGCGAGTTCGAGGCACATGCCCGCGCGCCCGACCTGCTGGCGCGCCTGGCCGGCCCCCTGCTGCAGGCGGTCATCGCCTTCGAACGCCAGGGCTTCGCGGCCTTCACCTCGCGCTTCGCGGCGCGCGACGCGCTGGCCGGCCAGCGCGTCACGACCAGCCAGCCCGACCTGCCGGAAGGCGTGGCCGACGGCGTCGACGGCCAGGGCGCGCTGCGCCTCCTCACATCCGCCGGCTTGCGGCTGGTATCCAGTGGTGAAGTGAGCGTGCGCCCATGCTGAGGCTGGTCGTCCTGCTGCTGCTGATCGCCAATGCCGGTTTCTGGGCCTGGCGGCAGGGCTGGCTCGCGCCGCTGCACACGGTGATCGGCGCGCGGCCCGAAGGCGAGCGCGAGCCCGAGCGCATGGCGCGCCAGGTCCGGCCCGACGCGATCCGCCTGATCCCGGCCGAATCGGCCTCCGCGCCGCGCCGCGCGCCGGCACCGTCGCCCGCCAGCCCCGACCCCGCCGCCGCCAGTGTCCCCAGCACCGCCTGCCTCGAAGCCGGCCCCTTTGGCGCGGCCGAGGCGGGGGCCATCGAGTCCCTGGTCAAGGCGGCGCTGCCGGGCGGGGGCTGGACGGTGCGCGAGCTCGCGCCGCCGTGGTGGGTCGCAATGGGACCCTATCCCGATGTCGAGCAGCTGCAAAAGAAGCGCGACGAGCTCTCGCGCCGCGGCATCGCGCCCGAGCAGCCGGCCGGCACGCGGCTGCTGGTGCTGAGCCGCCACGACAGCCGAAGCGCGGCCGATGCGGAACTGGCCGCGCTGTCGGACCGTGGCGTGCGCACCGCCCGCGTGATCGCCGCCACGCCGGCGCCGCAGCGGGCCGTGCGCGTCGCGCAGGCCGATGCCGCCCAGCAGGCCACGCTGGCGGCCCTGCCCGCCGACAAGCTGCGCGGCAAGGCCTTCACGGCCTGCGGCGGCGGGCCGCTCTAGCTAGCGGACGACGCGCCGCGTGGCCACGACGGCCAGCAGCAGCGCGACGAGGTAGCCCCAGCCGAGCGCACCGCCGCCCCCGCCGCCGCCATTGCCGCCTGCTCCGGGTGCGGCTGCCGCAACATTGATCCGCTGCGATGCCGTTGTCTGTCCGCCAGCACTGTCCGTGACGGTCACTGCCACCGAGAACGTCCCCTCGCCCGACGCCGTGATGCTGGCGGTCGCAGCGTTCGTGGCCCCGGAAAAGCTCGTCACGATGCCGCCGCCTGTGTCCGTGATGGCCCACGAGTACCCCGTCGCCGCAGCACTGCCGCCAGCAAGGGGCAACGTCGACGCCTGCAAGCTGATCGCGGCTGTCGCCTGCGGCGAGTCAGGCGTCACAACGATCCGGGCGATCAGTGCGGCAGCCGCGGACTGGACCGCAGCCCTCGCATCGAGCATGCCGGCGCCGCAAGTGGCCGTGGTGCAGTAGCACTCCAGCTGGTCGATCGGGTTGCCAGCTCCATCCAGTTCCGGCGACAAGCAGCGCGGCACCCCCGGACCTGCACCGTTGGTCGGGAACGGTCTCGCGCTACCCTGGAGCAAAGTCAGCACCTGAGCAGGCGTCAGTTGCGGCTGCACCGACAGCATCAGCGCCGCCACGCCCGACACCAGCGGCGCCGAGAAGCTGGTCCCGACCGTGATGTTGGAGCCGTCGGTGTAGGCCGGGGCCGACGGGCCCTGCGTGCCGGTGTTGGTCGCGGTCAGGATCGGATAGAGGCAGGTGCCCGAGGTGTTGACGCAATTGCCGCCGGGCGCGCTGATCGCCACCTCGGTGCCGACGTCCGAGAAGCCGACCTTGGTGCCGATGTGGCGCAGGCCGGCGACCGTGATCACGCCGGTGCAGTTGGCCGGCGCTGCGACGGCATGCCCGGCGCTGTTGCCGGCCGACACCACGACCACGGCGCCCTGCGCCAGCACGTCGTCGACGGCGCTCTGGTAGGTATTGCCGCAGAGGCCGGTGCCGCCAAGGCTGAGGTTGAGCACGCGCGCCGGCGTCGGATTGGCCGGCAGGCCTGGCACCTCGATGCCGGCCGCCCAGCGCATGCCGGCGACGATGTCGGACTGGAAGCCGGCGCACTTGCCCAGCACCCGCAGCGGCAGCAGGCGCACGCCCCAGCCCACGCCGGCCATGCCGCTGCCGTTGTCGCTCAGCGCGCCGATGATGCCGGCGACCTGGGTGCCGTGCCAGGAGCTGGCGGCGACCTCGCAGTTGGTGCCGAAGGCGCCGCTGTCGACGTCGGCCTGCGTGATCCAGTCGCCGGGGTCGGACGCATCGGCGTCGCGGGCATCGCCGTCGTTCGCGTACGTCGTGTTGGTCACGAAGTCGTAGCCCGCCAGCAGCTTGCCGCCTTGCGTCGCGCGGCCGAGGTCCGGGTGATCGAAGCGCACGCCGGTGTCGAACACCGCGACCACGACGTTGGAGCTGCCGGTGGTGCGGTCCCAGGCCGTGGTGGCGTCGATGGACGAGCGCACCGTGCCGGCGGGTGTCTTGAGGTACCACTGGCCGACCACCGGGCCGTTGACGCCGCCGGTCGTGTAGAGCGGGTCGTTCGGAACGGCGGCTCGCTTCACCAGGCGGTCGGGCTCGGCATAGGCGACGTCGGGATCGGCGCTCAGGCGCCGCGCCAGCGTGGCCGAGTCGATGCCCTGCGCCAGCACGACCTGGCTGTGCTCGCCAACGGCGCGACGCCCCTGCAAGGCCAGGCCGTGACGGCGGGCCAGGGCGTCGAGCCGCGCTTCGAGCCGCTCCAGCATCTGCTGGCCACGCAGCGCCGATGGCGCGGGCATGGCCCGGTAGGTGACGATCACGCGCGCCGTGCCGGCATCGGCGGGCGCCGCCTGCGCAATCGCCGACAACGATGCCGCGGCCAAGGCGACGAACGCGCCAAGCGCGCGAAGGGAACAGGAAGAGTGGTGCATGGAAGCCCGTGGACAGCAGGAGCCCGGTCAGTTTAGGGGCGGCCTCATCGGTCCGGTTGACATCGGACCGGAAAGTAGGGGCCACTGCTCACAATGTCACTGCGCCGTGCCGCCGCTTTGTATCCAGTTGCCACAAGCCCTGGCGCCCATGAAAAAGACCCCTCGCGGGGGCCTTCTTCGGGGTCTGGCGCCGCGCGGCGGCGTGCTCAGCGCGCGATCACGCGCACCATCTCCAGCACCTTGTTCGAGTAGCCCCACTCGTTGTCGTACCAGGCCACGACCTTGACGAAGGTCTTGTCCAGCGCGATGCCGGCCTCGGCGTCGAAGACCGAGGTCATCGCCTCGCCGCGGAAGTCGGTCGAGACGACCTTGTCCTCGGTGTAGCCCAGCACGCCCTTCATCGGGCCGGCTGCCGCGGCCTTCATCGCGTTGCAGATGTCGGCGTAGCTGGCTTCCTTGACCAGCTCGACCGTCAGGTCGATCACGGACACGTCCGAGGTCGGCACGCGGAAGGACATGCCGGTCAGCTTCTTGTTCAGCTCGGGGATCACGACGCCCACCGCCTTGGCGGCACCGGTGCTCGAAGGGATGATGTTCTCGAGGATGCCGCGGCCGCCGCGCCAGTCCTTGTTGCTCGGGCCGTCGACCGTCTTCTGCGTCGCGGTGGTGGCGTGCACCGTGGTCATCAGGCCGCGCTTGATGCCGAAGCTGTCGTTCAGCACCTTGGCGACCGGCGCCAGGCAGTTGGTCGTGCACGAGGCGTTCGAGATGATCGCCTCGCCCTTGTAGGTCTTGTCGTTGACGCCGTAGACGAACATCGGCGTGTCGTCCTTCGAAGGCGCCGACATGACGACCTTCTTCGCGCCGGCGGCGAGATGCTTCTCGCAGGTCTCCTTGGTCAGGAAGAGGCCGGTGGCCTCGACGACGATGTCGGCACCGACCTCGTTCCACTTCAGCGCCGCCGGGTCCTTCTCGGCGGTCAGGCGGATGCGCTGGCGGTTGACGATGAGCGTGTGGCCGTCGACCGCGACCTCGCCCTTGAAGCGGCCGTGCACGCTGTCGTACTTCAGCATGTAGGCCAGGTAGTCGGGCTCGAGCAGGTCGTTGATCGCGACGACCTGGATGTCCGCGTGGTTGGCGATGGCGGCGCGGAACACCATGCGCCCGATGCGGCCGAAGCCGTTGATGCCGATCTTGATGGTCA
>CAZUUU010000234.1:0-4923 GCA_964622685.1 uncultured Methylibium sp.
GTTCGTCTGCATCATCGGCCACAGCGGCTGCGGCAAGACGACCATCCTCAACGTGTTGGCCGGGCTCGAGACGGCGAGCGAGGGTCATGTCTTCATGGACCACCGCGAGGTCGCGGGCCCCAGCCTGGAACGCGGCGTGGTGTTCCAGGGCCATGCGCTGATGCCCTGGCTCACGGTGCGCCGCAACATCGCCTTCGCGGTGCGCAGCAAATGGCCGGACTGGACTGCCGCGCAGGTCGACGCCCAGGTCGAGAAGTACGTGAACCTGGTCGGCCTGGGTCATGCGATCGACAAGAAGCCCTCGCAGCTGTCGGGCGGCA
Source organism: uncultured Methylibium sp. (assembly GCA_964622685.1). GTDB lineage: Bacteria > Pseudomonadota > Gammaproteobacteria > Burkholderiales > Burkholderiaceae_C > Methylibium. The sequence continues at coordinate 321 of CAZUUU010000234.1, forward strand.
TGAAGCAGCGCGTCGGCATTGCGCGCGCCTTCGCGATCGAGCCCAAGATGCTGCTGCTCGACGAGCCTTTCGGCGCGCTCGACGCGTTGACGCGCGGCACCATCCAGGACGAGCTGCTGCGCATCTGCGCCGAGACGCACCAGACCGTCTTCATGATCACGCACGACGTCGACGAGGCGATCCTGCTCGCCGACAAGATCCTGCTGATGAGCAACGGCCCGGGCGCGCGCATCGCCGAGGTGGTGTGCAACACCATGCCCCGAGACCGCCAGCGCGCCAGCCTGCACCACGACCCGCAGTACTACCGCATCCGCAACCACCTGGTCGACTTCCTGGTGGCGCGGTCCAAGGACTTGTCGCACGGCCGCGCACCGGCCTTTCCGCCCGAGGTCCGGCCCGGGCTCGAGCCCGCCCCGGAGCCCGAGCCCGAACCTGCCTCCCCCGTCGTTCCGATCATCAGGAGAATTGCATGAGCCGCATCGAAGTCACCGAGAAGATCGTCGCCACCAAGGTGGCCAAGGGCCTGAAGTGGTCCGACGTGGCCGCCAAGGTCGGCCTGAGCAAGGAGTGGGTCACCGCGGCCTGCCTCGGCCAGATGACGCTGACGCCCGCGCAGGCCGGCGTGGTCGGCGAGATCTTCGGGCTGAGCGACGCCGAGCAGAAGTGGCTGATGGTCGTGCCCTACAAGGGCTCGCTGCCGACCAGCGTGCCGACGGACCCGCTGATCTACCGTTTCTACGAGCTGGTGAGCGTCTACGGCACGACCTTCAAGGAGCTGATCCACGAGGAGTTCGGCGACGGCATCATGAGCGCGATCGACTTCAAGATGGACCTGCAGCGCGAGCCGAATCCGGCGGGGGACCGCGTGTCGATCACGATGAGCGGCAAGTTCCTGCCCTACAAGACGTACTGAGCGTTGGCGGCGCCGTTCGAGCGGTCGAGGCGCTGCGCGCCCGCCGCTCAACGGCGTGACCGAGAAGAGGCATCGCCTGACGGCGACGCCATCTTGTCTGGATGGAGATGGGTATGAGCGAAGCGAGACCGCCGGTGCCGCCGTTCACGATCGAGTCCGCGACCAAGAAGGTGCGCGGCGCCGAGGACGCGTGGAACACGCGCGACCCGGACGTCTGCGTGCGCGTCTACACCGAGGACACGCGCTGGCGCAACCGCGCCGAGTTTCCGGTGGGGCGCGAGCAGGTGCGTGCCTTCCTGCAGCGCAAGTGGGCGAAGGAGCTGGACTACCGGCTGATCAAGGAGCTGTGGTGCACCGACGGCAACCGCATCGCGGTTCGCTTCGTCTACGAGTGGCACGACGACTCGGGCCACTGGTACCGCAGCCACGGCAACGAGAACTGGCAGTTCAACGAGCTGGGCCTGATGACGCATCGCCACGCGAGCATCAACGACCAGCCCATCAAGGCGGACGAGCGCAAGTTCTTCTGGCCGCTCGGGCGGCGGCCCGACGATCACCCGGGCCTGAGCGACCTCGGGCTGTAGCCGCGACTCAGCGCAGCGAGACGCGCTGCGCGTCGGGCGCCTTGGGCCCCATCGGGTTCTTGCCGCTCTTGTCCACCCACTTCGAGTAGTGGGGCAGGTCGCCGAGGCCGCTGTCGAGCTTCTCGCCCGCGGTGCTGGCGCGCATCGGGTCCTTGCCGGTCTTGTCGACCCACTTCGAGTAGTGGGGCAGATCGCCGAGGCCGCTGTCCTGCTTCTCGCCCGGCACGGCCGTCCCGGCCGCGAAGGCCTGGGTGGCGGCCAGCGTCAGCGCGAAGACCGCGGCGGCGCCCAGCGGCAGCCAGTGGCTCAGCATCCGTTCGCGTGCGGTCGTGGACCGGACGGCTTGAACTCGTGTCGTCTTCATCTTCCCCTCCTCATTCGATGCAGACGATTCCATCGTAGGGGGCCGGGTGCGGCGTGCGCGAGTGCGAAACGCACGCGTGCCGCGGGCAGCGACGCGCAGGCCGCGAATTCCTGCCGGAATCCCCGGGCGCCTGCGTCAGGCGACGGTGGCGTGCGGGTGGCGGGGGTGTTCCAGCGTGCTGGCGATCAGCCGCAGCGCGTCGTCGCAGCCTTCGCGCGTCAGCGGGCCGCCCAGGCAGATGCGCACAGCGTCGGGCGGATCGCCGTCGGTCGAGAAGGCCGCGCTGGCCACCACGCCCACACCCTGGGTGCGCAGGTAGGACGCGAACTCGACCACGCTCCACGACGAGGACAGCGGCAGCCACAGGTGGAAGCCCTCGGGCTGGGCCAGCACCGCGTGCCCGGCCAGGTGCCGGGCCGCGAGGGCCTGGCGCGCGATCGACTCGTCGCGGATCGCCTCCAGCATCGCCTGCGCCGTGCCGTCGGCCACCCAGCGGGTGGCCAGGGCATTGGTGACCGGCGAGGCCATCACCGTGGTCGCGCGCAGCGCACCGGCCAGCCGCTGCGCCTGGCGCTCGCCCGGCGCGCAGACGTAGGCGGTGCGCAGGCCGGCGCCGAGGCACTTGGACAGGCCGGTGACGTAGTAGGTCAGCTCCGGCGCCAGCAGCGCCAGCGGCGGCGGCACCTGGCGCGGCAGCATCGCGTAGGCGTCGTCCTCGATGATGGGGATGCTGTAGCGCAGCGCCACGTCGGCCAGCGCCTCGCGGCGGCGCCGCGTCACGGTGGCGGTGGTCGGGTTCAGCAGCGTCGGGTTGCAGTACAGGGCCTTGGGCTGCAGGGTCTTGCAGGCCTGTTCGAACTCGGTCGCGCTCGGGCCTTCGTCGTCGAGCGGCAGCGCGTGCAGCTGCACGCCGAGCTGCGTCGCGATGGCCTTGATGCCGGGGTAGGTCAGCGACTCGACGCAGATCGTCTCGCCCGGCCGCGCCAGCTGCGAGATCAGCGCCGCCAGCGCGCTGTGGATGCCGGGGCAGACCAGCACGCGCGCCGTCTCGCAGCCCGGCAGGTGGCGCCGCAGCCAGTGCACGGCGGCCTCCTTGTCCTCGGGCGTGCCGCCGAAGTCCTGGTAGCGCATCAGCGCGTACAGGTCGCTGCGGGCGAACAGCTCGGCCGCGCTGGCATGCATGCGGTCCAGCAGCTGCGCGTCCTGCGGCTCGGGCGGCAGGTTCATCGTCATCTCGGCGCCGCTGCCGCCGCGCAGCGGCAGGGCCGGCCGCGCGCCGCACACGTAGCTGCCCATGCCGGGCCGCGAGTCGATGAGCCCGCGCTTGCGCGCCTCGGCATAGGCGCGCGCGACGGTGGTGTAGTTCAGGTCCAGCGCCTCGGCCAGCTCGCGCAGGGTCGGCAGGCGCTCGTGGGCGGCCAGCCGGCCGCTGCGCAGGTCTTCGGCGATCAGTTCGGCGATCTGCAGGTAGGCCGGTCGCGGGCTGCCGTCGAGGCGGCGGCGCCAGTGCTGCATCGGCTTGAGGGTCGCGGGCATGGGCCTGTTGATTGCATCGTTCGTGCCATCAAGACGCCGCCGGCCCGGCCGCATGACGCCCCGGCGCGGTGCGACGACGGCCATTGATCGGAGGCATTGATCGCAGGTGGCCGCGCCGCTGCGGTGCGCTTGATCGCGCCGCTGCGCCGGCGCGCGGCGGCGCAACGAGCGCTTGCAAAAAGTCCGCTCGTGCCCGCGAGCGCATCGCCGCGCGTTGATCGGCGCTTGATCGCATCGCCGCCCGCTCCCGGCGGTGCTGCGATGGCACGCCGCGTGCGAATCAGGACGCGCGCTCGTCGCCAACCCTCCCCACTCAACGGAGTCCTGCCATGCCCAAAGTCACCCGCCCCGCCAACGAGAAAGGCGAACACCTCGTCGACTACGAAGAGAAGGTCTTCGAGGACGTGAAGGCCGAACCGGGCGAGAAGGCCCTGGTCACCTTCCACACCGTCGCCTTCGAGGGATCGATCGGCTTCGTGAACCTGCTGCAGGCCACGCGCCTGCAGCGCAAGGGCTTCGAGACCTCGGTGCTGCTCTACGGCCCCGGCGTGACGCTGGGCGTGAAGCGCGGCTTCCCGACGCTGGGCGACGAGGCCTTCCCGGGTCACCAGAACTTCAACAACCAGATCACCAAGTTCATCGCCGAGGGCGGCAAGGTCTACGCCTGCCGCTTTGCGCTGCAGGCGCTGTACGGGCACGGCGAAGGCTCGCTGATCGAGGGCATCCGCCCGATCAGCCCGCTGGACGTGCTGGACATCATCCTGCTGCATCGCAAGTCCAACGCCTTCATCCTGGACACCTGGACGCTCTGAGCATGAGCGCGCCCCGCATGGTCCGCGCCGCGGCCGTCCAGATCGCGCCCGATCTGGAGCGGCCCGCGGGCACGCTCGAGCGCGTGCTCGCGGCGATCGACGAGGCGGCGGCGCAGGGCGCGCAGCTCGTGGTCTTCCCCGAGACCTTCGTGCCCTACTACCCGTACTTCTCCTTCGTGCTGCCGCCGGTGCTGCAGGGCGCGCCGCACCTGCGGCTGATGGAGCATGCGGTCGCGGTGCCAGGTCCGGTGACCCGGGCGGTGGCCGAGCGCGCGCGGGCGCGCGGCATCGTCGTCGTGCTGGGCGTCAACGAGCGCGACCACGGCAGCCTCTACAACACCCAGCTGGTGTTCGACGCCGACGGCGCGCTGATCCTGAAGCGCCGCAAGATCAC
>CAZUUU010000235.1:0-4885 GCA_964622685.1 uncultured Methylibium sp.
AGGCGCGCGCCCAGCTCCACGTCGATGCGGCTGGTGGTGTGGCTGAAGACGTAGGTGCGCAGCGCGGTGAGCACGCTCTCGAACACCACCACGACGAGCAGGCCGATGACCAGCACGTCCAGCGTCGTCAGGCCGCGGTGCACCAGCACCTTGTCCATCACGACCTGGAAGAACAGCGGGCTGACGAGGGCGAAGAGCTGCAGGAACAGCGAGACGAGCAGCACCTCGCCCAGCAGCCGGCGGTACTTGACGAGGCTGGGGATGAACCAGCTGAAGTCGAACTTGGCGAGTTCGCCGGCCACGCTGGCGCGGCTGGTGACGAGGATGAGTTCGCCGGTCCATTGCACGACGAAGACCGACAGGGGCTCGATGGTGGGGCGGCCACCGGCCTCGCCGGCCGGGTCCTGCAGCAGCACGCGCTGGCCGTCGCATTGGGCGAGGAGGACGGTGCGCGTACCGCGTTGCTCATCACGCAGAATGGCCAGGGCCGGCAGCGGCGTGACTGACAGACGTTCAGCGCTTGTGCGAGACAGCTTGGCCTTGAGGCCGAGTTGCTTGGCACCGAGCAGCAGGTCGGCCGCGTTCCAGGAAGCGTTGACGGTCTTGCCGAGATGGTGCGCCAGCGCCGCCGGATCGGCTGCCACTCGATGCAGGCGGGCCAGCATGCACAGGGCCAGCAACGCGGGAGAGCTGTGAGGGCCCGGCTCCGACGGGCCAGCGCCGCCCGCGGCCGACGACCCGGTGACGACCGGCTCGCTGTCATTCAAGGCCTGCTTCATTCACCCCCCGAGACCTGAACAGGTTTCGACGCAGCGTAGAGATGGACCCCGTGCAGCCCTACCCCCCCCAAGAGTGCCCCGCAGGGGTCGGCTTCGCGGGCCATCGATCCGCAGCCGTTATCGCGACCAAGGACGCCAGCATGGCGGCCCTGCACTCGGGACAAATTCCCGCCCCACGCCGCACCAGCATTGCTAGCCTCTCCCCGCCCACCGACCGGAGCCCCTCCCATGAAGCGCACCCTCACCCTGCTGGCCCTGATCGTCGGCGCCTCGTTCGCCACGGCGGCCACGCCCACCGACGCCCAGATCGACGCGGCGATGAAGAAGGCGGACCCGGACAACGACGGCACGCTCGACCTGAAGGAGGCGCTGAAGTTCGGCATCTCCAAGAAGGTGTTCGAGGCCGCCAACCCCGACAAGGACGGCACGCTGGACCGCAAGGAGATGCTCGCGGCGGTGACCGCCATGTTCGAGGCCGCCAACCCGGACAAGGACGGCACGCTCGACTGGAAGGAGGCGCAGAAGGCCGGCATCAAGTCCAGGAAGACCTTCGACGCGGCCAATCCCGACAAGGACGGCACGCTGGACCTCGCCGAGTTCCTGGTCGCGCTGACCTTGCAGGCCAGGTAGGCCCACGCCTCATGCGAACGGGCCGGATGCTCACGGCGGGCGTGCTCGCCGGCATGGCGATCGCCGCGCAGGCGGCCGGCGACCTGACGCGGCAGGAGCCGGTGCGCCTGTCGATGAGCCTGGGCAACGCGAAGGGCGAGCACCGCTTCGAGCCCGACGCACTGACGCTCGAGACCGGCAAGCTCTACATCCTGCGGCTCGACAACCCCAGCCCGCACAGCTACTACTTCGGCTCGCAGGGCCTGGCCGATGCGGTCTATTCGCGCAAGGTCGTCGCGCTGGCCGCTGACGGCAGGGTCCTGTCCGAGGTCTACGGCCCGGTGCGCCGCGTCGAGCTCAAGCCCGGCGCGTCGCTGGAGTGGTGGTTCCTGCCGGTACGCACCGGCCGGTTCGACGACGTGATGTCCACACGCTCGCACACCGACGCCGGCATGCGCGCCACGATCGAGGTACGCTGAACGGCCCGCCGCCCCATGGGCGGTGCCACACGGCCGCCGGCCCGGGGCGCAACGGCTCGGGCAGGTCTCCACTTCAGGCGAATCACGGCATGAGCTTCACCACCGAAACCCACCCGGGCGTCACCGCCCGCCCCGACGCCGCGTCGGACGGCTTCACGCTCAACCACAGCATGCTGCGGGTCAAGGACCCGGCGGTGGCGCTGGACTTCTACACCCGGGTGTTCGGGATGCGCGTGCTGCGCAAGCTCGACTTTCCCGAGATGAAGTTCTCGCTGTACTTCCTGCACCGGCCGCAGGCGGGCGAGGCCGCGGCGCCCGACGACGTCGGCGAGCGCACCGCCTGGACCTTCGCGCAGCGCGGCATCCTCGAGCTGACGCACAACTGGGGCACCGAGGCGCAGGCCGACTTCAAGTACCACGACGGCAACGCGCAGCCGCAGGGCTTCGGCCACATCTGCTTCTCGGTGCCTGACCTCGACGCGGCGGTGCGCTGGTTCGACGAGAACGGCGTCACCTACGTCAAGCGGCCCGAGCAGGGCAAGATGCGCGACGTGGCCTTCATCAAGGACCCCGACGGCTACTGGATCGAGATCGTCGAGGCCGCGCGGCTGAAGAACCTGGGGCGCTGAACCGCGGCCGGCGCGGCATCGCATCGCACGCTAGCGCGCCATCGCCTCCACCGCCTGCTCGAAGCGGTTCCACACGATCGACAGGTGTCCTTCGTCGTCGTAGGCGTGCAGCCTCGCGTTCGGCAGCACCGCCGCGAGGTAGCGGCCCATCGCCGGCGGCACGTGGCGGTCCCAGGCGCCCTGGTGCACGTCGACGGGCACCTCGATCCGGCTCAGCGCGTGGTCGCGGCGGCTGCCGATCAAGTGGGCCTCGCGCATCGCACCGCGCAGGCCGGGGCGGTAGGCCTCGGCCAGGCTGGCGCCGAACAGCTCGGCCACCCGAGGCTGGTCTGCCAGCAGCCGGCGGTCGGGCGCCGACAGCATGCCGGCCACCATCTTCACCGCGCGTTGCGGATCGCGGCGGTACAGCGCCCGGTCCAGCGCCAGCATCGGACTGACCAGCGCGGGGTGCCGGCGCGCCAGCGCGAACATCGCCTTCAGGACGGGAAGCTGGCCATCGCGGATGGCTGGCAGGTCCATCGGGCCCATGCCGGCCATCAGGATCACGCGCCCCACGCGCTGCGGCAGTTCGTGCGCGCAGGCCAGCGCGTGCGCGCCGCCGCAGGAGATGCCCATGACGTCGAAGCGCGCATGGCCCAGGTGGTCGGCAAGCCGGGCGACGTCGCGGGCGCCGCTGCACAGCGTGCGCTGCGGTGCGTGCGTCGAGCGGCCGAAGCCGGGCCGGTCCGGGGCGATCAGGCACACGCCGGCCCGGCGCGCCTTGTCGTCGAGGAAGGCCGCCTGCAGTCGGCTGCCCGGAAAGCCGTGCAGCACGACCAGCGGCCGGCCGGCGCGGTCGCCATAGCGCGCAAAGGCCAGGCGGCGGCCGTCGGTCAGGTCCAGGCACTCGGTGTCGGCGTCGGTGGCGTCGCTGCTGCGGTGGGGCGCTACCCGCAAGGGGCCGGTGACTCGTGGGGTGGTTGCGGTCGTCATGGCGACATTCCAGGCCCGGCCCGTTGCGCCGGCATTGCCGCCCGCGCGCCGCAGGTTTCGAATGAAACGGACGCTGCGCGACGGCTTCTTGATGCGTTCTTGATGCCCCCGGCCGCAATCTTGCGACCGTCTTGACGCGCCGCTTCCTAGCATGCCTCCATCGCAACGGAGGATGTCATGGACGTCGTCTACCTCGCGCTGGCCGGCCTGTTCTGGCTCGCGATCTACGCCTTGATCCGCGGCTGCCTGGCCCTGCAGGGCCCGGGAGGCCGGTCATGAGCGGCTGGGACCTGGCCGCGGCCGTGCTGGCCGCCGGCCTGCTGATCTACCTCGTCGCCGCGCTGCTGCGGCCAGAGGACTTCTCGTGACCGCCGCTGCCTGGATGCAGCTCGCGGCCTACCTGGCCGTGCTGCTGGCGCTGGCCTGGCCGCTGGCGCGGCTGATCGATGCGGTGATGGCCGGGCGCTTCGCGCTCGGCCGCCGCCTCGAAGGCCCGCTCTTTCGCCTGGCCGGCGTGCGGCCCGATGTCGAGTCCGGCTGGTCGCGCTATGCCGTCGGCCTGCTGGTCTTCAACGGCCTCGGCGTGCTGGCCGTGTACGCGCTGCAGCGCTGGCAGGCCGTGCTGCCGCTCAACCCGCAGGGCCTGGCCGCGGTCACGCCGGACTCGGCCTTCAACACCGCGATCAGCTTCGTCACCAACACCAACTGGCAGGGCTACGGCGGCGAAACCACGATGAGCTACCTGACCCAGATGCTGGCGCTGACGGTGCAGAACTTCCTGTCCGCGGCCACCGGCATCGTCGTCGTGATCGCGCTGGTGCGCGGCTTCGCGCGCCACTCGGCGCAGGCCATCGGCAACGTCTGGGTCGACCTGACGCGCGTGACGCTGTGGATCCTGCTGCCGCTCGCCTTCGTGTTCGCGCTGGTGCTGGCCGGCCAGGGCGTGATCCAGAACCTGTCGGCCTACGCGGAGGTGAAGACGCTCGAGGCCGGTGGCACGCAGACGATCGCGATGGGGCCGGTGGCCTCGCAGCTGGCCATCAAGATGCTGGGCACCAACGGCGGCGGTTTCTTCAACGCCAACTCGGCGCACCCCTTCGAGAACCCGACGCCGCTCACCAACGTCCTGCAGATGCTGTCGATCTTCGCGATCCCGGCGGCGCTGTGCTTCGTCTTCGGGCGCATGGTCGGCGACCTGCGCCAGGGCTGGGCGGTGCTGGCGGCGATGACGCTGCTGTTCGTCGCCTTCGTCGTTGCCGCGACGATGGCCGAGCAGCAGGGCAATCCGGTCCTGGCCGCGCTCGGCGTCGACCAGGCCGCCACGGCCACGCAGCCGGGCGGCAACATGGAGGGCAAGGAGGCGCGCTTCGGCATCGCCGCCTCGACGCTGTTCGCCACCATCACCACCGCCGCCAGC
>CAZUUU010000236.1:0-4878 GCA_964622685.1 uncultured Methylibium sp.
AAGTCTCGCTAGCACGGCTCGTGGACATGGCTAGCAGGGTTCGTGGATCTCAACATCTGCGGACGTGGCCGACGCGTTCGTCGCGCTGCAGCAGTGGTCCGGCGCCGGAGCGGCGGTCGGTGCCGCCTGCACCGGCACCTTCTTGCTGGCGGAGAGCGCGCTGCTCGACGGTCAACGCGCCACGACCTCATGGTGGCTGGCGCCGATGTTCCGGCAGCGCTATCCGCGCGTGCTGCTCGATGATTCCCGGATGCTCGTGAACTCGGCCGGCTTCACCACGGCCGGCGCCGCCTTGGCCCACCTTGATCTGGCGCTGAGCATCGTGCGCAGCTGCAGCCCGACGCTGGCGGCGCTTGTCGCGCGTTACCTGCTGGTCGAGGCACGCGGCTCGCAAGCTGAGTTCGTGATCCCCGATCACCTCGCCCATGCCGACCCGGTGGTCCAGCGCTTCGAGGGCTGGGCCCGACAGCACCTCGCGCACGGGTTCTCGCTGGCCGAGGCGGCCGTCGCAGCGGGGGCCAGCGAACGCACCTTGGCGCGGCGCCTGCAGGGGGTGTTGGGCAAGTCACCACTGTCGTACTTCCAGGATCTGCGTGTCGAGCGCGCTGTGCACCTGCTGCGCACTGGCAGCGAGAGCATCGACCAGATTGCCGCGCAGGTCGGCTACGCGGACGGGGTGACCCTGCGCGCCTTGCTGCGTCGCAAGCTGGGCCGCGGCGTGAGGGAGTTGCGCGCGGGCGCCTGATCTGGTTCGCTCTGGGTGGGCGCTGGGGCGATGAACAGCCCGAAAGCTGCCGTTCGTTGATGACTGCTCGTGGCCGGCCGCGTGACTTCGGCTCGACATCGCGAGAGGCGGCGATGCGGCCCCAAAGCAGTCAGCAAGCCCACGAACGTCGCTTGTCCATCGCATCGCCGCCTTCCGCGGCTGGCGGCTCGCCGGCTCCCCACGACCCAAAGCAGTCTCTGGATCTCGGCAAGACCGGTCCCAGGGTGACGGGACGGCTTCCGAGGCCGTCCGTCGCATCCCGGAACTGGTGAGCTGAATGCCAGTCAACTGCGTCGCCAATGGTCAAGCGCCGCGGCGAGTTGGGCTCCGGTTCTTCTCAGCGCGCGCGCAATGTTGCGTGCTGGTACGTCGCCTTCTCCATCGCTAGGAAGCCTGCCACGGACGTCGGATCGGCGAACGGGAAGATCTGGGTCGCCCAATAGCCACCGACGCCGTTCGCACGGTCGATCCAGTAGTAGAGGTTGGCGAGGCCGGCCCAGGCCAGTGCGCCGGCGGGCCTGCCCGTGGGCGCGGCCTCCTCATTGATCATGAACGTAAGCGCCCAGGTCTTGGGCATGCCGGGGAAGAACTCCGCGTCGTTGGACAGGCGCGGCTTGGACACCGGCAGGATCGAGGCCGCCGTCGAGGTGGCACCGACGCCGGGCAGCATCTTGATGTGCATCCCCTTCGGCAGATGATTGCGGGACGCCATCTCGACGGTCTCGGGTCGCAGGATCTGCTCTCCGCTGTCGCTGCGCCCGTCGTTGAGCCACATGCGGATGAACTTCACGTAGTCCGACGCGGTGCCGTAGAGGCCGTGCCCTCCCATGTGGACTTCCGGATCCTGCGGCAACGTGACCCCGTTGAGCGGGATCAGCGAGCCGTCGCGATCCTCGCGCGCGTGGATCGTGGCCTGTCGGGACTGCATCGAGGGAGTCATCGTGAACGCGGTGTCGGTCATGCCGAGTGGATCGAGGATCCTCGTCCGCATGACTTCGCCGAGGCGCTTGCCGGTGATGCCCTCCACCACCATGCCGGCCCAGTCGATGTTGCTGCCGTACTCCCAGCGTTCGCCCGGATCAAACAGCAGCGGTGTCTTGATCGACTTCCACGACGCATCGACCACCCAGGGCTGGCCTTGCTCGTTCGCCAAGCGCGTGTACGTTTCGTTGAAGAAGTCGTAGGTGAAGCCGGCGGTATGCGTGAGCAGATGGCGCGTGGTCACGTCGCGACGCGGGGGGCGCAGCTTCGGTTTGCCGTCGGCGCCGAAGCCCTCTATCACCATGATGTCCCCCAACTGGGACACGTACTCCTTGGCGGGCGCGTCGAGGTCGAGCAGGCCTTCCTCGACCAGTTGCAGGCACGCCGTGCCGGCGATGGCCTTGGTGGTCGAGAAGATCGCGCACACGGTGTCGGGTTGGAACGGTTCCCCGCTCCCGGTGTTGCGGACGCCGCGAGCGCCTTCGTAGATCGTGCCGCGGCGGTCGGTCACTGCCGCCGATACCCCGGGCACGCGCGGCGTGCCCGTGGTGACGCCGTCGAGCACGGTGTCGATCGCTTTCTTCAGGTCTGTCATGTTGTCTCCAATTTGATTGGGTCTCCGCCGCGGGACCGGCGCCAGAGTGCAGGATGGGTGTGCTCGGGCCGAGGACCCGACGGAATGCAGCTCCAGCGACGTGCCTGTGACGACGGGAAGGTAACAATCAAACCGAACGCCGGTAACCGCCGCCCGGCGCGCCGGGGGGCGGGCGCATCCCGCCAGTTGGCGGTCGACCCTAGCGGCCGGTGGGTGGCGGGAGGTCGAGCGCAGTCGAATGCCGAACGCGCCAAGCCAGAAACGCGAGCCCTACCCGGGTGCGGCCGATGCCGTCCATGGGGTCGAACGAGAGCAGACCGCGGATCGTCTCCAGCCTTGCCTGCATCGTGCTGTGGTGGACGCCGGCGATGCGCGACGCGTCGCGGATGGAGGCCGAGCGAAGCAGCGCATCCAAAGTCTGTGCGGCCCAGGGGTGCTGCATCACGCTCTCGAGTTCCTCGACGTCGAGCAAGGGTCGATCGATCGTGCACTGGGCCAGGAGATCGACCAGCCCGCCGTAGTCGTCGGCGACGACGACCGGGACCTCGGGAATGGCGCACAGGCGCAGGCTCACGAGCGCGGTCGCGAACGACCGGTGGAGGTCGTCGACTCCCGTCGCCACCCCGATGCCGCAGGGGCTGGCGTCGATCTGCTTCACATCGGCGCGCAGCACGCAGACGTGCAGCGGACCGAAGCGCGTGTGCACCACATCCTCCAGCAGTTCGCGGTGCTGGTTCCACGTCGCGAAGAGCGGCAAGGTGGCGACGCGGTGCTTCTGCCGCGGCGCCAATCCGAGCTTCGCGGCGGCCGCGCGGCGCTGCTCCACGTCGACGTTGGCGTCGAGCAGATCGCCAAGCCGACGCAACGGATCCTCCGCCGTGTGCCCGCTGCGGATCGCCAGCGCGAGCGCCAGACGCTCGAGGATCATCCGGTCGTTCACGCGGGCCGGCCCGTCGCGCTCCAGCCAGACCGTCATGCCGTCGGCTTCGAGTGCGCCGACCCGCTTCTCTACTCCGCCGTCCTTGAGAACCTCGCCGCCTGGCGAAACGCGCAGCGTGCGCGCCGATTCATGGCCCGCGTAGCCCGCCACACAGCCTGACAGCGAGGCCGCAGCACCGAGCAGTCCGTGAATGTTGACCCCGCCCCGAACCAATTCGTCGAAGCAGGCAATGATCCTCAACGCCAGGCTGGCGTTGGGATCGAGGGCCTTTAGTCGAGCCAGCAGTTCCTGCATACCGCCCTCAGTCCCCCAGCACGCGCGACATCCATGCACTCCGCGTGGCGATCATGCCGCGCGACAGTGCGGTGTGTGGCGCGAAGATATCGAACGCATGGAAGCCACCCGGCCAGACATGCAGCTCGGCGTCCCCACCGGCGTTCCACAGGGCGTCCGCATAGGCGACGGTCTCGTCCCGGAATATCTCGGCACTACCGACGTCGAGGAACGCGGGCGGCAGATCGTGAAGCTGGGTCGCACGGGCCGGCGCGGCATACACCGACACGTCCGGTCCACCGCGCGCGTCGCCGAGCAGCGCGCTCCACCCGGTCTCGTTGCTGACGCGATCCCAGACGCCGATCCCGTCGAACTGCCGAGTGGACTTCGTGAGGCCTCGGTCGTCGAGCATCGGGTAGTCGAGCAGCTGACCGCACAGACGGGGCCCGCCGCGATCGCGCGCTGCGAGGGCCACACCGGCGGCGAGTCCGCCTCCGGCGCTGGCGCCGGCGATTAGCAGCCGATCGAGACGCACGCCGAGCGACTCCGCGTGCGACGCCATCCACTCCAGCGCCGCGTACACGTCTTCGCGCGGATACGGGTCGCGATGCTCGGGCGCGAGTCGGTACTCGATCGACACGAGCACGACCCCCAGAAGTTCGACGAAATCGATCATCCGGTCCAGCCCGCTGAACCGATCGCCGAACATTAGCCCGCCGGAGTGCGCGAAGAGGACGCCGGGGCGCAGCCCGGAAGCCCGCTCGTGACGGAAGACAGATGCCTTGAGCGCGTGTCCCTCGTACCCTTCAAACACCCGTTCCTCGCAGCAGATGCTTCGCCCACCGATCAGCGTGTCCACAGACGGCCCCGCGTAGGACACACGCATGAAGTCGATCAGGTCGCTGGTGATGGTTGGTGGAAACATTCCCCCTACGATCGCCAAACCCGCGCGGAGCTCCGGGTCGAAGGCGGGCCGGTCCCGCCGTGCCGGACGGTCCACGGCCTCGATGCTCCCCAGGGTGCGCTCGTTCATTCCACGCATCTTAAGCAAGGCCGAATGCCGCCCGGCAAGGCTGAACGAACCGGCAGCCACTCGCGGCCGAACACCGACTTTCGCCGGTGCGCGGCGGGCGGGTTTTGGGAGCGGTCCGGAAGGACCGCTCTTGTTTAGGGTTGTCGGACACCTGCCCGCGTGCGCAGCGAGCCTTCGGGCTGCGCCGATCTGAGGGCAGGTGTCGGACAAGCCTCGGGGGAGGAAACCGCGGCGCGCGCCACGGTGGCTGTTCAGCGCGCGGTCGCTATGGCGATTGCAGATGCACCGCC
>CAZUUU010000237.1:0-4846 GCA_964622685.1 uncultured Methylibium sp.
GCCGGTGGCGCGGTCCATCGTGTACGCGAAGCCGTTGCGGTCGAAGTGCACCAGCGCCTTGGTCGGCTTGCCCTTGACGTTGATGTCCGCCAGGATCATTTCGTTGATCCCGTCGAAGTCCCACTCGTCGAACGGGGTCATCTGGTAGACCCACTTCGCCATGCCGGTGTCGACGTCACGCGCGAAGATGGTCATCGACCACTTGTTGTCGCCGGGGCGCTGCGCGGGGTTCCACGTCGACGGGTTGCCCGTGCCGTAGTACATCAGGTTCAGCGCCTTGTCGTAGCTGTACCAGCCCCAGGTCGTGCCGCCGCCGATCTTCCACTGATCGCCCTTCCAGGTCTTCAGCGAGGAGTCGGCACCCACGGGCTTGACGGCGCCGTCGGTCCAGGTGGTGGTCTTGGCCGGGTCGATCAGCATTTCGGCGTCGGGGCCGACGCTGTAGCCCTTCCAGACCTGCTTGCCGGTCTTGATGTCGTAGGCGGCCACGAAGCCACGCACGCCCCACTCGCCGCCGGAGATGCCGGTGATGACCTTGTCCTTGAAGACGTGCGGCGCGTTGGTGTTCACGGCGCCAAGCTTCGGGTCGCCGTTCTTCACGCTCCACACGACCTTGCCGGTCTTGGCATCGAGCGCGACCAGGTTCGAGTCGGCCTGCTGCAGGAAGACCTTGCCCTCGGCATAGGCCAGGCCGCGGTTCACGGTGTCGCAGCACATCTGCGGAATGACGGCCGGGTCCTGCTTCGGCTCGTACTTCCACATGATCTTCTGCGTGTCGAGATCGATCGCGAAGACCTTGTTGGGGAACGGCGAGTGCAGGTACATCTTGCCGTCGATCACGAGCGGCGAGCCCTCGTGGCCGCGCAGCACGCCGGTGGAGAACGTCCACGCGACCTGCATCTTGCCGACGTTGCCCTTGTTGATCTGGTCGAGCTTGCTGTAGCGCTGGTTGAACATGTCACCAGCCTGCATCGCCCAGTTCTTGGGATTGGCGATGTTCTTCTCGACGTCCGCGTTCGCCATCACGGCGGCGGGTACGGCGAGCAGGGCCAATCCGAGGGGGCGCATCAGGCGCCAACCCGAATGCTTAGTAACTTTCATCGTCGTCTCCGTGGTAGGAATGGATGGGTACAGCTTTGGGTTTGCTCCGTAGCGCTCCCCGACGCTTTTGTATTCCTGCGGTTCCCGGGCTGATACCTAGGACAGACCCTGACCACTCTCGGGGAGCTCTTGCAGCCTGGCTCAGAATGAGACACGGACTAGGGGTTGCCCGGGTCTGTCCAAGTCTTGCCGAGGCGCATCGGCGCGCCGCCGAGGTGCAAGGCGGTTTGGTGCGACGCACAAGCTCTCGTGCGCACCGTCATCGCGGCCGCGAAGGGCTCTCGCGGCGACCGCGTCGAGCGCGGCATCGAGGCGCCCGAACGCGACGTGCCGATGATCTTCCGGGACGCGCTGGCGGACCACACGATCGACTTCCGCCAGGGCCCCGCTCTCGCCGCGTGGCGGGCCATCGTCGGCGAGTTCTTCGCGACGCCGTCGCGCTGTAAGGCCGGCGGTCGGCTCGCCGACCGCATGGAGGGGCCGCAGGCATCGTCGCGCGCGGCATGGACTGCGGAGCGTCGATGGACACCGATCGTCGTCGTTGGTGCGTGGCCGCGGGGCTGTGGTGGGCAGGCCGGGCCGCGGGGCAAGTCGAGGCCGATCCGGTCGTCGAGTCGCTGGCGCTGCCGGATGCGCGGCTCGAGCTGCAGTTCGCGCCCGGCTTCGATCCGGCCCTGCGTGCCGAGGCACGCACCTGGATCGAGCGATCGGCGATGGCCGTGTCGGGCTACTTCGGACGCTTCCCGGTGGCTGCGGCGGAGATCCTCGCGATCCCGTTCGAGGGCGGCGGCGTGCGCTCCGGCCACACCAGCCATGGCGAAACCGGCCTCCTGGTGCGCGTGCGGCTCGGCCGCCGGACCACGCCGGCGCAGCTGCTGGCCGACTGGATCATGGTCCACGAGATGATCCACCTGGCGATCCCGCGCGTGCCGCGGTCGCAGAACTGGCTGCACGAAGGCATCGCCACCTACGTCGAAGGCGTGGCCCGTGCGCGCGCCGGCTTGCTGCCGCCGGCCGAAGTCTGGCGCGAGTGGCGGCGCGCGATGCCGCAGGGCCAGCCGCAAGCCGGCGATCGCGGGCTCGACCACACGCCGACCTGGGGTCGCACCTACTGGGGCGGCGCGCTGTTCTGCCTGCTGGCCGACGTGCGGATCCGGCAGCGCAGCGAGGGCCGGCTCGGCCTGCAGCAGGCGCTGCAGGGCGTGCTGGCCGGCGGTGGCAGCTATCACGCCGCCTGGCCCGTCGACCGCATCCTGGCGACGGCCGATGCGGCGGTCCGCCAGACCACGCTGGCCGAGCTCCATCGGCAGCTGGGGGCACGCGCGGAGCGCATCGACCTGGAGGCGCTGTGGCGTCAGCTCGGCGTCGAAGACGAGGGCTTGCGCGACGACGCGCCGCTGGCGGCGGTGCGCCGGGCGATCCTGTCCTGAGCCCCGCCGCCGCTCAAGCAGCCGCCCCGGCCGCCGCCAGGGCCAGGCGCACGCGGCAGCGCCCCTCGCGCTTGGCGTCGAGCAGGGCCTCGTCGGCGCGCTTGAGCAGCGATTGCGCCGAGTCGCCTTCCCCGTGCGAGTCGGCCACGCCGGCCGAGAAGGTCGTGCCGGCGGCCTCGGCGCCGCCCATCAGCAGCGCCTCGGCGCGCCAGCGCTTGAGCAGCGACTCGAGCTTGCGCCGCGCCGCGCCGGCCTCGGTGCCGGGCATCAGCACGCAGAACTCCTCGCCGCCGTAGCGGCAGGCGATGTCGCCGCGGCGCAGCCGGGTGGCGAGCAGGTGCCCGAACGCGGCCAGGAGCCGGTCGCCGACATCGTGGCCGTGACGATCGTTGACCTGCTTGAAGTGGTCGAGGTCGATGATCGCGAGCGCCAGCGGGCGGCCGTCGCGCCGCGCCGCCGCCCACAGCGCGGGCAGCGCCTCGTTGAGGTGGCGGCGGTTGAAGAGGCCGGTCAGGGCGTCGCGTGTCGCCTGCTGCTGCAGTGCGGCCTGCAGGGACTGCACTTCGGCGATCTTCTGCGACAGCTGCTCGTTGATCGCGGCCAGCTCGGCGTGCGCGCGTTCGGTGGCGCGGCGCTGCGCGTCCTTCTCGTCGAGCTTGCGCTGCAGCAGCAGCAGCTCGGTCTGCAACGCGGCCGCCTGGGCATGGGCCTGCGAGGCCATCCGGGCGCGTTCGGCGGCCAGTCCCTGCCACCGCCGCAGGGCGGCCAGCGCCTCGGCCGCGTCGCCGCGCGCCTCGAGCGCCTGCGAGAGCGCGTGCAGCGCGGTGCAGCGCACGCGCAGGCTCAGGCCCTTGTCGCCGCGCTCGAGGGCGGGGCGCTCGGCCTCCAGGTCGGCGACGGCCCGGTCCAGGTCACCCTCGGCGCGCGCCAGCAGCGCCGAGGCGATGGCGAGCTCGATGCGCTCTTCGGGGATGTCCTCGCGTTCGGCCGCGCGCGCCCGTTCGACGAGCGCGCGGCCGACGGCCAGGTCGCCGGCTCGCAGCGCCGCGATCGCCAGGGTCTCGAAGTGCGCCGCGAGCCGGCCGCGTCCGCCGGTGTCGGTCGGGATCGCCCGCACGCGTGCAACATCGGTCAGCGCCTCGGCGGCGCGATCGAGCTCGGTGAGGCAGATCACGCGGTTGATCAGCAGCACGCTGACGAGGCGCGCATTGCCGCGCTCGTCGCTGCGCGCCAGGCCGGCGTCGATGTGGCGCAGCGCCTCGTCGTAGTCGCCGAGCTGCAGCAGCTCGTGCGCGAGGTTGCAGTGCAGCACGATGTCGAAACCGTGGCCGCGGGCCGGCCGCGCGTCGCGCAGCGCCTGGTACATGTAGGCGAAGGCCTGCTCGGACTGGTTGCGCGCCGAGTAGCAGCCGGCGATCGTGTTCAGCAGCACGCCGCGCTGGTCGTGCCGCAGCACCTGCAGGCCTTCGTCGCGCAGCGCCAGCACGGCGTCCAGGGACTCGTCGAAGCGGCCCTCGCGCCACAGGCCGCGCGCCAGGCCGGTGCGGGCCAGCACGTGGCCGGCCCGGTCGCCGACCGTGTCGAAGGCCTTCTGCGCGGCGCGCAGCTCCGGCGCCGCGTCGCGTGGGCGGGCGAAGTACAGCAGGTGGAATCCGCGCGCGAGCCGGGCCCAGCCCTCGCCGGCGGCGTCGCCGTGCGCCTGGGCGACGGCCAGTGCGCGGTCGGCCACCGCGATCGACCGCGCCGCATCCTGGTGCAGCAGGCGCCAGGCCCGGCGGGCGAGCGACACCGCCTCGCTGGCGCGGGACGCGATTTGCGCGGAGGCCATGCGCCGATTATCGGCGTCGGCCCCGGGGCCTCACATGCTGCGCCGGTACTGCCCGCCGACCTCGAACAGCGCCGTCGTGATCTGTCCGAGGCTGCACACCCGCACCGCCTCCATCAGCACCTCGAACACGTTGCGGTTCTCGATGACGGCCTGCTGCAGGCGCACCAGCATCGCCGGCGCCTCGGCCGCATGGCGCGCATGGAAGTCGGCCAGCCGCGCCAGCTGCGACTGCTTCTCCTCGTCGGTGGAGCGCGCCAGCTCCAGCACCTCGGGCACCGCGTCGCCGTGCGGGTTGCGGAAGGTGTTGACGCCGATGATGGGGTACTCGCCGGTGTGCTTCTGCATCTCGTAGTGCATCGACTCGTCCTGGATGCGGCCGCGCTGGTAGCCGGTCTCCATCGCGCCGAGCACGCCGCCGCGCTCGGACAGGCGCTCGAACTCGGCCAGCACCGCCTCCTCGACCAGCTCGGTCAGCTCGTCGATGACG
>CAZUUU010000238.1:0-4845 GCA_964622685.1 uncultured Methylibium sp.
GCCAACCAGTTCTACCTGCGCGGCTTCAACCTCGACCACGGCACCGACCTGCGCACCACCGTCGACGGCATGCTGGTCAACCAGCGCAGCCACGCGCACGGCCAGGGCTGGACCGACCTCAACTTCCTGATCCCCGAACTGGCGACCGGGCTGCGCTACAAGAAGGGCAGCTACGACGCGAGCGAGGGCGACTTCGCGTCGGCCGGCGCGGTCGAGGTGCTCTATGCCGACCGGCTGGAGCGCGGCATCGCGAGCATCGGCCTGGGGCAGAACGGGTTTCGCCGCGTGCTGCTGGCGGACTCGCCGGTGGTAGGCGAGGGCCACCTGCTCTACGCCCTGGAAGGCATGCACAACGACGGCCCCTTCGTGAACCCCGACGACTACCGGCGCTTCAACGGCGTGCTGCGCTACTCGCGCGGCGACCGCGCCAACGGCTGGAACGCCACGCTGATGGCCTACGACGCGAAGTGGAACGCCACCGACCAGATCCCCAAGCGCGCGGTCGATGCCGGCCAGCTGGGCCGCTTCGACACCATCGACCCCAGCGACGGCGGCCGGGCACAGCGCCACAGCCTGTCGGGCGAATGGCGGCGCACCGGCGAGGCGAGTTCGACGCGCCTCAACGCCTACGTCGTCGCGTCGCGGCTGGACCTGTACTCCAACTTCACCTACTTCCTGGACGACGAGGTGAACGGCGACCAGTTCGCGCAGCCGGACCGCCGCGTGACGACCGGCGTCAACGCCAGCCACACGCTGGCCACGCCGCTGCTCGGCCGGGCGGCCGAGACGACGTTCGGCGCGCAGTTCCAGAACGACAACATCCACAACGGCCTGCTGCGCACGCTGCGCCGCGAGACCCTCGCCACCACGCGCCGCGACCATGTCGTCGAGAGCAGCCTCGGCCTGTACGCGCAGACGCTCGTGCCGTGGACGCCGAGCTTCCGCAGCGTGGCCGGCGTGCGCATCGACCACTACCGCTTCGACGTGCAGAGCGACAACCCGGCCAACTCCGGCAAGGCCAGCGACACGCTCGCCAGCCCCAAGCTCAGCCTGATCTTCGGTCCCTTCGACGGCACCGAGTTCTACGTCAACGCCGGCACCGGCTTCCACAGCAACGACGCGCGCGGCACCACCATCAGCGTCGACCCGGCGAGCGGCGATCCGGTGGACAAGGTCACGCCGCTGGTGCGGTCGAAGGGCTATGAGCTGGGGGCGCGCACCTCCTTGCTGTCGGGCCTGCAGACCTCGCTGTCGCTGTACCGCCTGGACATCGACTCCGAGCTGCTCTTCATCGGCGATGCCGGTGGCACCGAGGCGACGCGGCCCAGCCGCCGCACCGGCTTCGAGCTGGCCAACTACTACCGGCTGAACGACTGGCTCACGGTCGATGCCGACATCGCCTTCGCGCGCGCGCGCTTCAAGGACGCGGCGCCCGAGGGACAGCGCATCCCCGGCGCGGTGGAAGGCGTGGCCTCGCTGGCGATCGCCATCGACAACCTCGGCCCGTGGTTCGGTGCGCTGCAGGCCCGCTGGTTCGGGCCCCGGCCGCTGCTCGAGGACAACAGCGTGCGCTCGAAGGGCACCGCGACGCTCAACGGCCGCGTCGGCTACAAGCTCACGCGCGACCTCAGCGTGGAACTGGAGGGCTACAACCTCGCCAACCGCAAGGCCTCGGCCATCGACTACTACTACGAGTCGCGGCTGGCCAGCGAGCCCTCGGGCGTCGCCACGCCCGACATCCACTTCCACCCGATCGAGAGCCGGTCCTTCCGCGTGACGCTGGTGATGCGCTACTGAGCGGTACGCTGCCCGGCCCGCGTCTCCTCGATCCGGCACAGGTCGGCCAGCGTGCGGCCCGGCTCGTCGCGAAACTGCGTGCCGGTCGGCTTGATCGAGGCGATGCGGTCGACGCGGAAGTTGCGGAAGTCCTTGCGCAGCTCGCACCAGGCTGCCAGCGTCCAGACCGCGTCCCACAGGAAGCAGCCGAGCGGCCGCACGACGCGCACGCTCGCTTCGCCGTGCAGGTCGACGTAGCGCAGGCGCAGCTTGGCGCGCGACTCGGCGGCGTGACGCAGCGTCAGCAGCCGTTCGCGCGTGGCGGCGTCGAAGGCCGGCACCGGGGCGTAGAGCGCCAGGCTCTCGGCGGCGGCGCGGGCCGGCGCGGGCAGTACGGCGACGATCTTGGACAGCGCCGCCTCGGCCTGTTGCGCCAGCTCGGCATCCAGGCGCGGCTGCGCCAGCCGCACCGACGCGACCAGGGCCTTGGCCTCCTCGGCATCGAACATCAGCGGCGGCAGGTCGTAGCCGGCGCGCATGCGGTAGCCGACCCCCGCCTCGCCTTCGATCGGCACGCCCTGGGCCTGCAGGTCGGCGATGTCGCGGTAGACCGTGCGCACCGACACCGCCAGACGCTCGGCCAGCAGCTCGGCCGTCGACAGCCGGCGGCCGCGCACGAGCTGGACGAGCTGGAACAGGCGGTCGGCGCGGCGCATCGGCAGGGGCTCGAGGGCGATCAGTGCTTCGGAGAGCATGGCGCGAGGCCGCTGGGGGCATTCATGGGATGTCTCTCCTGGGGCGAAACAGCGATCTTGCCTGGGCCCTGCTGACAACGTGGTGGCAGCAGACCTGCGCGGCCGCTATCGTGCGCCGGTCCGAGCCCAGGGCGCCGCAGAGCGCCTGCGTCCACAACCCCCATCAAGGAGCTGCCCATGATGAACCCTGTTCGCCTCCCCAGGCGCTGCGTCGCCGCGCTGCTGCTGGCGGCCGGCCTGCCGCTGGCCGCCGCGTCCGACGACTGGTGCAAGTCGAAGTACGGGCCGGCCGACGAGATCGGCGCGGCCAACCTGCTGACACCGCAGCTGGCGCTCGAGGCCGCGAAGCTGGTCAAGACCGGCAAGACCTACCGCCTGGGCGTCGAGACGAACAGCAAGACGCCGGCCTTCGGCCCGCGCAGCTGGGCGCTGGTGGTCAATCAGCCGGGGCAGGCCGGCGGCATCGGCCTGGGGCCGACCAGGACCAACTACAACGACGACATCTACATGGGCTACGTCGGCACGGGCTCGCAGATCGACGGCCTGGGCCACATCGGCGTCGACAACGTCTACTACAACTGCAACCGCAACAGCGAGTTCGTGCAGGCCAACGGTCTGACGAAGCTGGGCGTCGAGAAGATCCCGCCCTTCGTCACGCGCGGCGTGCTGCTCGACATGACGGCCTACTACGGCAAGGACCTGCTGCCCGAGGGCACGGCCTTCAACCGCAAGGAGATCGACGAGCAGGCCAGGCGCCAGGGCATCGAGATCCGCAAGGGCGACGTGGTGCTGTTCCACACCGGCTGGCAGTCGCTGGTCGGCAAGGACGACAAGCGCTTCATCTCGGGCGAGCCGGGGCTCGGCAAGGACGGCGCGCTCTACCTGGCCAGCAAGCAGGTCCTCGCGGTCGGCGCCGACACCTGGGGCCTGGACGCCATCCCCTTCGAGCCGGGCGTCGGCGTGTTCGAGGTGCACCAGATCCTGCTGCCGAGGAACGGCATCTACATCCTCGAGAACATGGACACCGCCGCGCTGGCGAAGGACAAGGCCTGGGAGTTCATGTTCGTGCTGGGCGTGTCGCGCTTCACCGGCGGGGTGCAGGGCATCATCAATCCGGTGGCGATCCGCTGAGGCTGCGGGGCAGTCAGATCGACATGCGCGCCTTCACCCCGTCGGCGTGCATGTCCGCGCCGCGCCCGCGCTGCACGACCTGCCCGCGCTCCATCACCAGGTATTGGTCGGCCAGTTCGGCGGCGAAGTCGTAGTACTGCTCGACCAGCAGGATGGCCATCGAGCCGCGGTCGGCCAGCTTGCGGATCACGCGGCCGATGTCCTTGATGATGCTGGGCTGGATGCCCTCGGTCGGCTCGTCGAGGATCAGCAGCCGCGGGCCTGCCGCCAGTGCACGCGCGATCGCCAGCTGCTGCTGCTGGCCGCCCGACAGGTCGCCACCGCGGCGACCCAGCATCTGCTTGAGCACCGGGAACAGCTCGTAGAGCTCGGCCGGGATCGTCGTGCCGCCCGGTTTGCTGGCCAGGCCCATGCGCAGGTTCTCCTCGACCGTCAGCCGGCCGAAGATCTCGCGGCCCTGCGGCACGAAGCCCACGCCCAGCCGCGCGCGCTCGAAGGGCGTGCTGGCGGTGATGGGCTGGCCGGCCAGCTTGATGCTGCCGCTGCGGATCGGTACCAGGCCCATCAGCGACTTCAGCAGCGTCGTCTTGCCGACGCCGTTGCGGCCCAGCACCACCGTCACCTCGCCGGCGCGCGCGGTGAAGCCGACGCCGCGCAGGATGTGCGAGCCGCCGTAGTACTGGTGAAGATCTTCGACCTCGAGCATCGTCGTCCTCATGCTGGAACCCCCTCGTGGAGGGGGCAGGGGGAGCGCAACATACGACCGAAGGTCTACCTCGGGCTAGCGCCCGAGGTAGACCTCGACCACCTGCTCGTTGGCCTGCACCTCGGCCAGCGAGCCCTCGGCCAGCACATGGCCCTCGTGCAGCACGGTGACCTTCTTCTTCGGGTTGTCCTTGGTCAGCGCGTGGATGAAGCTCATGTCGTGCTCCACCACCACCAGCGAGTGCCCGCCCTCGAGCGACAGGAAGAGCTCGGCGGTGCGCTCGGTCTCTTCGTCCGTCATGCCGGCCACCGGCTCGTCGAGCAGCAGCAGCCGCGGGTCCTGCATCAGCAGCATGCCGATCTCGAGCCACTGCTTCTGGCCGTGCGACAGCAGGCCGGCCAGGCGCTGGGCCTCGTCCTTCAGGTGGATCAGCAGCAGCACCTCGGCGATGCGATCGCGCTGGGTGCCGTTCAGGCG
>CAZUUU010000239.1:0-4843 GCA_964622685.1 uncultured Methylibium sp.
CCTGCCCGAGGCGCCGGTGCTGACGCCCGCCCAGCGGCCCGCCAAGCGCGCCGCAGCGCTGCCGCCGCCCGCGCCGGCCCGCGCCCCGGCGCCGGTGGGCGACGGCAGCGAGGAGAGCCTGCTGTCCGAGGTGCGCAGCCTGCTGATCGGCACCTTGCTCGTCGATGGCCCGGTCATGAGCTCGCTGACGGCGCTGCGCGTCGGCCGCGCGCGCACCCGCTACGAGCTGATCGAGCTGGTGTGGCAGATCGAGCGCAGCCTGGTGCAGGCGCGTCGGCCGCGCGAGGCCCAGGGCCGGCTGATCCGCGCGCGCGAGCTGCTCGGGCTGGGCAACACGCTGGTCGACGAAGACACCAGCCCGGGGCCGCACTCGGAATGAACACGCGCCCATGACGCTGCTGGCGATCGACATCGGCAACACGCGGCTGAAGTGGGCGCAGTACGCGTCCCTCGAGCTCGACAGCGAGCCGATCGCGCATGGCGCGCTGTTCCTGGAGACCATCGACCAGCTCGACGAAGGCGACTGGGCCCGCCTCGCGCCGCCGGCCACCATGATCGGCTGCTGCGTCGCGGGCGACTCGGTGCGCCACCGCGTCGAGGAGCAGCTGGAGATGTGGGACGTGGCGCCGCGCTGGGTCGTGTCCAGCGCCGCCGAGGCGGGCGTGACGAACGGCTACGACCATCCGATGCGCCTGGGCAGCGACCGCTGGGTCGCGCTGATCGGCGCGCGTGCCCGCCTGCGCGCCAGCGGCCGGCGCGGGCCGGTGCTGGTCGTGATGGCCGGCACGGCCGTGACCGTCGACGCGCTCGACGCGGACGGCCGCTTCCTCGGCGGACTGATCCTGCCGGGCCACGGGATCATGCTCAAGGCCCTGGAAGCCGGCACGGCGGGGTTGCGCGTGCCCACCGGCGAGGTGCGCGAGTTCCCGACCAACACCAGCGACGCGCTCACCAGCGGCGGCACCTACGCCATCACCGGCGCGATCGAGCGCATGCACCGCCAGCTGCAGCGCCATGGCGGCGAAGTGCCGCACTGCTTCGTGACCGGCGGTGCCGGCTGGAAGGTCGCCCCGGCCCTGGCGATCGGCTACGAGCTGATCGACTCGCTGATCTTCGACGGCTTGCTGACCCTCGCGACCGAGCGCCAGGCGCGCGGCAACGGCGTGCCCCTCACAGGATGAAGCGGGACAGGTCCTCGTCGACCGCCAGCCGGCCGAGCTTGGCGTCGACGTAGGCGGCGTCGATCGTCACCGTCTGCCCCGACAGCTTCGGGGCGTCGAAGCTGACCTCGTCGAGCAGGCGCTCCATCACGGTGGCCAGCCGCCGTGCACCGATGTTCTCGGTGCGCTCGTTCACGTCATAGGCGATCTGCGCCAGCCGGCGCACGCCCTCGGGCCGGAAGTCCAGCGCCAGTCCCTCGGTGGCCAGCAGCGCCTGGTACTGGCGCGTCAGGTTGGCATGCGTCTGCGTGAGGATCGCCTCGAAGTCGTCGACGCCCAGCGAGCCGAGCTCGACGCGGATCGGGAAGCGCCCCTGCAGCTCGGGGATCAGGTCGCTGGGCCGGCTGAGGTGGAAGGCGCCCGAGGCGATGAAGAGGATGTGGTCGGTCTTCACCGTGCCGTGCCGGGTGCTGACCGTCGTGCCCTCGACCAGCGGCAGCAGGTCGCGTTGCACGCCCTGGCGGGACACCTCGGCTCCGCTGGTGGCGCCGTCGCTGCGCGAGGTCACCTTGTCGATCTCGTCGATGAAGACGATGCCGTTCTGCTCGGCCGCCGCCAGCGCCTGGGTGCGGATCTCGTCCTCGTTGACGAGCTTGGCCGCCTCTTCCTCGACCAGCAGCTGGCGGGCCTCGGCGATCTTCAGCTTGCGCGCCTGGCGCCGCGCCTGGCCGAGGCTGGCGAACATGCCCTTGAGCTGCTCGGCCATCTCCTCCATGCCGGGTGGGCCGAGCAGCTCGACCGCCGGGCGTGCTTCGGCCAGCTCGATCTCGATCTCCTTGTCGTCGAGCGTGCCCTCGCGCAGGCGCTTGCGGAAGGTCTGGCGCGCCGTGCTGTCGGCCGCGGGGGCCGTCGGCGTCAGGCCGAAGCCCGGGTGCCCCGACGGCGACGGCAGCAAGGCGTCGAGCAGCCGCTCCTCGGCCGCATCCTCGGCCCGCGCGCGGTGGGCGCGCATCGCCGTCTCGCGGGTCTGCTTGACCGCCACATCGACCAGGTCGCGGATGATGGTGTCGACGTCCTTGCCGACGTAGCCGACCTCGGTGAACTTGGTCGCCTCGACCTTGATGAAGGGCGCATCGGCCAGCTTCGCCAGCCGCCGCGCGATCTCGGTCTTGCCGACGCCGGTCGGCCCGATCATCAGGATGTTCTTCGGCGTGATCTCGGGCCGCAGCTTGTCGTCGACCTGCTGGCGGCGCCAGCGGTTGCGCAGGGCGATCGCCACCGCGCGCTTGGCGTCCTTCTGGCCGACGATGTGGCGATCGAGCTCGGAGACGATCTCCTGCGGCGTCATCGAGCTCATGCGTCCTTCCCGTCGGCGTCGTCGCCCAGCACCTCGACCGTGTGGTGCTGGTTGGTGTAGATGCACAGGTCGCCAGCGATCTCGAGCGAGCGCTTGACCATGTCGCGCGCCGAGAGCTCGGTGTGGTCGAGCAGCGCACGCGCCGCGGCCTGGGCGTAGGCGCCGCCGGAGCCGATCGCGATGATCCCGTGCTCGGGTTCCAGCACGTCGCCGTTGCCGGTGATGATCAGCGAGGTGTCGCGGTCGGCCACCGCCAGCATCGCCTCGAGCCGGCGCAGCACGCGGTCGGTGCGCCAGTCCTTGGTCAGCTCGATCGCGGCGCGCGCCAGCTGGCCCTGGTGCTTCTCGAGCTTGGCCTCGAAACGCTCGAACAGCGTGAAGGCGTCGGCCGTCGCGCCGGCGAAGCCGGCCAGCACCTGGTCCTTGTAGAGCTTGCGGACCTTGCGTGCGCTCGACTTGACCACGATGTGGCCGAGCGTGACCTGGCCGTCGCCGCCGAGTGCGACCTCGCGGCCGCGCCGCACGCTGACGATGGTGGTGCCGTGGTAGGAGTCCATGGAGTTCGATCGAACTTGCAGATCCAGCGGCCGCCGCGGATCCGGCTCTGCCGGTCCGCCAGCGGCGCCCCCCGCGGACCTGAAAGGGCCGCTTCGTGGCCCTCGGGGAGCGGCACAGCCGCAACGGGGGTGGTCAGATGTTCCGCACCTTGACGCGCGCGTGCTCGTTGATGCCCATCGCGTTGAAGAACAGCGCCAGCAGGCGGTGGGCGTCGTCGAAGTGCACCAGGCGGTTCTCGCTGCGGCGGTTCAGCACCCAGTTCAGCAGGTCACCGGCGGCGACGAAGTCCATGCGGATCAGCCGGGCGCAGTTGACGTTGACGACCGACGCCGCCCCGAGCTGGGTCTCGAGCAGCCTGAGGACGTTGCCGATGTCGCCGACCAGCTGGCCCGAGAGCTCGACCGCCGAGGTCCGCAGCCCGCCGGCTTCCTCGATCACCTGCGACTCGGCGAAACCGGTCGACACGTCGGTGACCATCGCGCGCGAGGACAGCGTGATGCCGGTCGAGTCGGCCATCTTGACGATGCAGGACGACTTCTCCCAGGACGGCGGCGAGACCTCGTAGGTCACGCAGTAGTCGATCGCGACCTCGTCGAACTGGTCGGGGCGATTGGCCAGGCGCAGGGACTCGAGGCGCAGCAGCCAGTAGACCGGGTCGGAATCGCGCACGCCGGTCGGCGCGGTGTCGGTCAGCAGCTTGAGCAGCTGGTCGAAGCCGATCCAGCGCATCTGGATCTTCTGCGTCGCCCAGTGGCGCATCAGCTCGCTCAGCTCGTTGCAGGCCTGCGGCTCGGCGCCGCGCAGCGCGCCCCAGTCCAGCACCCAGGGCATCGGCATTTGCAGCGTCTTGGCGCGCAGCTGGCTCACGGCCTCGACATCGAGCTGGGCGGGTGCGACCCAGCCCACCGCGCCCTCGACCCGTACCGCGCTGGGCGTGCCGGCCGCGGCTGCGGCGGCGGCCTCGGCGGCCACCAGCTGGGGGATCGAGAACCACTGCGGCGCCGACCAGCCGAAGCGCTGCACGTAGTCCAGCGCCAGGCTCTCGAAGGGCTGCTGCTGGCCGGTCGCCCGGTAGAGGTCGAACAGCACCAGCCAGGTCTCGGCATGGTTGGCCCGTTCGCCGTCCGGCCCGATCAGGCCGGTGATCGACCGCTCGCAGGACTCGAACTCGGCGTTCGCGAACGAGATCACCGCTTCATCGAGCTCGGGGTCGTGCGCGATCTCGTTGACCTCGACCGCGAAGGGATTGTTGAAGTCCGAGCCGGCCTGCGGTCCCAGCGCGGGCCGGGCCGGCGCCTTGGCCGCAGGGGCCGGCGTGGCCGTCAGCGGCGCCGGCGCCGACGGCCAGTCGAGTCCGTTGCCGGCCGCGGGGGCCGGTGCGGCGGCGACGGGCGCTGCGACCGGCGCCTGCGGCACGGGGACCGGCGCGGCCGCCGGCGGCGCCACCTGGAAGGGCTCGTTCATCGACGGCGCGTGCTCGTCGAAGCCGCCCTGCACGGTCGGCGCGTTGTAGAACGACGGCGGGTGCGGGGACGTGGTCGTGCGGCGGGCGATCACCTCGCCTTCCATCTGCTGCTCGATCTCGTCGATCTTGGCCTTGACCGCGGCGTCGTCGGGACGGGCCACGCTGTTGGCGCGCGGCTGGTCGGAGTCGTCGAGGTCGGATCCCTGCAGCGCGGCCAGGCCGTCCGGCGGGAGCCCTTCGCGCCGGATCTTGCGCAGCATGTCGAACTCGCGCTTGCGCACGAAGTCGTTGCGCCGCTTGCGC
>CAZUUU010000240.1:0-4812 GCA_964622685.1 uncultured Methylibium sp.
ACCGAGATGCCGCGCTGCTTCTCGATCTCCATCCAGTCCGAGGTCGCGTGCCGCGAGGCCTTGCGCGCCTTCACGCTGCCGGCGATGTGGATCGCACCCGAGAACAGCAGCAGCTTCTCGGTCAGCGTGGTCTTGCCGGCATCGGGGTGGGAAATGATCGCGAAGGTGCGACGGCGGCGCACTTCGCCGGGCAGGGCGGGCGGGATCGGGGACTCGGACACGGTGGGGGCTCCAGGAGACGCCCCGGCAGGGCGCCCGTCGCCGGACCGGCGTCGACGACGCGGCCCGGGATTGAGGTGCCGCATTGTCTCCGAGACCGGCGCGGCGGTCCGGCCTCGGGCCTGCCCGGCTCAAGCTGGCGGCCGGTCGCCCGATATCAGCGGCAGGGTGTCGAGTGCCGCGTTCGCGCGGTGCCGCGGATCGCTGCGCCGGTATCGGCGGAGCGATCCGGATCGAAGGGGTGACGGATGAAACCGCGAGACCTCGGCGCCAGCCCCGCCGAACTACTGCAACTGTCGCAGCGCTGCGCGCGGCAGGTCAGCTTCTCGTGGTCGCCGACCGACGGTGGCCTGCAGTTCGGCGACGAGGTCGACGAGTTCCTGGCGCCCGGCCTGCTGAGCGACGTGCGCAGCGGCGCCGAGCTGCTGGCCCGCGTCGACCCCGAGGACCGCCCGCGTTTCCGCGACGCCATCATCGCGATGCTCAAGGGCGGCGACACCGCCCGGCGCGGCGTCCACGAGGCGCTGTTCCGCCTGCACTCGAGCGCCCACCAGCTGCACTGGATCGCGATACGCGGCAGCGTCACCGCCGCCGACGACCAGGGTCGCGGCCTGCGCGTCTCGGGCGTGCTGGTCGACGAGACCGAGCGCGAGACCGAGCGCCGCGACGCGATCCGCATGCGCGACCTGTACGCGATGCTGAGCGCGGTCAATCGCGCGATCTCGCAGTCCGGCGACCGGCCGGCGCTGCTGACGCAGGTCTGCCAGGCCGCGGTGGTGCACGGGCGCTTCGCGCTGTGCTGGGCCGGGCTGGGAGATGTCGGCAGCGGCACGGTGCAGGTGGTCGCCCAGGCCGGCGGCCCCGAGGACTATCCGCAGCGCGTGACCCGGCTCACCGGCGCCGGCCGGCTGCAGGGGGATGGGTTGAGCGGACGCGTGATGCGCGAGCGGCGCGCGATCATCGAGAACGACGTCACGCAGTGGGCCGACCCGACCGACTGGTCCGCCTACGCGGTCGCAGCGGGATTCCGCGGCATCGGCTGCTTCCCGCTGTTCGAGCACGGCGAGCCGGTCGGCAGCCTCGTGCTCCACGCGCGCGAGGCGCAGCACTTCGACGCCGCGATGGTGTCGTTGCTGGAGGGCCTGTGCGCCGACATCTCGCGGGCGCTGGACCACCTGCTGGCGGCGCAGCACCAGGCGCAGCGCGACCGCGAGCTGCAGCGGCAGCGCGAGCAGCTGATCGACTCGGCACGCCGCTTCGAGCAGCTGATCGAGCACGCGCCGGACGGCATGCTGGTGCACGTCGACGGCCAGATCCTGCTGTGCAACAGCAAGCTGCGCGCGATGCTCGGCTGCCGCGCCGGCCAGGACCTGCGCGGCCTCGACCTGCGCGTGCTGGTGCACCCGGACAGCCATGCCGGCCACGACAAGCGCATGCGCCGCGTCGCCGGCGGCGAGGCGGTGCGGGAGATGGGCGAAATCAGCCTGCTGAGCCTGACGGGGCAGAAGGTCGAGTGCGACTTCCTGGCCACCGACACCGAGTTCCACGGCCGCAACGCCAGGCAGGTGGTGTTCCGCGACATCGGCGACCGCAAGCGGCTCGAACGCCGCCAGGCCAGCCAGCAGGCGGTGCTGGCCCTGATCGCCGAGCGCGAGCCGCTGGCGAAGGTGCTGCTCGAGGTGGCGATCGCGATCGAGCACCACACGCCCGGCGCGCACTGCGCGGTGTTCGTCGTCGGCGGCGACGGCAGCAGCTTCGCCGGCGGCTACTCGCCGAGCCTGCGCGTCGACACGCTGCAGCCCGAGGCCGACTACGTCATCCGCGACGACAACCCGCGGCTGATCTCGCGCGCCGTGCTGAGCGGCGCGCCGGTGGTCGTCGAGGACGTGGACGCCGTTGCCGCACCGCGCCGCCTGCGGGCCGAGTACCGCGCCCTCGGCGTCCGCGCCGCCGCCGCCTGGCCGCTGATGAACCGCCTGGGCAGCGTGATGGGCGCGATCTACCTGACGCTGCCCGAGACCGGCCAGCCCGGCGCGCCGGTGCTGCAGCTGGTCGGAGAGTACTCGGACCTGACCGCGGTGGCGATCGACAACGACCGACAGGCGGCGCAGGTGCGGCATCTGGCGCAGCACGACGTGCTGACGGGCCTGCCGAACCGCGCGCTCTTCAAGGAGCTGCTGGACGGCGCGGTGGCGCGCGGTGCACGGCGCGGCAGCCAGCTCGCAGCGCTGTTCATCGACCTCGACGGCTTCAAGCAGATCAACGACAGCTTCGGCCACGACACCGGCGACGAGGTGCTGCGCGAGGTGTCGCGCCGGCTGCGCGCGACCATCCGGGCCGGCGACCGCGCGGCGCGCATGGGCGGCGACGAGTTCTACGTGCTGGCCGACGACATCGACTCGCCGGAGGCGGCGGCGCGCATGGCGCAGCGCGTGCTGGACGCGCTGGCGGCGCCGCTGCTGGTCGGCGGCCAGGAGCACGCGCTGTCGGCGAGCGTCGGCATCGCGGTCTTCCCGCGCGACGGCGACAGCAGCGAGGAGCTGCTCAAGCGCGCCGACGTCGCGATGTACCGCGCCAAGAACGGCGGCCGCGCGGGCTACAGCTTCTTCTCCGAGTCCGACGACGTCGACGGGCGCGAGCGCTTCGCCCTGCAGTCGCAGCTGCGGCACGCGTTGCAGCGGCGCGAGTTCGTGCTGCACTTCCAGCCGCGCGTCGACCTGCCGACCGGGCGCATCTGCGGCGTCGAGGCCCTGGTGCGCTGGCAGCACCCCGAGCGCGGCCTGCTGATGCCCGGCCACTTCATCGAGGTGGCCGAGGACACCGGCCTGATCCGCGCCCTGGGCGCGCAGATCATGGAGATGGGCTTCGCGGCAGCGCCGCAGCTGGCGCATGCGGCGGGCGGCGACTTCCGCACGGCCATCAACCTGTCGGCGCTGCAGCTGTCGGCCGACGGCTTCGTGGACGACGTGCGCCGGCTGGTCGCCAGCCTCGACGTCGACCCGCGGCTGATCGAGTTCGAGATCACCGAGAGCGTGCTGATGCGCCGGCCCGAGCAGGCCCGCGCGACGATCGACGAGCTGCGCGCCCTGGGCTTCGACTTCTCGATCGACGACTTCGGCACGGGCTACTCGTCGCTGACCTACCTGAAGCGCTTTCCGGTGCAGTGCGTGAAGGTCGATCGCAGCTTCGTCAAGGACATCCCCAGCGACGCCAGCGACCTGGCGATCACCCGGGCCATCGTGGCCATGGCGCACTCGCTGTCGCTGAAGGTGGTGGCCGAAGGGGTCGAGACGCCGGAGCAGCTCAACGCGCTGCGCCAGATGGACTGCGACCAGTACCAGGGCTACTACTTCAGCAAACCCGTCACGCTGGAGCACGTGATCGCGTTGCTGCGCGTCCCGGCGGTGGGCTGAGCCCGGCTATACTCCGCCCCGTTCGAGGAGCGTTGCAACTGCCGCAGCGTCCCGCCCCGCGGGCCACGGCAGCCAGGCTCGAACCCTACCCAGGCAACGGCGCTCACCCGCAGGTTCCACACGCGAGGTGAGTCGGCACACCCCCTCTCCCCTTCGCGTCCTGCGGTTCATCGTCGTCGAACCGGAGAGAGCCATGAGCGCCGTCCTGAAGCCGCTGCACACCGACCAATACGTCATTGCCGACCTGTCGCTCGCCGACTGGGGCCGCAAGGAGATCAAGATCGCCGAGACCGAGATGCCCGGTCTGATGGCGATCCGCCAGGAGTTCGCGAAGAGCCAGCCGCTCAAGGGCGCGCGCATCACCGGCTCGCTGCACATGACGATCCAGACCGCGGTGCTGGTCGAGACGCTGCAGGCGCTGGGCGCGCAGGTGCGCTGGGCCTCGTGCAACATCTTCTCGACCCAGGACCACGCGGCCGCCGCGCTGGTGGCCCAGGGCACGCCGGTCTTCGCCTACAAGGGCGAGACGCTGGCCGACTACTGGGACTACACCCACCGCATCTTCGAGTTCGGCGCCAAGGGCGCGGCCGGCGAAGGCCCCAACATGATCCTCGACGACGGCGGCGACGCGACGCTGCTGATGCATCTGGGCCAGAAGGCCGAGAAGGACGCATCGGTGATCGCCAACCCGACCAGCGAGGAAGAAACCTGTCTGTTCGCCGCGATCAAGGCGCAGCTGGCCAAGGACCCGACCTGGTACACGCGCAAGTCGGCGCAGATCATCGGCGTGACCGAGGAGACCACCACCGGCGTGCACCGCCTCAACGAGATGAGCGCCAAGGGCACGCTGCTGTTCCGCGCCATCAACGTCAACGACTCCGTCACCAAGAGCAAGTTCGACAACCTCTACGGCTGCCGCGAGTCGCTGGTCGACAGCATCAAGCGCGCGACCGACGTGATGATCGCCGGCAAGGTGGCCCTGGTGGCCGGCTACGGCGACGTGGGCAAGGGCTCGGCGCAGGCCCTGCGGGCGCTGTCGGCGCAGGTCTGGGTCACCGAGATCGACCCGATCAACGCGCTGCAGGCCGCGATGGAAGGCTACAAGGTCGTGACGATGGAGTACGCAGCCGACAAGGCCGACATCTTCGTCACCGCCACCGGCAACAAGAACGTGATCCGC
>CAZUUU010000241.1:0-4769 GCA_964622685.1 uncultured Methylibium sp.
AGCGTCGGCCGGCATCGATGCCGCGGCCAGCAGGCTGACCGAGACGCGCTTGCCCGCCCGGCGCAGCAGTGCGGCCGCCTCCAGGCCGTCGCCGCCGTTGTTGCCCGGGCCGGCCAAGATCCAGGTGCGCCCGGCGTGCGGCGCCAGCGCGAGTGCCAGCCGGGCCACGGCGACGCCGGCGCGCTGCATCAGCGTGTGGGTTGGCAGGTCGAGCGCTGCCTGAGCCTCGCAGCGGCGGCTCGCGGCGGTGTCGTGCAGTGGCCAGATTGCCGTGGGCGACATCGGCCCATCCCGGCCGACGATCCGTTGCGGCGCTGCCATGAGACCCGCCGTCAGCCGGGAACGCCCGCCCGGTAGCGTCCGACATCGAGCGCCGCCGGGTCGAAGGCCGGCTTGCGGCCACCGATCAGATCGGCCAGCAGTCGCGCGCTGCCGCAGGCCAGGGCCCATCCGGCATTGCCGTGGCCGAGGTTGAGCCACACCCCCGCCTGGGGCGCCGGGCCGACCAGGGGCGGGCCGTCCGCCAGCATCGGCCGCGCGCCTTTCCAGACCTGGGGCTTGGCGATGTGGGCCGCGCCGGGGAACCAGTCGTCGAGGCGCCGGTACAGCGCCTCGACGCCGCCGCGGCGATGCCGCTCCGGCGAGCCGCCGAGTTCGGCGCCGCCCGCCACGCGGATGCGCTGGCCCAGTCGGCTGAATGCGACCTGGTGATGCTCGTCGATCAGCGCGGCCTTCGGGCCTCGCTCCGGCGAGCGCAGCGGCGCCGTCAGCGAGTACCCATACAGCGGCTGCATCGGCAGCCGCAGGCCGAGCGGTGCCAGCAGCTCGCCGGCATCGGCGCCGGCGGCGACGACGACGGCGTCGAAGTGCTCGTGCGACACCGGGTCGAGATAGCGGGCCGCGGCGCGTGCCCGGTGCGCCGTGGTCTGGGTGGCGGGCGCGTTGTTCGGGCTGGCGCGGCTGCTGACGAAGCCGGTGGTCAGTGCCATCTGCTCGACCTGCACGCGGGCGCCTTGGCCCGCCTCGCCGGGATGGATGGCCTTGACGACCGTGCCGAAGTGGAACTCGACGTTGAGCCGCTCGGCCGCCTCGCGCAGCAGGTGCGCGAACTGCCGGCAATTGCCGGCCTCGGCCTGCGCGAAATGGATGCCGCCGGCCAGCGCCTGATCGCGGTTCAGCCCGGGCTCGAGCGCGTGGCAGGCGGCCCGGTCGATTTCGCGAAACGGCGTGCCGAGCTCGCGCAGCAGGGCGAGCCCCGATTGCGCCGTCGCGATGTCCTGCTCGGTGCGCAGCAGCACCAGCAGCCCCTGTGTGCGCTCGAACTCGAACTTGAGCCGCGTGCTCAGGTTGCGCAGCCGGTCGCGGCTGTACTGCGTCAGTCGCATCAGCTCGCCGCGATGCGGCTGGTAGGCGGCGGCGCGGCTGGCGCGCCACCATCGCCACAGCCAGCGCCAGCGCGCGACCTCCAGCGTCGGGCGCACGCGCATCAGCGGATCCCGCCCGAAGCAGTCGCGCAGCAGCCGCGAGGGCATGCCCGGTGCGGCCCAGGGTGCGACGTGCCCCGGCGCGATGACGCCGCCGTTGGCGAAGCTGGCTTCGCCGGCGACGCTGCTGTGGCGCTCGAACACGGTGACCTCGTGGCCGTCCTCGGCCAGCTCGTAGGCGCTGCTCACGCCGACGATGCCGGCGCCGATCACCGCGACCCTCATGGGCGATCGGCCAGGCAGGCTTCGACGGCGATTGCGGCGTCGAGCAGTGCGTCGTCGGCCAGGTGATCGGCCCACAGCATCAGGCCGACCGGGGAGGCGTCCGGCGCCTGGCACGGCAGGCTGATCGCGCAGCCGTCGAGCAGGTTCACCACCGAGGGATTGCGCAACAGCAGCCCGTTGACACGGAAGAACTCGTCCTCGCTCGCCTCGAGCGGTGCGATGGGCGGGGCGGTGATCGGCACGGTGGGCGAGAGTACCGCATCGAAGCCGCGCAGCGCGGCCCGCATGCGCAGGATCCAGGCGCGGCGTGCGTGGTGCAGGTCGATGTACTCGGCGGCGGTCATCGCGGCGCCGCGGCGCATGCGCAGCGCGACGCGCGGGTCGTAGCGTGCGCCGTCCGAGGCCAGGTGCTGGCGATGCCAGGCCCAGCTCTCGGCGGCCGAGAAGCCGCCATGGAGCTGCAGCGGCCCCAGGTCGGCCAGTGCCGGCATGGCCACTTCCTCGATGGCGGCGCCGGCGCGGGACAGCCGGGCGAGCGCGTCCTCGAAGGCGGCCGCGACGACCGGCTCCAGCCCGTCGAGCAGGCTGGTCGTGGCGACTGCGAAGCGGGTTGCGCCCAGTGGCCGCCGACGTCGCATCACGGGGCGCGCCGCCAGCACCTCGTGCAACAGGATGGCGTCGCGCACCGAGCGCGTGATGGCGCAGACGGTGTCGAGCGTCGTCGACAGGGGCAGCGCACCCGCGGTCGGGACGCGCTGCGCCGTGCTCTTGAAGCCGA
This sequence comes from uncultured Methylibium sp., assembly GCA_964622685.1. Classification (GTDB taxonomy): domain Bacteria; phylum Pseudomonadota; class Gammaproteobacteria; order Burkholderiales; family Burkholderiaceae_C; genus Methylibium. The sequence goes on from CAZUUU010000241.1 coordinate 2,488, forward strand.
CCAGGCCTTGCAGCGCGGCCGGGATGCGGATCGAGCCCCCGGTGTCCGACCCCAGGGCGGCCCAGGCGGCGCCGCTCGCCACGGAGGCGGCCGCCCCGGAGCTGGAGCCGCCCGGAATGCGTGGCGTGCCGGGGTCCAGGCGGGCCAGGGGCACGTTGGCCGGCGTCGGGTGATGCGGGTTGAGCCCGACGCCCGAGAACGCGAACTCGGTCATGTGGGTGCGGCCGATCAGCGCGGCGCCAGCCTCTCGGAGTCGGGCCACGGCCGGCGCGTCGCGGGTGGCCGGGGGCGCGTCGGCCAGGATCCGCGAGCCCGCGGCGGTGACCTGGCCCGCCACGTCGAACAGGTCCTTGACGCTGACGGCTGCGCCGGCCAGAGGGGGGAGCGGGCCGCCGCCGGCCCGTACCGCGTCGACCGCCGTCGCGGCGGCGCGGGCGGCCGGCGCGTCGACGTGCAGGAAGGCTGCCGGCGCTGCCGCGAGGGCGGCCAGCGACCGATCGATCTCCAGCATGGCGGAGGTCTCGCCGGCGACGATCCGGGCGCGGTAGCGGGTCAGGTCGGGGCTCATCGGCGTGTTAGACTCCTAGCGCTTTTCGAAGTGATCCTTGCTCGCGCCGTCTGCGGTGACGGGCAGGACGGATCGGAAGGCAATCCGCAAACCCGGCCACCAGAAGGTGTCGCCCAGGAAGCTCGCAGCGCGGCTCGACCGCGGCGCAGATTCCGGGCGATTCTGGCCGGTTTTAAGACTCAACCTTTGGAGCTCCCATGTCGTTCACCATGCGTGAAATGCTGGAAGCGGGCGTCCATTTCGGACACCAGACCCGCTTCTGGAACCCGAAGATGGCCCCGTTCATCTTCGGCCATCGCAACAAGATCCACATCATCAACCTCGAGAAGACGCTGCCGCTCTTCAACGAGGCGATGAAGTTCACCCGCTCGCTCGCCGCCAAGCGCGGCACCATCCTGATGGTCGGCACCAAGCGCCAGGCGCGCGAGGTCGTGGCCCAGGAGGCCAAGCGCGCCGGCATGCCCTACGTCGACCAGCGCTGGCTCGGCGGCATGCTGACCAACTTCAAGACGGTCAAGGGCTCGCTGAAGAAGCTCAAGGAGATGCAGGCCCAGAAGGAGGCCGGTCTCGAGGCGATGAGCAAGAAGGAAGGCCTGCTGTTCGAGCGCGAGCTGGCCAAGCTCGAGAAGGACATCGGCGGCATCCAGGACATGAGCGCGTTGCCGGACGCGATGTTCGTCATCGACGTCGGCTACCACAAGATCGCCATCGCCGAGGCGCAGAAGCTCGGCATCCCGGTGATCGGCGTGGTCGACTCCAACCACTCGCCGGAAGGCATCGACTACGTGATTCCGGGCAACGACGACTCGGCCAAGGCCGTGGCGCTGTATGCGCGCGCCATCGCTGACGCGGTGCTCGAAGGCAAGGTCAACGCCGTCAACGACATCGTGACGGCGGCCCAGAGCACCGACGAGTTCGTGGAAGTCAGCGACGCCGCCTGACGGCACGCCGGCGCCCCCGCGCACTCTCGAAGGGGCTGGTTCAGCCCCTTTTTTCCAAGTCCATCGAGCCGGCAGCCGCGGCAGCGCCCGCGACCGGCTCACCGAACGGAGAACACGATGCCTGCAATCACCGCCAGCATGGTCGCCGCACTGCGCGCCAAGACCGACGCGCCGATGATGGAGTGCAAGAAGGCCCTCACCGAGGCCGACGGCGACGCCGACCGCGCCGAGGAGATCCTGCGCGTCAAGCTCGGCAACAAGGCCGGCAAGGCCGCCGCGCGCGTCACCGCCGAGGGCGTGGTCGCCGCGAGTGTCGACGGGACGACCGGCGCACTGGTCGAGGTCAACTGCGAAACCGACTTCGTTTCGAAGAACGAATCCTTCCTGGCCTTCGTGAAGGCCGCCGCCGACCTGGTGGCCAGGAGCAACCCGGCCGATGTCGCGGCGCTGTCGGCGCTGCCCTACGAGCAGGACGGCTTCGGCCCGACGCTCGAGGACGTGCGCAAGGGCCTGATCGGCAAGATCGGCGAGAACATGTCGATCCGCCGCTTCAAGCGCTACGCGGGCGGCGGCAGCCTGGCGCACTACCTGCACGGCACGCGCATCGGCGTGATGGTCGAGTACGCCGGCGACGGCGTGGCGGCGAAGGACGTGGCCATGCATGTGGCGGCGATGAAGCCGGCCGCGCTGTCGCAGGCCGACGTCCCGAGCGACCTGGTCGACAAGGAGCGCAAGATCGCCACCGAGAAGGCCGCCGAGAGCGGCAAGCCGGC
>CAZUUU010000242.1:0-4769 GCA_964622685.1 uncultured Methylibium sp.
TGCGCAGGAAGGGGTCGAGCGCCGACAGCGGCTCGTCGAGCAGCAGCACCTTGGGTTCGGTGATCAGCGCGCGCGCCAGCGCCACGCGCTGCTGCTGGCCGCCCGACAGCTCGGCAGGCTTTCGGTGCGCCAGGTGGCCGAGGGAGACGCGCTCCAGCAGGTCGGCTGCCTTCTTCTGCCGCGCGGCCTTGTCGATGCCGCGCATCTTCAGGCTGAAGGCGACGTTGTCGAGCGCGCTGAGATGCGGGAAGAGCGCGTAGCTCTGGAACATCATCGCGGTGCCGCGTTCGGCCGCCGGCAGGTGGGTGATGTTGCGGCCGCCCAGCACGATGTCGCCTTCGGTCGCCAGCTCGTGGCCGGCGATCATGCGCAGCGTGGAGGTCTTGCCGCAGCCCGACGGCCCCAGCAGGCAACAGTAGCTGCCGGCGGCGATCTTGAGGTCGATGCCGGCGACCGCGACCGCATCGCCGTAGCGCTTGACCAGGTGAACGATGTCCAGGTCGGTGCGTGCATCCATGGCGCGCTTTGCATGCAAAGCATGTGCCATCGCGTCGAGCTCCGCCGGCCGCGCGACCGCCGCCCTGGGTGTGGTCCTTGCTCGTGGAGCGGCACAACGCGGGCGGCGCACGAAGCGGGGTCTCCGGGCCGCGTTTGTATGCAAACTGCACCATCGATGATCACGGAGCCACGATGAAACTGCTGCTGATCAATCCCAACAGCTCGCCGCTGATGACCGAGGGCATCGCCGAGGCCGCACGCCGCGTCGCCGCGCCCGGCACCGAGATCGTCGCGACCCAGCCCAGCTTCGGGCCGGCATCGATCGAGGGGCACTACGACGATGTCTTCGGCGCCGCCGGCGTGCTGGAGCAATTGCGCCTGGCCGCGTTGCCCGCACCCGACGCGGTGGTGATCGCCTGCTTCGGCGACCCGGGCCTGGACGCCGCGCGCGAGGCGACCGCCGCACCGGTGCTGGGCACCGCCGAGGCGGCCTTCCACGTCGCCTCGATGCTGGCGACCGGCTTCTCGGTCGTGACGACGATGACGCGCACCTGCGTGATCGCCGAACACCTGGTGATGAAGTACGGCTTCGAGCGGCGCTGCCGAGGCATCCACGGCACCGACATCCCGGTGCTGGCGCTCGAGACACCGGACGAGGCCGTCGTCGCCCGCGCCGAGGCCGCCGCCCGCGAGGCCCTGGCCCGCGACCGCAGCGGCGCCATCGTGCTGGGCTGCGCCGGCATGGCCGGCTTGTGCGGCACGCTGCAGCAGCGCCTGGGCGTGCCGGTGATCGACGGCGTGGCCGCGGCGGTCAAGCTGGCCGAGGGCCTGGTCGGCCTGGGCCTGCGCACCAGCAAGCTGGGCGACTACGCCGAGCCGCTGCCCAAGCTCTACCGCGGCTGGGCGGGGCCGCTGGGCTGGTAGCGGACCGCCGCCGGCTCAGTCGAAGGCCGGCACGGCCTCGTGCCGCAGCACGCCGCGGGCCGCGTCGACGTCCGGGATCACCGAGCGCACCACATCCCAGAAGCGCGGGCTGTGGTTCATCTCGCGCAGGTGCGCGAGTTCGTGCGCGACCACGTAGTCGATGGTCGGCAGCGCGAAGTGCACCAGGCGCCAGTTCAGCCGCACCGAGCCGTCGGCGCTGGCGCTGCCCCAGCGGGTCTGCGCCGAGCTGAGGCCCAGGCGGTGCACCTGCACCTTGAGGCGCGGCGCGAAGTGCGCGCAGCGCTCCTCGAAGATCCGCAGCGCCTGGCGCTTGAGCCAGGCCTGCACCACGTCGCGGACCTGCTCCGGCGTGGCGGTCTGCGGCAGGCCGACGTGCAGCGTGAGCCGCGGCACGCCCGGCAGGGACTCGGCGTCGCTGTTCAGCACCGCGCCGGTCGTGCGCGGGTCCAGCACGACGATCACGGTCTCGCCCAGGAAGGGCAGCGTCGCGCCGTCGCGCCACTCGATGCGCGAGGCCTCGAGCTTGCGGGCGCGCTCGTGCTGCTCGACCAGCTTGGCCTGGATCCAGGCGGCCTTCTCGCGCAGCGCCTCCTCGATCTCGCCCCAGCCGACCCAGCGCGGCGCCCGCACCGACAAGCCTTCGGCCGACACCACCATGCCGATGGAGCGGCGGCGGGCGCGCTGGAACTCGTAGGCCACGACCGCATGGCCGAGGTCGATCTCGCGCGAGGCGCGCGGGTGGCGGAACAGGCTGGACGCGGCGATCGGGGCCGGCGCCGGCGGGACCGGCAGCGCCGTCGAAGGCGGGGCCTGCAGCGCGGAGCCGGCGGACAAGGCGGCGGCGGGAGGGGATGGCGCGTCGTCCTGCGCGAACAGCGGCAGGTCGAGCTGGCTTGGGGGTTTGGCGTGGGGATCGTTCCCCGCAGCCCGGCGCGTCATGGACCGCGAGTATAGAAGTGGCGGCGCGCGCCGGCGCGGCTCAGGCCGCCGGCGCGGCTTGCACGGCGCCCTCGGCGGCGTAGGCCTCGGGATCGATGCGCCGCATCTGCGCCTCGATCCAGGCCTCGACCTCGCGCATCAGCTCTTCGGGATCGCGCCCCGTCGACGCGATGGGCGCGCCGATCACGACGTCGATCGTCCCCGGCCGCAGCACGAAGCTCTTGCGCGGCCAGCACTTCGCCGAGCTGACGGCGATCGGCACCACCGGCACGCCGGTCGTCACCGCGAGCCGCGTGCCGCCGCTCTTGTACTGGCCCTGGCCGCCGCGCGGCGTGCGCGTGCCCTCGGGAAACATGATCACCCAGTTGCCCTGCGCCATGTAGCGCCGGCCCTGCTCGGCCACGCGGCTCCAGGCCTCGGCGCGCTTGCTGCGGTCGATGTGGATCATGTCCAGCCGCCCCATCGCCCAGCCGAAGAAGGGGATGTAGATCAGTTCGCGCTTGAACACGTAGCACAGCGGGTGCGACATCAGCGTCGGGAAGGCGAAGGTCTCCCAGGTGCTCTGGTGCTTGGGCAGCAGGATCACCGGCGACAGCTTGTCGCGCGGCGGCAGGTGTTCCATGCCGTGCACGCGGTAGTCGACGCCGCAGATCGTCCGCGCCCCCCAGATCGACAGGCGCAGGAAGCCGACGCAGACCCAGTACAGCGGGTCGCCGCGCACGAAGATCGACATCACCAGCGCCACGATGGCGATCGGGATCACCGTCACCACCATCCACAGCAGGAACAGCGCCGAGCGCAGGCGCGCGAGCAGCCCGCTCACTGTTGCACCCTTCGGCCTGCGGCCTGTCCCGCCAAGCGGGAGCATGAGCCCTGGGGGCGGCCCGGCGTGCTCATAGCTTCCCGGCCCCGCTCTCGGGTGACTCGGCCACGCCGCGCGCCAGGGCGCGGGCCTGGCGGTCGCGCTGCACGATGAACTCGGCCGCGGCGGCCAGGTCGGCGTGCAGGCGCGTGCCCGGCACCTGCGCCAGCAGGTCGGCCACCTGCGCGTCGTCCAGGCCCTCGCACTTGCCGCTGCGCACCAGGTGGGTCTCGCAGCCGACCGCGGCGGCGGCCTGCAGGTCGCGCAGGCTGTCGCCGATGGCCGGCACGCCCTGGAGGTCGATGCCGTAGCGGTCACCGATCTGCTCGAACAGGCCGGGCAAGGGCTTGCGGCAGTGGCAGTTCTCGTCGGGCGCATGCGGGCAGAAGAAGATCGCGTCGATGCGACCGCCGGCCTGGGTCAGCGCCTGGTTCATCTTCAGGTGCATCGCGTTCAGCGCCGCCATGTCGAACAGGCCGCGGCCGAGGCCGGACTGGTTGGTCGCCACCACCACGTGCCAGCCGTCGTGGTTGAGCCGCGCGATGCCCTCCAGTGCGCCAGGCAACGGGCGCCATTCCTCGGGCGACTTGACGTAGTCGTCGCGGTCGGCGTTGATCGTGCCGTCGCGGTCGAGGATCACCAGCTTCAGCGTTTGCATCTCAGCCCCGTACGGCCGCCCGAAGGGCCTGAGACGCCCCCGCGGGGGGCAGCGAGCAAAGCGAGCGTGGGGGTCGTTTCATGTCAGGTGGCCAGCTTGGAGAGGTCGGCGACGCGGTTCATCGCGGCGTGGAGCGTGGCGAGCAGGCCGAGGCGGTTGGCGCGCAACGCGGGGTCTTCGGCGTTGACCATCACGCTGTCGAAGAAGGCGTCAACGGGGGCCTTCAGCGCGGCGAGCGCCTGCAGCGAGGCGGTGTAGTCGCCGCGCTCGAAGGCGGCATCGGCGTTCGGCATGACGGCAGCGAGCTCCTCAGCGAGCGCCTGCTCGGCCGGTTCGCGCAGCAGCGCGACATCAACCTTCGCCTCAACGTCGCCTTCGGCCTTCTTCAGGATGTTGCCAACTCGCTTGTTGGCCGCTGCCAGCGCTGGTGCTTCTGGCAGTGCAGCGAAGGCACGCACCGCATCAAGTCGATTGACAGTTCGGTCGAAACGAGTGTGCTCGACCATCAAGGCGGCCTCGACCTCCGTCCGCGAGAACCCACGGTCGACGAACAGGGTCACTGCGCGCTCGTAGAAGAAGTCCAGCAAGGCGCCTTGGTCGGTTTGCACAGCGGCACCGAACGACTGCGCGGCAACCGGCAGTAACGCCATCAGGTCGAGATCCAGCTTGCGTTCGACCAGTATGCGTATCACCCCCAGCGCATGTCGCCGCAGCGCAAACGGGTCCTTGTCCCCCGTCGGCACCTGGCCGATGCCGAACAAGCCGACCAGCGTCTCGAGCTTGTCGGCCAGCGCCAGCACGATGCCCGTGTGGTTGCGCGGCAGCGCGTCGCCGGCGAAGCGCGGCTTGTAGTGGTCCTCGATCGCG
>CAZUUU010000243.1:0-4749 GCA_964622685.1 uncultured Methylibium sp.
CGCACGCCTGGAAAGCGTGTGAGGGTTAACAGCCCTCCGCGGGTTCGAATCCCGCTCTCTCCGCCACAGATAGTTGCGCCAAGGTCCGCTGAGTACCGCATAACTCGCCGCAAAGCCCCGTAGATCGGGGCTTTTTCGTTCGTGGAGCGCCGCTGTCGTTCGTTGACAGTCGCGAGCAAAGGGGGAAGTGCCGGACCCGCGCCTCGTCGACGCCCGGGTGAAGCTCAAGGTAGTGCTGGATCGCCGCATCGTCGTCGTAGTCCCCGCAGAACCGCATCCCGGAGCTGTAAAGCTCCAGGATCGAGTATTTCGCCAGATCGGGGCCGGTCGGCGTCGTCACGTGCGTCTCTACTTGTTGCCTGACGCAGCTACCGCTTTTTCGGAGGCGGGGGCGGCACCGGCGGCGACCAGCCCTTCTCGACTTCCGCTCCCGGGCCGCGACGTGGCGACTGCCGAGTCGGCGCCGAGGGCGGGGGCGGCGGCGGGGGAGGCGGTGGGGGCTTGGTGGCCATTGGAACGCTCCTTGTTGGAGAGGTTGATCGAAGCGAACACGGTGATGAGGAGTACGCCGGCGAAGAACAGCCCAGCTCCGACCATGTTGAGGCGTTGAGTCCAGGCCGCGTAGCGACCTCCGATCGGACCCGAGTAGGCCTCGTCTCTGTCGATCTGAGCAATGCCTTCGCGCACCGTCAGATTGCTCATGTGATATGAGCTCAGGACAGCCAGCGTGCTGAAGGCCCAGCAGGCCCATGCCAGCATCATGAGGTAGGGATACTGGATCGGGTCGCTGCCAATCACATCCTTGAGGAACACGAGCGACACACCGAGTGCGCCCCCCGACAGGCTTAGAACTGCCTTGTCGAACTCCTCTTGCCCCTTCTGATCGGCAGCGACGAGCACCTTGCGGTACTCGAGCAGATGTTCGGCTATGGGTTTAGGCGTGCTCACTTGGCACCTCCCCGCTTTCCGACCTTACCGGGCGGGGGGGCGGCAGGAGGCGCCCAGCCCATTGGACCGCCCGCAGCCTTCTTCGTCGCAGGTTTCCGAGATGCTTTCTTTGCGACCTTCCTCGGAGCTTTCTTCGCCGCGGGCTTCTTGGCCTTCTTCGCTAGCGGTCGCTTGACTGTGCTCATGGTGTTCTCCCCACGGGTCTCGGTCCATCATAGTCGCGCGGTCGATGGAGTCCGGTGCGCCGCCTGATCAGTGTGGTCCGGGATCTCGGGCCGTCAGAGTGTCGTTTCAGCGCGGCCATCGGCATTCACTGTTCCCTCTGACTTTGGAGTGCTCATGGAGTGGCGCAAGCTCGTCAAGTGGACCCCACAGTTGCACCGGTGGGTACGTCATACAGCGTTAGCGATTGCCTGCGGCGCTGCCGGCTTCTCGGCGCTAGTGTGGGCAACCAGTGCCTTTCAGCTGAAGCCAGCTGATCTTGCAGCCTGGGTCCAAGCGCTAGTCTCGGTCGCGGCGATCGTTGTAGGCGCGATCGCGATTTACTGGCAGGTAGGTAGACAGGCGGCGACGGAACGACGGCGCAAGCTAGACGATGACGTGCGGATCCTCACTGTGATGGCGCACACGACATTTGTCGTCAGGTCGCTCGGCGAGGCTGCGCTCGAAGCGGTGTTGATCGAGCAGCCCTGGTTTGACTACCTAGACGAGATTGATCAGCACTGGGGACGATTGGCGGATGTACCCTTGGTTGCGGTGCCGGACTGGCGCGTTGATCACTTGGTAACGCAAGTGGGGCTTTCATGCGCCAGGCTCAAGCAGCGGCGTGAGTTCTACAAGCGGCGGGCAGAGGTTGCGAGCGTCGCCAAGCTAGCTTGGGAAGCTGAGCTCAACGCGTTGACGGAGAACTGCGCTGGGGCACTGACTTGGCTAAGGCGAGCTCTTCTAGACCGCGGATCTGACATCCCCGCCGTGAACTTCACGATCAACAAGCGGACCTACTCGACGACCGACTTCGGAGCAGTGCCGCGCTTCAACAGGCGTTAGAACCACCGCCCAGCATTCGGGGGACCAGACGGGGGAACCGTCAGTTGCGAGCAAGCCACGGAGCGAGAAAGGACGCCAGAAAGCACGAATCGTGCGTCCGACGCTCTCCCGCCAGATGAAGACGCCACCCTCGGGTGGCGTCTGCGTTCGCACGGTCCGTCCTAGGCGCTGCGCGCCAGCGCGTGGCGCTTCAGGTCGTCGAGGTCGACGAGCTCGAGCGCTCGTTCGTGGGTCGCATCGAGCACCACCGGCGGTGCGATGCCAGCCTCGAAGGCCTCCTTCCATCGCAAGGCGCACAGGCACCAGCGGTCGCCGGCCTTGAGTCCGGCAAAGCGCCACTCGGGGCGTGGCGTGACGAGGTCGTTGCCGCGACGGCGCGAGAAGGCCAGGAACTCGGCCGTGACCCGCACGCAGATCAGGTGGCGTCCGCGGTCGCCGTCGCCGGTGTTGCAGCAGCCGTCACGGAAGTAGCCGGTGAGCGGATCGTAGGAGCACGACCGCAGCGGTTCGCCGAGCACGTTGCGCGCTGCAAGCTCGCGCTGCATGGCATCGCTCACGTGGTCGGCTTGCCCTTGCCGATCAGGGTCATGGCCGTGCCGATCAGCGCAGCCACCTCCGTCATGTTGCCGGGCACGATCATGGTGTTGTTCTTCTGGGCCAGCTGGCCATAGGCATCGACGGCGCGTTCGGCCACCTTGAGCTGCACGGCCTGCTCGCCGCCCGGCTCGCGGATCGCCGCGGCGACCTTGCGGATGGCATCGGCGGTGGCCTCGGCGACCGCGACGATCGCCGCCGCTTCACCCTGGGCATTGTTGATCTCGGCCTGCTTCTCGCCTTCGGAGCGCGCGATGAAGGCCTCGCGCTCGCCGGTCGCGATGTTGATCTGCTCCTGGCGCCGGCCTTCCGAGGCGGCGATCAGGGCGCGCTTCTCGCGCTCGGCCGTGATCTGCGCCTGCATCGCGTGCAGGATCGCGGCCGGCGGCGTCAGGTCCTTGATCTCGTAGCGCAGCACCTTGACGCCCCAGTTCAGCGCCGCCTCGTCGAGCGCGTTGACGACGGCCGCGTTGATGGCGTTGCGCTCCTCGAAGGTCTTGTCGAGCTCCATCTTGCCGATCACGCTGCGCAGCGTGGTCTGCGCGAGCTGCGTGATCGCGACGATGTAGTTCGACGCGCCGTAGCTCGCGCGCATCGGGTCGGTCACCTGAAAGTAGAGGATGCCGTCGACGGTGAGCTGGGTGTTGTCCTTGGTGATGCAGACCTGGCTGGGCACGTCGAGCGGGATCTCCTTCAGCGAATGCCGGTAGGCCAGCCGGTCGACGAAGGGCACCAGGAAGTTGAGCCCCGGCACCAGCGTCGCGTGGTACTTGCCGAGGCGCTCGACCACCCAGGCGCTCTGCTGGGGCACGACCTTGACGGCGCGCGCCACGAAGATGATGGCGATGACGAGGAAGAGGATCGCGACGATTTCCATGGGTCCGGGCGGTTGAAGAGGAAAGGGGCGCGGTCAGCGGCCGAGCAGCAGTCGGTTGCCGTCCAGCCCGCGGATCACGAACTCGCCGGGCTCGGGGACGCCGTCGCCGGCGAAGCGCGCCGTCCACTGCGCGCCGCGGTAGAGGATGCTGGCCGAGCCGTCGTCCCGCCAGGATTCGACATGGACGCGTTCGCCGATGTCGAGGTTGACGTTGCGGTCGTTGCCTGCAGCGGCCGCCGGTGGATGGCGCTGGCGGCGGAAGTGCCAGGCGGCGACCGCGCCGCCGCCCACCAGGGCCGCGGCCACCATCTGGCTGCTGAAACCCAGGCCGGCATGTGCGCACAGTGCGGCGGCGGCGGCGCCAAGGGCCAGCATCAGCAGGTAGAAGGTGCCGGTGGTCATCTCGGCGGCGATCAGCGCGCCGGTCACGATCCACCACCAGGTGGCGGCAGTCCAGTCCATCGGGTCTCCTCGGCGCCGGTAAGCGCCATCGCGGTAGCGCGGCAGTGTACGCCGCACCCCTGTCAGCGATCGGTCGTCGAAGCGGCGCGGACGAGGCCCTAAACTGCGCGCTTTCCGGCGCGGCGGCAGCTCGCCGCTCCGCTCCGAAAGGCCCCGAGATGCTGCGTTTCCGCTTTCCCATCGTCATCATCGACGAGGACTTCCGCTCCGAGAACACCTCGGGGCTCGGCATCCGCGCACTGGCCGACGCGATCCAGAAGGAAGGCTTCGAGGTGCTGGGCGTCACCAGCTACGGCGACCTCAGCCAGTTCGCCCAGCAGCAGAGCCGCGCCAGCGCCTTCATCCTGTCGATCGACGACAACGAGTTCACCGGCGGCCCCGAGATCGACCCGGCGGTCGTGAACCTGCGGCTCTTCATCAAGGAGATCCGGCGCAAGAACGCCGAGATCCCGATCTACCTCTACGGCGAGACCCGCACCTCGCAGCACCTGCCCAACGACGTGCTGCGCGAGCTGCACGGCTTCATCCACATGTTCGAGGACACGCCGGAGTTCGTGGCGCGCCACATCATCCGCGAGGCCAAGAGCTACCTCGACGGGCTGGCGCCGCCGTTCTTCAAGGCGCTGGTCGACTACGCGCAGGACGGCTCCTACTCCTGGCACTGCCCGGGCCACTCGGGGGGCGTGGCCTTCCTCAAGAGCCCGGTCGGCCAGATGTTCCACCAGTTCTTTGGCGAGAACATGCTGCGGGCCGACGTCTGCAACTCGGTCGACGAGCTGGGCCAGCTGCTGGATCACACCGGGCCGGTGGCGGCGTCCGAG
>CAZUUU010000244.1:0-4686 GCA_964622685.1 uncultured Methylibium sp.
GACTTCCGCCTCATGGACCGCTGCGTCGTCAACGCGCTGCTGGCGCTGCCCGAGCGCAACCGATTCCTCAAGGGCCTGTACGCCTGGGTAGGCTTTCGCGCCGTAGCGGTTCCCTACTCGCCGGCACCCCGCTTGAATGGCCGCAGCCACTTCAGCTTTGCACGTCTGCTGCGCTTGTCGCTCGATGGCCTGACCTCGTTCACTACCTGGCCGCTGCGCGCCGTGAGTCTGGTCGGCTTCATGCTGGCAGTGGTCTCGTTTGCCTACGGCACCTATCTGACGGTGAGCTACTTCCTCAACGGGCACCACATCGACGGCTGGACGACGATCGTGGTCGCGCTGATGCTTTTCTCGGGCATCCAACTCGTCAGCCTCGGCGTCGTCGGCGAGTACGTCGGTCGCATCTTCGAAGAGGTCAAGCAAAGGCCGCTCTACGTGGTCAGGCGCGAAATGGGCCAAGGCATCGGCGTCGGCGTCGGCGTCGGCGAACGATGACGCTGCTCCCATCGGCAAAGCGGCGATCAACCGCGGCGGTGACACTGGCCGTGGGGGCCTGGCTGACGGCATTGGCATGGACTCGACCTCTGCTGCTGCCTGACGAAGGCCGCTATGTGGGCGTGGCGTGGGAGATGTTGCGCGGCGGAGACTGGCTGACGCCGACCCTGAACGGGCTGCCGTACTTCCACAAGCCGCCGCTGTTCTACTGGATCACAGCCGCCTCGATGGGCGTGTTCGGCCCCGGCGAATGGTCGGCTCGCTTGGCGCCGCTGATCGGGTCGTGGCTTGCAGCGATGACGGGCTTCGTGTTCACCCGCCGCTGGTGGGGCGAGCGAGCCGCGTGGCTTGCGCTGGTGTCGCTCCTGTCGATGCCGCTGTTTTACCTGGGTGGCCAATTCGCCAACATGGACATGCTGGTGGCCGGCTTGATCACGGCGGCAATCGCCATGCTGGCGCATGCGGCGCTGGAGTTCGAGGCTGGGTTGTCCCATCGGCGCGCGGTATGGCTTGGCTACGCCCTCGCCGGGCTGGCGATCCTCGCAAAGGGGTTGATCGGCGCCGTTCTCCCCGCGCTGGTGATCGCAGGGTGGCTCGTGGGCAGTCGCCGTTGGCGCACCGCGCATGCGCTCTGTTCAGGCATCGGAGCGCTCATGTTGCTCTTGATCGCCGCGCCGTGGTTCCTGGCCATGCAGGCGCGTTTCCCGCAGTTTGTGGACTACTTCTTCGTCGTCCAGCACTTCAAGCGCTATGCAACGGGTGGCTTCAACAACGTACAGCCGTGGTGGTACTACCCGGCGGTGCTGCTGGTGTTCAGCCTGCCCTGGCTCCGCTGGCTGGGGGCGCAGCTTGGACGCGGGCGCCGGTCGGACCCAGAGCACGACGATGTGCGGCGCCTCGCCATCTGGTGGCTCGTCGTCGTTGTCGGGTTCTTTTCGCTTCCCAGGAGCAAGCTGCTCGGCTACGTGCTGCCCGCGCTGCTGCCGCTGGCGCTGCTGATCGCCGACGGCGTGCAGACGACAGATACGCGGGTCGGCACCCCCTCGCAGCGCGCTTGGCTCTGGGCCTGCTGCGTGGGGGCGGCCATCAGTGTGACGGCCGTGGCCACCTTTGCACTTCACCCTACACGCTCGACACGCGAAATCGCCAATGTGCTGCGCCAGAAAGCGGCTCCCGGTGAACCCGTGGTGATGATCGGAGGCTACTGGTTCGACCTCCCGCAGTACGCGCACCTGCGCGAGCCCGTAACGGTCGTCGATGACTGGTCGAGGTTGGACGTGCAGCACCAAGACAACTGGCGCAAAGAGCTCGCCGATGCCGGGACGTTCGCACCGTCGCTTGCGGCAGCGCGTCTGGTGGAGCCGGCAGTCTGGTGCGCCGGACTCGCGGGCGTTGGCTCGGCGTGGGTCGTGGCGAATGCCTCCGCCCCGTCTCGATTCGACTTCCTGAGATCAGCCGCTGTCGTAGCGCAGGTCCGTGGCACGACCTTGTGGCGAGTGGACCGCGCCGACCCCCACGTCAAGAACGGACTTTGCGAAGGAACACCCAGTGGCGACTGGCCCAGTAAGTGAACAAGGCGACCCCCACGAGCACGAAGCCCAGGAGCCACTCGTAGCGCAACCCGCTGTGATGCAGCAACAGCGCATAGCTGAGCTCGTTGACAGCGAAGCCGGCGGACGACACGGCAAAAAACCGTTGGGCGGACACGCCAACCTGTACGCCGTGACCTCGGTAGGTCAGCCAGTGGTGCCCCGCGAACGAAACGACGACGGCAGCGCCCCAGCCCGCGACGTTGGCCATCAGTGGCAACCCAAGAAAGCGCTCCACCAGCAGGACGACGACCAGCCAGTGCACCCCGGCGGCAACGCAGCCGACAAGCACGAACCACACGGGCCTGCGCCGACTCTCAATGTCGAACGAGCGGCTCATCGATCCAATGGGCCATGGATGGACGGGGAACCCAGGCTGGGTGCCATGCTGTGCCTCGTGGTCGATGACTTCGGTCTGCACACCGGTGTCAACGACGCTGCGCAGCGGCTCACAGAACTCGGCCGGGTGCACGCGGTCGGGGCCTTGGTCGGTGCACCGGCGTTCGTGGCAGGCGGGGCCGTCCTGCGCAGGATCGACGCGGAGGGTCTCGATGTCGGTTTGCACCTGGATCTCACTGAACGCCCGCTGCTGCGCCGCTCCTCGCGGCCCTTGTCGCAGATCGTCATTGAGGCCTATGCGCGTCAACTGGACAGGCGCCTGCTGCGCCTGGAGATCTGCGCCCAGCTCGATGCCTTCGAGGCTGCACTCGGACATGGACCTGCTTTCGTGGATGGCCACCAGCACGTTCACCAACTGCCGGGCGTGCGCGAGGCGCTCGTCACTGAGCTGAAGCAGCGCTACGGCGCGCGGCTCCCGTGGCTGAGGTGTACGCAACGCGTCGGCCCAGGGGCCAAGCCGTGGTTGATCTCGGCTTTGGGTGGAGCGTCGGCACGCAAGCTTGCCGACAAGCACGGGTTCCGCCGGAACCGCCGCTTGCTGGGCGTGCACGACTTTCGCTGCGGGGTGGCGCAGTACGCGCAGTTGCTCGCCACTTGGCTGAGCGCAGGCCGTGACGGCGACCTTCTGATGTGCCACCCTGCCTTGGGCTCGCAGCCGCACGATCCTCTGGCTGCCGCGCGAGCAGTCGAATACAGTGTCCTGACCGGGCAGCTGTTCCTGCGCATGCTGCAGGCGCGCGGCATTTCGTTGTGGCCCATGAGCCAGATTCTGGAGAGGCTTGGAGGGTAAGTGATGGCTGCCAGCGACCGCCGCACCCGGCCCGCCGCCGCCTCTCCGTCCTCAGCGTCAGTCGTCGTCCTTCTCGCCGCGATCGGCTTGGTCGAGCTTGCTGGACAGCACCTTGCCGTCCGCGGCATCGACCTTGACGTCGAAGACCTTGTTGTCGGCCGTGACGACCTCGACATCGAACACGACGGTGCCGCGTTCGCCTTCGAGCTCGGCCTTGGTGGCCTTGCCCCCTGCTTGCGCTTCAGCTGCGCTCACCGCCTGCACCAGCGTGATCTTGGCCTTCGCCAGATCGGCGACAGCATCGTTCTCGCCACCAGTCGTCTTGGCGAATGCCAAGCCACCGGCCGTGGCGATGCCCGCGGCCACCAGCAGGGCGGGGATGGTGATCTTGCTCTTCATGATGATTCCTTTGCTTCAATCTCGTCGAGGCGGGATTGCCTGTCGACAGGACTCAATGTCGGTGCTGTCACTTAGCCCCCGCTTAGGGCCGATGCCAAAGCTGCGGGCGCTCTCGCGCGCTGGGCGCTCAACGCTTGGCGCAACACCGTGGCGGCGGGCAGCACCATGCCGCCCGGGTAAGCCACTTCATAGGTGCGACCGGTCTGTTCCGACCGTGTGGCACAAAGACGGATGAAATCCTCCGCCGAATCGATCAGCGCAGACTTCTCTGCCAATTCGTGCCGCAGGAAGCGCGCCGCCGTCGGGCCTGCAACCGTCAGCGGCCCGCCGCGGACGCTCGCATGCTCCAGTCCCGAAACGTGGCTGATGAGCGCGTCGATTTCCTTGGCGGCGGCAGGCGTAGGCGCCGCGGAAGACCATCCCGTGGTCGCCGCGCCCGAGAGGACGATGCTCAGGAGTACGGCGATGCGGCGTCGTGCAAGGGGTGCAGGCATGAACAGAACAGGCGCTTGGGGCGCGGAGACTGGGGGCATCGAGGCTATGGCCACCCGACTTAGCAGAGCCTTAAGTGCCTCGCGATCCGGTCGGCATCCCCGGCCACACATGGCCAGGCCCCCGCGAAGCGGCGAACATGGGCGATTTGGCGGCAACACCGACCAGCACCGAACACCATGAGCGTCGACGAGCCTCCCGACAAGCTAGCGGCCACCACGCCGTGGCGAGTGCGGCTGCGCGCAGCACTTCAACCAGGTCCGCAGGTCGGCGTCCCCATGCTGATCGGCGCGGCCGCGCTGCTGAACGCGGCGCTGTACCACGCACCGTTGTTCACCTTCGCCAGTGCGAGGCTGGATGCACTGAGCTACGGCGGCCTGCTGACGCTGGCCACGCTCTTTGTCCTGGTGGCCTTCGTCACGGCGCTGGCGCTGGCCTTCGTGGCCCTCGTGTCCCGGCGCCTCGTCAAGCCGCTGTGCATGCTCAGCGCCCTGCTCAATGCCGGCGTGCTGTACTTCATCC
>CAZUUU010000245.1:0-4656 GCA_964622685.1 uncultured Methylibium sp.
GCGGAACTCCGGCGCGCCGCGGACGACGAGCGGCACCCGCACCTCGCCCTCCAGCGGCGGCGTTCAGCGCCATGATGTTGGTCTGGAAGGCGATGCCATCGATGACACCGATGATGTCGGCGATCTTCTTCGACGAGTCGGTGATCTCCTGCATGCTGGCGACGACGCGGTTCACGACTTCGCCACCGTGCTCGGCCGCACCGGCCGCACTGGCCGTCAGCTCGTTGGCGCGCTGCGCCGTGTCGGCCGACTGCGTGACGGTGCCGGTGATCTGCTCCATGCTGGCCGCCGTCTCCTGCAGGTTCGACGCGGTCTGCTCGGTGCGCGCGGACAGGTCCTGGTTGCCGGTGGCGATCTGCGCCGACGCGGTGCTGACCGACTCGACGCCGCTGCGCACCTCGCCGACCACGCGGCGCAGCTGCGCCACCATGTCGGCGAGCGCGCCGCTCAGCTGCCCCAGTTCGTCCTTGCCGCCGCTGCGGAGGCTGCGCGTCAAGTCGCCGGCCGCCACGGCGCCGGCCATCTCGACGGCCTCGCCCAGCGGCCGCGTGATGCTGCGGCTGAACAGCACGCCGACCCCGACGCCGGCCGCGCACACCACCAGCATCAGCACCAGGCTCGTGAGCGTGGCGCGCTGGCCGTCGGCCGCGGCCTTGGCGGCGACGGCCGTGCTGGCGACCTTGATCTTGTCGACCGCGTCGTCGAGCAGCTTGCTCGGCGCGCGGTCCATGCCCGAGACCGCAGCGTCGCCGACGCCGGACTCGAAGCCCGCCGCCGTGAAGGCCGCGTAGCCCTTGCGATAGCCCTCGCCCATCGTGGCGTGCGCCTTGGCGAAGTCCTCGACCAGCGTGCGGCCTTCGCCGGCCGGCAGCGCAGCCTGCAGGCGCCGGGCCGTCTCGGCCACCTGGCGCTCCTGCTTCTGGAAGGCGTTCCAGTAGCGCTCGAGCTGCTTCGGGTCCTTGCCGCGCAGGAGGGTGTTCTTCCACTCCTGCACCTGGACCTTGAAGTCGATGTTGAGCTCGCCGATGGCGCGCTCGGCATCGTTGCTGGCCTGCACCTCGCCCTGGTACACGCCCAGCGAGCGATTGAGGCTGTAGATGCCGAACAGCGCCGCGAGCAGCAGCGCGAGCGCCGTGCTGGCGATCGCCAGCGGCAGTTTGAGACTGAGTTTCACGGACCGCCCCCCTTGTGGATTCACGGCCCGGCGCCGGTCGCCCCAGCAACCGGACCGGTGGGCACCGACCGGTGCCCTGCCGCGTCAGCGACGCGAGATTGCATCCAGAGCTGACGGGATCACTGTAGGGAGTTCTCGACCGCGGTCAGACGCCGAAAAGCCTGCGCTTCCGCGCCCAGCCGCTGGCTTCGGCGCCGGCGCGCGTCGCGCTCGCGACACGCCGCACCGCAACGGTTCAGCCGGCCTGGCCGCAGTGGACGGCGCGCGCCTGCAGCAACGGCATCGCCGTGCGCGGGTCGAGGCCCACCAGGTAGCCGCGCCGGCCGCCGTTGATGTAGATCCGCGGCAGCTCGAGCACGCTGGCCTCGACGTACACCGGCATCGCCTTCTTCGTCCCGAAGGGCGAGGTGCCGCCGACCAGGTAGCCGCTGTGGCGCTGCGCCACCTCGGGCGTGCAGGGCTCGACCTTCCTGGCGCCGATCTCGCGGGCCAGCGCCTTCAGGCCGACCTGGCGGTCGCCGTGCATCAGCACGATCAGCGGCCGCGCCGCGTCGTCCTGCAGCACCAGCGTCTTGACCACGTGGTGCTCGTCCACGCCCAGCTGCCGCGCCGACTCGGCGGTGCCGCCGCGGTCGACGTAGTCGTACAGGTGTTCGGTGTAAGCGAGCTTCGCGCGCTTGAGGAAGGCGGTCGCGGGGGTCTCGCTGGCGTGGTCTTTGCGGGCCATGGGCAAAGTTTGCACCGACCGGCCGCGCCCGGCTTGTACCGGATTGCGGCGCGCTGGCCCGCCGCGGCCGGTCGATGGCTCCTTCGGGCGATGGCAGGCCGCGGGGCGCTGCCTAGAGTGCGGGCACCGGATCCATTCCGCCGTCCACGCTTCCACCCTTCATCCAGGAGCTCTCCATGTCCACGCCCGCCGCCCCGGTCCCCGCGATCGCACGCCGCTGCCTGCAGCTTGCGCTGCTCTACCTGCTGGTCGGCATCTCGATCGGCATCTTCATGGGCGCCACCCGTGACTTCACGCTGCGCCCGGTGCATGCCCACGTCAACCTGCTCGGCTGGACCACGCTGGCGCTGGCCGGGCTGGTCTACGGCGTGTTCCCGAAGCTCGCCGACAGCCGCCTGGCCGCCGTGCAGTTCTGGCTGCACAACCTGTCGCTGCCGGTGATGATGGGCTCGCTGGCGCTGGTGCTGACCGGCCGCCCGCAGGTCGTGCCGGCGCTGGTGGCCAGCGAGTTCGCGATGACCGGCGCGATCCTCGCGCTCACGCTCAACGTGTTCGTCAACCTGCGCGGCGAGGCCCGCGACCTGCGGCCGGTCTGAGCGCCGGCGGCTTGACGGCCGCACCGGGCGCGTGGAAGCATGGCTGCATGCCTGCCTTGCCCACGCGGCCTGCTCCGCTGGTCTGGGCCCTGGTCCTCGCCGTGCACGTGCTGGCGTTGCTGGGGCTGCAGTCGATCTCGCCTTCGTCGACACGCGAAGCGACGAGCGGGCTGCGGCTGCCACGCATCGAACTCCGCCTGCTGCCACCGACCGATCGCGAGGAACTGGTCGCACCGACCCCCGCAGCGGCGCCGGCGCCTCCTCGTGCGCGCCAGTCTGCCCGACCGGTCGCTGCAGGAACGCCAACCGCAGACCGGCCTGTAGCCACCGATCACTTGTCGGTGCCGCCCGCCGCCAGCGAGGAAACAGCCGTCCAGGGCACCGCAGAGTCGCTGCTGAACAGCGAGGCCACACGCCGCGCGCTGCGTTCATCGGCCACGGGCACGACCGCCCCCGCGCAGCTGGCCGTCGAGGCCGGCAGCTCCTTGCGCGCGCCGGGGGCCGGCGCGCGCCTGAGCGGCGAAGTGCAGCGCGCCGGGACCGGCGACTGCGCGAAGGGCCAGTACGCGGGCGCCGGCATGGGCCTGCTCAGCCTGCCCTTCCTGGCAGCGGCAGCCTGGCGAGGCGATTGCGCGAAGTGAAGCGGCGCCGGAAGGCGCTGCTCAGCGCGATCGACCGGCCTTCGCCCGCTCTTCCTCCAGCAGCCGCAGCACGCGGCGCTGGACCTTGCCGGTGGTGGTCATCGGCAGCGCTTCGACGAACTCGATCTCCTTCGGGTACTCGTAGGGCGCGAGCCGGCCCTTCACGTGCTGCTGCAGCTGCGCGACCAGCTGCGGCGACGCCGCGTGGCCCGGTGCCAGCACGACGAAGGCCTTGACCAGCGCACCGCGCTCGGCGTCGGGCTTGGGCACGACGGCGGCGTTGGCCACCGCCGCGTGCTTGACGAGGCAGTTCTCGATCTCGCTCGGCCCGATGCGGTAGCCGGCGACCTTGAAGACGTCGTCGCTGCGGCCCTGGTACCAGAGGTAGCCGTCGGCATCCATGATCGCGGTGTCGCCGGTGCGGCACCAGGAATCGTCGGGATCGCCGGTGAACTTGGCGCGCGTCGCCTCGGGCTGCTTCCAGTAGCCGAGGAAGAAGATCGGGTCCGGGTCGCCGTGCACGTCGCGCCGGTGCACCGCGACGTCGCCCGGCGTGCCGCGCGGCACTTCGCGCCCCGATTCGTCGATGACGGCGACGCGGTGACCGGGGTAGGCGCGGCCCATCGATCCGGCGCGCGCCGGCCAGCGGCCGTGGCTGTTGCCGACGATGTAGTTGACCTCGGTCTGCCCGAACATCTCGTTGACCGTCAGGCCCAGGGCCTCGCGGCACCAGGCGAAGACCGCGTCGCCGACCGCCTCGCCGGCGCTCATCACGGCGCGCAGGCGCAGCGCATAGCGCTCGCGCGGCCGCGGGCAGGCCTTCATCATCGCCTTGAGCGCGGTCGGGAACAGGAAGCTGTGCGTGACGGCGTGCGCCTGCATCAGCTCGAAGGCGCGCAGCGGATCGAAACGACCCTGCGCGCCGACGATGGTCTGGCCGAAGTAGAGCGTCGGCAGCAGCGCGTCCATCAGGCCGCCGGTCCACGACCAGTCCGCCGGGGACCAGAACACGCTGGGCGCGGCGGGCGACCCGCCTAGCCCGTCGTCGAAGCCGAACCAATCCTGGCTGCAGACGAAGCCGGGCAGGTTGCCGATCAGCGCGCGCTGCGGGATCAGCGCGCCCTTCGGCGGGCCGGTGGTGCCGCTGGTGTAGACGAGGATCGCCGCGTCGTCGGCGTGGGTGCGGGCCGGCACGTAGACGTCGGACTCGCGCTGCAGCGCCTCGCGCCAGCCGGGCGGCTGGTCGTCCGCGGGCACTGCATCGACCGCGATCAGGTGTTCGAGCGCCGGGCACTCGGCGCGCAGGGCCTGCAGGACGGGCGCCGCGGCGGCATCGACGATGGCCAGCCGCGCGCCGCTGTCGGCCAGCCGGTACTGCAGCGCCTCGGGGCCGAACAGCATCGACAGCGGCATCGCGACCGCGCCGATCTGCTGGATCGCGATGTGCGCGATCGCCGTCTCGGGCCGCTGCGGCAGCACGATGGCGATGCGGTCGCCGCGCACGGCGCCCAGGCGCTC
>CAZUUU010000246.1:0-4625 GCA_964622685.1 uncultured Methylibium sp.
ACACCGACTGGACCGTCGGCCACGTGCACAGCGGCGCGCTCGGCTGGGTGGGCCTGATCTCGATGGGCTCGCTCTACTACCTGATCCCGCGCATGTTCGGCCAGACGAAGATGCACAGCGTGCGCGCGATCGAGCTGCACTTCTGGGTCGCCACGATCGGCATCGTCCTCTACATCGCCGCGATGTGGATCGCCGGCGTGATGCAGGGCCTGATGTGGCGTGCGGTCAACCCCGACGGCACGCTGGTCTACAGCTTCGTCGAGAGCGTCAAGGCGACCTACCCCTTCTACGTCGTGCGCTTCGCCGGCGGCCTGCTCTACCTGGGCGGCATGCTGATCATGGCCTGGAACGTCGTGATGACCGTGCGGCAGGGCCGCGCCGTCGTGACGCCGGTGCCGGCCGCGCTGGCCCCCGCCTGACCCTCCGCAAGGACCTCCCATGGCAGCGACCCCCCGCCCCGCGACCGGCCACGAGCGCATCGAGACCAACAACCTGCTGATGATCGTGCTGATCCTCGTGGTCATCGCGATCGGCGGCATCGTCGAGATCGTGCCGCTGTTCTTCCAGCGCTCGACCACGCAGGCCGCGCCCGGCGTGAAGCCCTACACCGCGCTGCAGCTGGCCGGCCGCGACGTCTACCTGCGCGAGGGCTGCTACAACTGCCACTCGCAGATGATCCGGCCCTTCCGCGCCGAGACGCTGCGCTACGGCCCGTACTCGACGGCCGGCGAGTTCGTCTACGACCACCCCTTCCAGTGGGGCAGCAAGCGCACCGGCCCGGACCTGCACCGCGTCGGCGGGCGCTACAGCGACGACTGGCACCGCCTGCACCTCATCGCCCCGCGCGACCTGGTGCCCGAGTCCAACATGCCCGGCTACCCCTGGCTGGACCGCCAGCCGGTCGACGCGAAGGCGCTGCCGTCCCACCTGCGCGCGCTGCGTCTCGTCGGCGTGCCCTACAGCGACGCCGACATCGCAGGCGCCGCCGCCGCGGTCGCCGGCAAGACCGAGCTCGACGCGCTGGTCGCCTACCTGCAGGTGCTGGGCACCGCGGTGAAGTGACCCCCGAGACGTGAGCCCCGAGGAAACAACATGGACGTCAACACCCTGCGCATCGCGGTGACGCTGCTGTCGCTCGCGCTCTTCGTCGGCATCGTGGCCTGGGCCTGGTCGCGCGGCAACCGCGCGCGCTTCGACGAGGCGGCGCAGCTGCCCGCCAACGACGGTGAAGGGAGCGCGCGATGAGCGACTTCTTTTCCAGCGGCTGGTCGCTGTTCGTCGCGATCGCGACGGTGGTGTCCATGATCGCCTGCCTGGTGCTGCTGGCGATCGCGGCACGCCGCAAGATCGTGCTGCGTCCCGACGGCCAGCCCGACGAGACCACCGGCCACACCTGGGACGGCGACCTGAGCGAGCTGAACAACCCGCTGCCGCGCTGGTGGATGTGGCTGTTCATCCTCTCCGTCGTGTTCTCGTTCGCCTACCTGCTGCTGTACCCGGGCGCCGGCAGCCATGCCGGCCAGCTCGGCTGGTCCAGCACCGGCCAGTACCAGGCCGAGCAGCGCGAGGCCGGCGAGGCCCTCGCCCCGATCTACGCGAGGTTCGCGCAGGCCCCGGTCGAGCAGCTGATGCGCGACCCGGCGGCGATGGGTATCGGCGAGCGCCTGTTCGTCAACCATTGCGCGGCCTGCCACGGCTCGGACGGGCGCGGCAGCAAGGGCTTCCCCAACCTCACCGACGCCGACTGGCTCTACGGCGGCGACCTCGCGACGATCGAGAAGACCATCGCCGAGGGCCGCAACGGCCTGATGCCGCCGATGGCCGCGGCGGTCGGCGGCGCCGGCGAGGTGAACCAGCTCGCGCACTACGTGCTGAGCCTGTCGAACAGTCCGCACGACGCGATCGCGGCGGCCCAGGGCAAGTCGAAGTTCATGGCCTGCGCCGGCTGCCACGGCGCCGGCGGCAAGGGCAACACCGCGCTCGGCGCGCCCGACCTCACCGACAAGGTCTGGCTGCACGGCTGGGGCGTCGAGGCGGTCACGGCGATGGTCGTGCAGGGCCGCAGCAACC
Organism: uncultured Methylibium sp.; assembly: GCA_964622685.1. Classification (GTDB taxonomy): domain Bacteria; phylum Pseudomonadota; class Gammaproteobacteria; order Burkholderiales; family Burkholderiaceae_C; genus Methylibium. The sequence continues at coordinate 2,071 of CAZUUU010000246.1, forward strand.
GCATGCCGGCGCATGCCGAGCGCCTGTCGCCCGAGCAGATCCGCGTGCTGGCGGCCTACGTGATGAGCCTGTCGCGCAGCCCGGGCACCACCGCGCCCTGAGCGCCCGTCCGCGATGGCCGGCCCTGCCCGCAAAGCGATCCCCATCCGCCCGGTCCCGGCCGGCGCTGCGGTGCCCGAGGGCGAGACCGTCTGGCTCTACGAGAAGCGCCGGCAGATCTACCCGCGCGCCGTGCACGGCTGGTTCGCGGCCTGGCGCTGGGCGCTGGTGTGGGCGACCCAGCTGGTCTTCTACGGCCTGCCCTGGCTGAGCTGGAACGGCCGGCCCGCGGTGCTGTTCGACCTGGCGGCGCGGCGCTTCTACATCTTCGGCCTGGTGCTGCACCCGCAGGACTTCATCTACCTCGCGGTGCTGCTGGTGATCAGCGCCTACGCGCTGTTCCTCTTCACCGCCGTCGCCGGACGGCTGTGGTGCGGCTTCGCCTGCCCGCAGACGGTCTACACCGAGATCTTCCTGTGGGTCGAGCGGCGCATCGAGGGCGACCGCCAGGCCCGCATGAAGCGCGACGCCGCGCCGCACGGCGCCGACTGGGCGGGGCGCAAGGCCGCCAAGCACGCGGCGTGGCTGGCGATCGGGCTGTGGACCGGCTTCAGCTTCGTCGGCTACTTCACGCCGATCCGCACGCTGTGGGCCGAGGCCTTCACCCTCGGCTTCGGGCCCTGGGAGTGGTTCTGGGTCGTGTTCTACGGCCTGGCCACCTACGGCAACGCCGGCTGGCTGCGCGAGCAGGTGTGCCTGTACATGTGCCCCTACGCGCGCTTCCAGAGCGCGATGTTCGACCACGACACGCTGATCGTCAGCTACGACGAGGCGCGCGGCGAACCGCGCGGCTCGCGCCCGCGCCGCGCCGACCCGCGCGCGCTGGGCCTGGGCGACTGCATCGGCTGCGGCCTGTGCGTCGAGGTCTGCCCGACCGGCATCGACATCCGCGACGGCCTGCAGTACGCCTGCATCGGCTGCGCCTCGTGCATCGACGTCTGCGACGGCGTGATGGACAAGATGCACTACCCGCGCGGCCTGGTGCGCTTCGCGACGCAGAACGGCCTGGCGCAAGGCCAGGGCCGCCGCCAGACCTGGCGGCGCGTGCTGCGGCCGCGCGTGCTGGTCTACGGCGTGGTGCTGCTGGCGATCTGCAGCGCCTTCGTCGCCAGCCTGGCGCTGCGCAGCCCCTTCCGCGTGGACGTGGTGCGCGACCGCGGCGCGCTGGCCCGGCTGGTCGGCGACGGCCACATCGAGAACGTCTACCGCCTGCAGGTGATGAACGCGACCGAGTCGGTGCAGCGCTACCGCGTCGTCGTCGAAGGCCTGCCCGGCGCCACGGTCGCGACGCGCCCGGACTTCACGGTCGACCCGGCGCAGGCGCGCTGGCTGCCGCTGGCGGTGCAGGCCGCGCCCGAGGCCTTGCAGGGCCTGGCGCCCGGCGCCCACCCGATCGCCTTCGTCGTCGAGCGCGAGGCCGCCGGCGACGAACCCGCCGCCCTGGTGCGCGAGAAGTCCACCTTCGTCGTGCCGCGCTGATGGCACGCGTCAGCGCAGCCCCGCACCGATCCCCTGGAGCCCCCGCCATGAACCCCGTCCTCGCCAAACCCCTGCCCGTCGTGATCCGCCCGTGGTGGCGCGAGCCGATGCTGTGGCTCGTCATCGGCGGCCCGGCCACGGTCGTGGTCGCGGCGATCGGCACGGCCGCGATCGCCTGGCACGGCGCCGACCGCGTGCTCGAGGAGCCGCCCGCCGCGCGCCTGGCCACCGACCCGGCACTGCAACCCGCGGTGAAGGCGCGCAACCACGCGGCCTCGCCGCGCTGAAGCGGCGAGGCCACGGCCATGTTCCGTCTCGGCCTGCAGGTGCTGTGGCCCGCCTTCGTGATGGCGGGCGTGACGGAGATGCTGGTGTTCGCCGTCGTCGATCCGCTCGACCTGCGCTGGTTCGGCGGCCCGGCGCTCGACTGGCCGCGCGGTGCCGTCTACACCGTCAGCTTCCTGATCTTCTGGGGCGTCACCGCGGTGGCTTGCGGCATCACCGCGCTGCTGCTGGTCGAGCGCGACCCGCCGCGCGAGGCTTGACCGCCGTCAAGCCGCACCGGCCCCGCGGCCGGCACGATCGGCGCATGAGCACCGAGACCGTCGCCACCCCCGACCGCGTGAGCCAGCTGCTCGCCGGGCTGGACGTACCCGGCCCGCGCTACACCTCCTACCCGACCGCCGACCGCTTCGGCGACGGCTTCGGCGCGGCGCGCTACCGCGAGGCCCTGGCGGCGCGCGCCGCGGCCGGGCCCGCCGCGGCGCCGCTGTCGATCTACGTGCACGTGCCCTTCTGCGAGTCGGTCTGCTACTACTGCGCCTGCAACAAGGTGGTGACCCGGCATCACGAGGAGGCGCGGCCCTACCTCGCGGCGCTCGAGCGCGAGATCGCGCTGCACGTCGGCGCACTCGGCCCCGGCCAGCCGGTGTCGCAGCTGCACCTGGGCGGCGGCTCGCCCACCTTCCTGAGCGACG
>CAZUUU010000247.1:0-4539 GCA_964622685.1 uncultured Methylibium sp.
CAGGCCGTGGTGCAGGCCCGCGCCACCGGCTTCGTCGAGCGCCTGCAGGTGCGCGCGACGCTCGACCGCGTCGCCAAGGGGCAGGCGCTTGCCGAGCTGTACGTGCCCGACTGGATCGCGGCGCAGGAGGAGTTCCTGTCGGTGCGGCGCATGCAGGGTTCCGACATGGCCGCGCTGGTCGACGGCGCGCGCCAGCGCATGCGCCAGGCCGGCATGGACGAAGCGCTGATCGAACTGGTCGAGCGCAGCGGCCGGACGCAGCCGCGCTTCACGGTGCTGGCACCGATCGGTGGCGTCGTCACCGAGTTGATGGTGCGCGAGGGCATGACGGTGATGGCCGGGGCCACGCTGTTCCGCATCAACGGCACCGCCACGGTCTGGGCCAACGCCGAGGTGCCGGAGAGCCAGGCCGCGTTGCTGCGGCCCGGGGCCAAGGTGCAGGCCCGCAGCCCGGCCGCGCCGGGCGCCAGCTTCGAGGGCAGGGTGCAGGCTTTGCTGCCGGAGGTCAATCCGACCACGCGCACGCTGAAGGCGCGCCTCGAACTCGGCAACCCGGGCGGGCGCCTGGTGCCCGGCATGTTCGTGCAGATGCAGTTCATGGACATGCGCGCGGAGAAGGCGCTGCTGATCCCGACCGAGGCGGTCATCCAGACCGGCCGGCGCACGGTGGTGATGCTTGCCGAGGAGGGCGGCCGCTTCCGCCCGGTCGATGTCGAGATCGGCATTGAGAGTGGGGGCCAGACCGAGGTCAAGCGCGGCCTGCAGGCGGGCCAGCGCGTGGTGGTCTCGTCGCAGTTCCTGATCGATTCGGAAGCCAGCCTGAAGGGGGTCGAGGCACGGCTCAACGACGAGCCGAAGCCCGCGTCCGCCAGTGCCGCGCCCAGGCATTCGGGCACGGCCACGATCGAGGCCATCGGCCGCGACGCGATGACGCTGTCGCACGGTCCCATTCCGTCGCTGAAGTGGGGGTCGATGACGATGGATTTCAAGCTGCCGAAGGGCGGCGTTCCGCGCGGGCTGGAAGCGGGCGACCGCGTGGACTTCGAGTTCACCATAGAGGCCGATGGCACTCCGCAGCTGACGAGAACCACGCTGCTGCCGCCTGAAGCCAAGGCGCTTCCCTCCGCAGCTTCCGGAGCCTCGCGATGATCGCCGCGCTGATCCGCTGGTCGATCGTCAACCGCTTCCTGGTGTTGCTGACCACGCTGATGCTCAGCGCCTGGGGCGTGTACTCGGTGCTTAGGACGCCGCTGGATGCGCTGCCCGACCTGTCCGACGTGCAGGTCATCATCCGCACCACCTATCCCGGGCAGGCGCCGCGCATCGTCGAGAACCAGATCACCTACCCGCTGACGACGACGATGCTGTCGGTGCCGGGGGCGAAGACGGTGCGCGGCTATTCGTTCTTCGGTGACAGCTTCGTCTACGTGCTGTTCGAGGATGGCACCGACCTCTACTGGGCCCGCTCGCGCGTGCTGGAGTACCTGAACCAGGTGCAGTCGCGTTTGCCGCCCGGCGCGACCGCCTCGCTCGGGCCGGACGCCACCGGCGTTGGCTGGATCTACCAGTATTCGTTGGTGGACCGCAGCGGCCAGATGGACGCTGGGCAGTTGCGCGCGCTGCAGGACTGGTTCCTGAAGTACGAGCTGAAGACGGTACCCAACGTCGCCGAGGTCGCGTCGGTGGGTGGCATGGTGCGCCAGTACCAGGTGCTGCTCGACCCGGACAAGCTCGCGGCCTACAACATCCCGCACACCCGGGTTGTCGAGGCGATCCGCAAATCCAACCAGGAAGCCGGCGGCTCGGTGCTCGAACTCGGCGAGGCCGAGTACGTGGTGCGTGCCTCGGGCTACCTGGCCTCGCTCGATGACTTCCGCAAGGTGCCGCTCGTAAGCACCGATGCCGGCGTGTCGGTGCGCCTGGGCGACGTCGCGCGTATCCAGGTCGGCCCCGAGATGCGGCGTGGCATCGGCGAGCTCGACGGCGAGGGCGAGGCGACTGGTGGCGTGATCGTGATGCGCTCCGGCAAGAACGCGCTGGAGACCATCGCCGCCGTCAAGGCCAAGCTTGCTTCGCTGCAGGGCAGCCTGCCGCAGGGCGTGGAGATCGTGCCGGTCTACGACCGCTCCAGCCTGATCGAACGCGCGGTCGAAAACCTCGGCTTCAAGCTGCTCGAGGAGTTCATCGTCGTCGCGGTGGTGTGTTTCGTCTTCCTGTTCCACCTGCGTTCGGCGTTCGTGGCCATCGTCAGCCTGCCGCTGGGCATCCTGATGGCGTTCATCGTGATGCACTACCAGGGCGTCAACGCCAACATCATGTCGCTGGGCGGCATCGCCATCGCGATCGGCGCGATGGTCGATGCCGCGGTGGTGATGATCGAGAACGCGCACAAGCACCTCGAACGCTGGAGCCACGAGCATCCTGGCCACGAGCTGCAAGGCGATGCGCGCTGGAAGGTGATCGGCGATTCGGCCGTCGAGGTAGGGCCGGCGCTGTTCTTCTCGCTGCTGATCATCACCCTGTCGTTCATTCCGGTGTTCACGCTGGAAGCGCAGGAAGGGCGGCTGTTCTCGCCGCTGGCCTTCACCAAGACCTATGCGATGGCCGCTGCGGCCGGCTTGTCGGCGACGCTGATCCCGGTGCTGATGGGCTACCTGATCCGTGGCCGCATTCCGGATGAAGGGAAGAACCCGCTGAACCGGCTGCTGATCGCCGCTTACCGCCCGCTGCTGGACGGGGTGCTGCGCGCGCCGAAGCTCACGCTGGCGCTTGCTGGGGTTGTGCTGGTGGCGAGCCTGTGGCCGCTGCAGCACATCGGCGGCGAGTTCATGCCGCGGCTCGACGAGGGTGACCTGCTCTACATGCCGTCGGCGCTGCCGGGCCTGTCGGCCGGCAAGGCCGCCGAGTTGTTGCAGCAGACCGACCGCCTGATCAAGACCGTGCCCGAGGTCGCCAGCGTGTACGGCAAGGCCGGCCGCGCCGAAACCGCCACCGACCCCGCGCCGCTGGAGATGTTCGAGACCACCATCCAGTTCAAGCCGAAGAGCGAGTGGCGACCCGGCATGACACAGGACAAGCTGGTCGACGAACTCGACCGCATCGTCAAGGTGCCCGGCCTGGCCAACATCTGGGTGCCGCCGATTCGCAACCGCATCGACATGCTGGCCACCGGCATCAAGAGCCCCGTCGGCGTGAAGGTCGCCGGTGCCGACCTGACGACCATCGACCGCATCACCGGCGAGATCGAGAAAGCGCTGAAGGACGTGCCTGGCGTGAGCAGCGCACTGGCCGAGCGGCTGACCGGTGGGCGCTACGTGGACGTGACGATCAACCGCGACGCGGCGGCACGCTTCGGCATGAACATCGCCGACGTGCAGTCGATCATCACCTCGGCCGTGGGCGGCGACAACATCGGCGAGACGGTCGAAGGCCTGCAGCGCTTTCCGATCAACATGCGCTACCCGAGGGAAACGCGCGACTCGCTGGACAAGCTGCGCAAGCTGCCGATCGTCAGCGAGCGCGGCGCCCGTCTGGTGCTGTCGGACGTGGCCGACATCCGCATCACCGACGGCCCGCCGATGCTGCGCAGCGAGAACGCACGGCTGTCGGGCTGGGTCTATGTCGACATCCGTGGCCGCGACCTGCGCGGCGCGGTGCAGGACATGCAGCGCGTGGTCGGCGAGAAGGTCAAGCTGCCACCCGGCTACTCGGTGTCGTGGTCGGGGCAGTTCGAGTTCCTGGAGCGTGCCACGGCCAAGCTCAAAGTCGTCGTGCCGTTCACGTTGCTGATCATCTTCGTGCTGCTGTACCTGACCTTCAGGCGCTTCGGCGAAGCCCTGCTGATCATGGCGACGCTGCCGTTCGCGCTGGTGGGCGGCATCTGGTTGCTGTACTTGCTGGGCTACAACCTGTCGGTGGCAGGCGCGGTGGGTTTCATTGCGCTGGCCGGCGTGTCGGCCGAATTCGGCGTGATCATGCTGCTGTACCTGAAGCAGTCCTGGGACGCACGTGTGGCCGCAGGCAAGACCGGCGAGGCCGACCTGATTGATGCGATCCGCGAGGGCGCGGTGCTGCGCGTGCGGCCGAAGGCGATGACCGTGGCCGTGATCCTGGCCGGCCTGTTCCCGATCATGTGGGGCACCGGCACCGGCTCCGAGGTGATGCAGCGCATCGCCGCGCCGATGGTGGGCGGCATGATCACCGCGCCGCTGCTGTCGATGTTCGTGATACCGGCGGCGTACCTGCTGATGCGCAGACGGCGCGAGCGACAGGAGATGGTGGTGCGCGAAGAACCGGCAGTCGCGTGAAGGTGACGGCGCGACGTCTCGACTTCGCCCGGGAGTCCGCACCACCTGCGAATCAAGACCCCAGCCAGGGCTTGATGAGCCATTGCCACAGGGCAAGGCTCGCCCCGATCCAGATCGCGACGATGAGGAGCGCGCCAACCTGACTGGTTGGCTTTCTGCCCTGCTGGCTCATCCAGTGGTCCGCCTGCTCGCGGCATTCGCCGAGTACCGGAGCCGGGATCAGCCGGATGGC
>CAZUUU010000248.1:0-4478 GCA_964622685.1 uncultured Methylibium sp.
CTGCAGGCCGCCGGCCTGCCGCGCGTGCGTCCGCTGGCGGGCGGCCTGGAAGGCTGGGCAGCGGCCGGCCGGACGGTCGCCACGGCCCGGCCGCAGCCCTTGCCGGGACCGGTTGTGGCCTAATCCCGCCTTCGTTTCGAAATTCACGAGCCAGAGCCAACCATCATGGGCAACAAGATCACCACCGAAGCCGACCGCAAGGCCACCCCGCGTCCCGCCGCGCCCAAGGGCGTTGCGCTCACCGCCGGCCATGGCCAGAAGGTCAGCCTGGAGCGCGGCTCGCACACCCGCAGCAAGAAGAACCCGGGCAAGCGCGCCAAGAAGGGCGGATAAGTCCCGACGGCCGGGCCGGCGAGCCCGGCCTGCCAAGAGCCACCCGGTTTCGGCCCCGACCCGGCCGCACCCTCACCATGCTGCGCATCAACGAACTGCGCCTGCCGCTGGACCATGCCGAGGACGCGCTGCGCCCGGCCGTCCTGGCCCGCCTCGGCATCGCCGACGCGCAACTGCTGGCCCTGCACGTCTTTCGCCGCGGCTACGACGCGCGCAAGAAGTCGGCGATCCAGCTCGTCTACACCCTGGACTGCGAGGTCGCCGACGAGGCCGCCGTGCTGGCCCGCGTGCAGCCGCGCGACCCCAAGATCCGGCCCGCGCCCGACACGCGCTACCGCTTCGTCGGCCAGGCGCCTGTCGGTGGGCCGGCCGACTTTGCCGCGAGTGATCGACCGCGCCCGGTGGTCGTCGGCTTCGGCCCTTGCGGCCTGTTCGCGGCGCTGATCCTGGCGCAGATGGGCCTGCGGCCCCTCGTGCTGGAGCGCGGCAAGGCGGTGCGCGAACGCACCCAGGACACCTGGGGCCTGTGGCGCAAGGGCGTGCTGGAGCCGGAGTCGAACGTGCAGTTCGGCGAGGGCGGCGCCGGCACCTTCAGCGACGGCAAGCTGTGGAGCCAGATCAGCGACCCGCGCTTTCTCACGCGCAAGGTGCTGGACGAGTTCGTCAAGGCCGGCGCGCCGGAGGAGATCCTCGTCGTCAGCAAGCCGCACATCGGCACCTTCCGCCTGGTGTCGATGATCGAGAAGATGCGCGCCGGGATCGAGGCCCTGGGCGGCGAGATCCGCTTCGGCCAGCGCGTGACCGACGTGCTGATCGAGGACGGCGCCGTCCGCGGCCTCACGCTCGCCTCGGGCGAGCAGCTGCGCGCCGACCACGTGGTGCTGGCGCTCGGCCACAGCGCGCGCGACAGCTTCCAGATGCTGCACGCGCGCGGCGTGTTCATGGAAGCCAAGCCCTTCTCGATCGGCTTTCGCATCGAGCATCCGCAGGGCGTGATCGACCGTGCGCGCTTCGGCCCCAGCGCCGGGCATCCGCTGCTGGGCGCCGCCGACTACAAGCTGGTGCACCACGCGAAGAACGGCCGCGCGGTCTACAGCTTCTGCATGTGCCCCGGCGGCACCGTGGTCGCGGCCACCTCGGAGGCCGGCCGCGTGGTGACCAACGGCATGAGCCAGTACTCGCGCAACGAGCGCAACGCCAATGCCGGCATCGTCGTCGGCATCGGTCCGCAGGACTACCGGCAGGACGGCAAGTCGGACGGACCGGTGAGCCCGCTCGACGGCATGGCCTTCCAGCGCCACTGGGAGTCGCGCGCCTACGAACTGGGCGGCGGCGGCTACCTGGCGCCCGGCCAGCTGGTCGGCGACTTCCTCAAGGGCCAGCCCAGCCGCGTGCTCGGCGGCGTGGAGCCCTCGTACAAGCCCGGCGTGCGGCTCACCGACCTGGCACCGAGCCTGCCGGCCGATGCGATCGAGGCGATCCGCGAGGCCTTGCCGGCCTTCGAGCAGCAGATCAAGGGTTTCGCGATGCCCGACGCGATGCTGACCGGCGTCGAGACCCGCACCTCGTCGCCACTGCGCATCACGCGCGGCCGCGACTTCCAGAGCCTCAATGTGCGCGGCCTCTACCCGGCCGGCGAAGGCGCGGGCTACGCGGGCGGGATCATGTCGGCGGGCGTGGATGGCATCGAGGTGGCCGAGGCGGTGGGCGCGGCGATGCTGGGCCTCGAGCGCCCGCCGGGCAAGCCGTCCGCATCGGCGGCGCTGTACTGAGCCTGGCACGATGAACATGCGCCGACGACGACTGCTGATGGGCCTGCTAGGCCCGCTCGGCGCCGGGATCGCCGCGCCGGCGACCGCTGCGCCGCGACCGCGGCCGTGGCCGGCGGGCCGCGCCACACCGAAGCTCGCCCTGCCCGGTCACGACGGCCCGGCCTTCGACCTGGCCGACGCGCGAGGGCAGGTCGTGGTGCTCAACTTCTGGGCCAGCTGGTGCCCGCCCTGCGTCGACGAACTGCCCTCGCTCGACGTGCTGGCCGAGCGCCATGCCGACCAGCGCCTGCTGGTCGTCGCGGTGAACCATCGCGAAACCGACCAGGCGCTGGGCAAGTTCATGCAGTTCATGCCGCTTAGCCGCACACGCATCGTGCGCGACACCGACGGCGCGGCCTCGCAGGCCTGGGGCGTGCGCGTGTTCCCGACCACGGTCGTCGTCGGCCGGGACGGGCGTGCCGCGTTCTCGGTCGTCGGCGAAGCCGACTGGGCCGGCGCCGACGCCGCAGGATGGATCGCGCCGCTGCTGCGCGCCCGCTGACGACACCGATGGCTTGCATCGCAGGAGACCCCATGTCCGACACCCTGTCCCGCCGCGCGCTGATCCAGGGCGGCTGCGTCCTTGCCGTCGCGCCCTGGCTGCCGCTGCGGACCCTGGCCCGGGAGCGCCGCTTCGCGCCCCAGGTCGGCCCGTGGCGCGGCTTCGAGACCACGACCGTGGTCACGGTCGCCGACCACCAGGGCAGCACGCGCGTGTGGCTGCCGCTGCCCGATGTCGACACCGACTACCAGCGCTCGCTGGGCCACGACTGGACCGGCAACGCCACGACGATGAAGCTGGTGGCCGACGCCGGGCGCGGCGTGCGCATGCTCTACGCCGAGTTCCCGGCCGGCGTCGACGTGCCGACGCTGACGCTGGTGAGCCGCCTGCAGACCCGCAGCCGCACGGTCGACTGGAGCCGGCGCGGCAAGGTCGACGAAGACCCGGCCGTGCTGCGCGCCGCGCTCGCGCCGACCGAGCTGATGCCGACCGACGGCATCGTGCGCAAGACCGCGCTCGAGGCGACCCGCGGCGCCAGGGGCGAGGTCGAGAAGACGCAGGCGCTGTACCGCTGGGTGGTGACGAACGCGCACCGCGAACCCAGGGTCAAGGGCTGCGGCACCGGCGACGTGCGCACCATGCTCGAGACCGGCAACCTGGGCGGCAAGTGCGCCGATCTCAACGCCGTCTTCGTCGCCATGAGCCGTTCGGTCGGCATCCCGGCGCGCGACGTGTACGGCCTGCGCGTCGCACCTTCGGCCTTCGGCTACCGCGAGCTGGGCGCCAACCCGGCCGGCCTGAAGGGCGCGCAGCATTGCCGCGCCGAGGTCTTCCTGCGCTCCTACGGCTGGGTCGCGATGGATCCGGCCGACGTGCTGAAGGTGATGCGCCAGGAGACGCCGGAGTGGATCAAGGACCCGGCGCACCCGGTGGCGGCCCCCGTCAACCAGGGCCTGTTCGGCAGCTGGGAAGGCAACTGGATCGCCTACAACACCGCCCACGACGTGCGCCTGCCCGGCAGCGCCGGCAAGGGCACGCTGCCCTTCCTGATGTACCCGCAGGGCGAGAACGCGAGCGGCGTCTTCGATTCGCTGTCGCCGGACAGCTTCAGGTACACGATCAGCGCGCGCGAGCTGGCCGCCTGATCGGTGGCGGGGGGCATTCCCCTGCGGATGCGCGGACCCGCTTGCTGGTTCCCGCCCTTGCCTCGCACCGTCCTCCCGCGTTAGTCTCTCGTCGACACACATCCTGTTACATCGCGCGGGCGCTCGCGGCCCGCCGTGACGATGACGCAAGGAGACGACGATGAGCGAACTCGAGACGGCCGTGACCCACCAGGAATCGAAGATCGAGGACGAGCCCATCCTCGGCCCGGTGCTCTTCCTGCCCGACGGCAGCATCCAGCCGCTGACCTGGATGGAGCGCCTGCTGGTGGCGCTGCGCCTGACGAACGCGAAGGCGCTGGAAGCGCGCTACTTCCGGTCCGCCGCGGCCTGAGTCCGCGGTCCCGCGCAGCGCCCCGCGCCGGCCGCGGGGCGTCTGCGATCATCGGCGCCATGCACGGCGTCCCGCAGTCCTTCGACCACCCGCTCGACCGCGCCGAGTTCAAGCGGCCGGCGCATCGCGACGGCATCGAGCTGTACCGCGCGCACATCGTGCACCACGCCTTCGACCCGCACACCCACGAGGCCTTCGGCCTGGGCGCGATCGAGTCCGGCGTCGAACGCTTCCGCTACCGCGGCAGCGACCACCTGGCGCCGGCCGGGTCGCTGGTGACGATGAACCCCGACGAGCTGCACACCGGCCGCGCCGAGACCGACGGCGGCTGGCGC
>CAZUUU010000249.1:0-4452 GCA_964622685.1 uncultured Methylibium sp.
GGTCGGGCAGAGGATCCGCCGCCGCGGCGAAGACGTGGTCGCCTGCAGCACGGAGCAGCCGCGCGGCAGCCGGCAGACCCCGCAGGCGCAGGGCCTGGCCGCCTCGGTCGGAACGGCGACGCTCACGGTCGTCCGCCGGCCGCGTGTGGCGCTGTTCTCGACCGGCGACGAGCTGGTGATGCCCGGTGAGCCGCTCAAGCCCGGCGCGATCTACAACTCCAACCGCTACACGCTGCGCGCGCTCTTGCAGGCGGCCGGCTGCGAGGTCAGCGACCTGGGCATCGTGCCGGACCGGCTCGACGCCACGCGCGAGGCGCTGCGTCGTGCGGCCTCCGGCCACGATCTGATCCTCACCTCCGGTGGCGTCTCGGTCGGCGAGGAAGACCACCTCAAGCCCGCCGCCGCCGCCGAGGGCCGCATCGACCTGTGGCAGATCGCGATCAAGCCCGGCAAGCCGCTGGCCTTCGGTGCGATCCGTGGCGCCGGCGGCGGCGAGGCGCTATTGATCGGCCTGCCCGGCAATCCCGTGTCGAGCTTCGTGACCTTCCTGCTGGCGGTGCGGCCGGTGCTGCACGCGCTGCAGGGTCTGCCGGCGGCGGAGCCTGCCGGCCTGACGCTGCGCGCCGACTTCGACTGGCCCAAGCCGGACGTGCGTCGCGAGTTCCTGCGTGCGCGCCGCAATGCCGACGGCGGCCTGGAGCTGTTCGCGAACCAGAGTTCCGGCGTGCTGACCTCGGCGGTCTGGGCCGAAGGCCTGGTCGACAACCCGCCCGGCCAGGCCATCGCCCGGGGCGACGCGGTACGCTTCGTGCCCTTCTCGGAATGGCTGCCATGATCAAGGTCCAGGTCCGCTACTTCGCCTCGATCCGCGAGACGCTCGGCCCGGGGGAGTCCGTCGAACTTGCGGCCGGCAGCACGCTCGGCGCACTGCGCGACGCGCTGATCGCGCGCGGCGGTTCGCACGCCGAGGCCCTGGCGCGCGGCCGTGCACTGCGAGCGGCGCTGAACCAGGTGATGGCCGACGAGTCGGCCGCGGTGCCGGACGGGGCCGAGGTGGCCTTCTTCCCGCCGGTCACCGGCGGCTGACCCGCGGCGCCGCGGACGGCGCGGTCGGTGCGGTAGCGGACAGAAGCGCCGACAACGCCGGCCTATGCTGGGGGTTGTCCCATCCGACCTGCCATGACGCCCGACTTCCGGTCTTCGCCTGCCGTCGCGTCGCTCGAGCCACTGGCTCCCGGCACGACCGTCGGCAGCTTCGTGCTGCAAGAGCTCAGTTCGCGCGACGACTTCAGCCTGCGCTACCGGGCCACTGCCAGTGCGTCGGCCGCCGAGGTGACGATCGAGGAGTTCGCGCCGGCGGCGATCAGCCTGCGGCGCGAGGACGGCACGCTGTGGCCCCGGTCGCCCGCGCAGGCGGCGTTGTGGACCGAAGGGCGGCGCGCCTTCGTGCAGGAGGCCGAGCGCTTCGTCCGCGTCGGCCACCCCTCGCTGCAGGCGCTCGGGCCGGTCTGGAACACGCCGGCCAGTGCCTACCGGATCCGCGCGTGGGTGGGCGGGCCGACCCTGGCGGCAGCCCGTGGCGCGATGCCCGAGCCGCCGGCCGAGGACTGGTTGCGCCGCCTGCTCGCACCGATGCTGGACGCCCTGCATGCGCTGCATCAGGCGGGCGGTCTCCACGGCAACGTGCAGCCGCACAGCGTGCGGCTGCGGGCGGAGGCGACCGCCGTGCTGACGGATCCCGCTGCGGTGCGCCTGGCGATCGGGGATCGCATGCCGCATCTGCCGCCGTGGCCCTTCCCGGCCTTCGTGGCTTCGGAGCTGCTGGCGCCGGAGCCGGGCCTGGCCGCCGGACCATGGTCCGACATCTACGCGGTGGCGGCCTTGGCGAGGTTCTGCATCAGCGGGTCGATGGACGGCGTGGCCGATCGAGCCTGGATGCGGGTCCCCGCCGCCGGCTCGGCGGCCTTCGTGGCGGTCATCGAGCGCGCCCTGGCGGACGACCCGCGCGAGCGCCCGCAAAGCGTCGTCGAGTTCCGCCGCGAGCTGGAGTCCGCCGTCGCCCGGCCGCCGCCGCGCGGTGCCCCGGCATCGAGCGACTTGCCGGCGGCTCCTCCTCGGCCCGTGACGCTGACCGGTGAGGTCGGCGACGAGCCGCAGGTCCCGCTCTGGCCGCGCTCCGGCCTGGGCGAAGACGCCCGATCCGCGCTGCGCAGCGACACGCGGGGCTTCGGCGTGGAGCCGACGCTCGACGAGGTCGTGAGCGCCGGGATGCGGACGCCGATCGTGGCGCGGATGGCCCCCCGGGCGAGCGCGATGCCCGCTTTGGTCCGCCCGCAGAAGACGCGTCGTTGGCCGGCCGCCGTGGCCGGCGCCCTGGTGGGTTCGGCGCTGACGCTCGCCGTCACCCAGGGCAGTCATCTGATGGACACGGCGCCGTCGGCGCTGTCCTGGGTCTCCGAGTTCGTGGCTCGTACCGACGAGGACAGGCAGCCATCGACTCCAGAAGTCGTGGCGGCGCCAGTCGCAGCGCCGCCCCTGGCACCACCGGCTGCGGCTTCGGCGGCCGCGACGGACGCCTCGGACGCAGCATCGGTCGCGCCCGTGTCCGCGCTCGCGGTCCAGGCCGCATCCGAACCCGACGCGCTGCCCGAAACCAAGGCCGCGGTGCTCCCATCGCCGCCACCGCTGGCGACCCCGCCGAGCCGGGTCGCCAGCCTCCCATCCAGCCCGTCCGCGGCGTGCGCCCCCCGGACGGCGTTTTCGCTCTATCGCTGCATGAAGCTGCAGTGCGAGTCGGCGCGCTACTACCCTCACCCGCAGTGCGTGCGCCTGCGCGCGACGGACGAGTTGCCCTAGGCGGCGAACGCCGCAGCCCGGCATGCCCGATGCGAGAATCCGGGCGATGGCGACGCCCCGCGTGACGATCCAGACCGGCGACTTCGACCTCGGTGCCGAAGTGGCCGCGCTGCGTGCCGGTGACGGCGGCGTCGGCGCGGTCGCCAGCTTCATCGGCACGGTGCGCGACCGCAGTGACGGCGCCCCGGTCAGCCGCATGGAGCTCGAGCACTATCCGGGCATGACCGAGCGTGCGATCGAGGCGATGATCGACCAGGCCTTCGAGCGCTTCAGCATCCTCGGCGCGCGGGTGATCCACCGCGTCGGCCCGCTCGACATCGGCGACCAGATCGTGCTCGTCGTCGTCAGCTCGGCCCACCGCGGCCAGGCCTTCCAGGCCTGCGAGTTCCTGATGGACTACCTGAAGACCCAGGCGCCGTTCTGGAAGAAGGAGACGACGCCCGAAGGCGCGCGCTGGGTCGATGCCCGCGTCGCCGACGACGAGGCGCTGAGGCGCTGGGGCATAGCGGCGGGCAACGCGTGAGCGCGGCGGCCAGCCCGCTGGCGCTGCAGGCGCTGTGCGTCGCGGCCGGCTCGGCCATCGGGGCCTTGCTGCGCTGGGGCGTCGGCCTGGCGCTGAACCCGCTGTGGGCCGGCTTTCCGGTCGGTACGCTGGCCATCAACATGGCCGGTGGCCTGGTCATCGGGGCGGCCGCGGCCTGGCTGGTCCAGCCGGGCGACCACCTCTTGCGCCTGCTGCTGATGACCGGCCTGTGCGGCGGCTTCACCACCTTCTCGGCGTTCTCGCTCGAGTCCCTGCTGATGCTGCAACGGGGCACCGTGGCGATGGCCTTCGCCCATGCGCTGGCCCACGTGCTGGGTTCGCTGGCCTGCGCAGCGCTCGGCTGGTGGCTGGTGCAGGCCGTGCTGCGCTAGGTAGGGCCTGTTCGATCGGGCTTGCGCTGGATCAAGCTTGCGCGGCTTGAAAAGCCCCGTGACGGGTCCATCTGCCGGTCAGTCCGGAGGAATCCACTCCCATGCGTATCGACAAGCTCACCACCAAGTTCCAGGAAGCCCTGGCCGACGCGAGTTCGCTGGCCAACGGCCGCGACAACCCCTACATCGAACCGGCCCACCTGCTGGCCGCGATGCTGGTGCAGGCCGATGGGCCCAAGGCGCTGCTCGACCGCGCCGGAGCCAACACCGCCGCGCTGCAGACCGCGATGGATGTCGCCGTGGCCGGCCTGCCCCAGGTCCAGGGCGGCAGCGGCGTGCAGCCCGGGCGCGACCTGGTCGCGCTGCTGCAGGCCGCCGAGAAGGAAGCCGGCAAGCGCGGCGACCAGTTCATCGCCAGCGAGATGTTCCTGCTGGCCCTGGCCGACGCCAAGACCGACCTCGGCGGCATCGTCCGCGGCCACGGCCTGACCCGCAAGGCGCTCGAGACCGCCATCGATGCCGTGCGCGGCGGCCAGAAGGTCGACTCGGCCGACGCCGAAGGCGCCCGCGAGGCGCTCAGGAAGTACACGCTCGACCTCACCGAGCGCGCCCGCGCCGGCAAGCTCGACCCGGTGATCGGCCGCGACGACGAGATCCGCCGCGCCATCCAGGTGCTGCAGC
>CAZUUU010000250.1:0-4449 GCA_964622685.1 uncultured Methylibium sp.
GCGCGACCTCGGTCTTGCCGAAGCCGACGTCGCCGCAGACCAGCCGGTCCATGGGCTTGGGGCTCACCATGTCCTGGATCACCGCGTGGATGGCGGCGCGCTGGTCGGGCGTCTCCTCGAAGCCGAAGCTGGCCGCGAAGGCCTCGTAGTCCTGCGGCGAGAAGCGGAAGGCGTAGCCCTCGCGGGCGGCGCGGCGCGCATAGAGGTTCAGCAGCTCGGCCGCCGTGTCGCGCACCTGCTCGGCGGCCTTGCGCCTGGCCTTTTCCCACTGCCCGGAGCCGAGGCGGTGCAGCGGCGCTTCTTCCGCGCTGACGCCGGTGTAGCGGCTGATCAGCTGCAGCTGCGCGACCGGGACGTAGAGCGTGGCCTTGTCGGCGTACTCGAGGTGCAGGAACTCGGAGGGGCCTCCCTCGTCGTTCCCGAGGTCGATGTTGACCAGCCCCACGTAGCGGCCGATGCCGTGGTTCGCGTGCACCACCGGGTCCCCGGGCTTCAGCTCCGACAGGTCCTTGATCAGCGCGTCGACGTCGCTGGTGGCTTCCTGCTTGCGGCGCCGGCGCACGGTGGGCGCGGCGTCGAAGAGCTCGGTCTCGGTGACGAACTGGATGTCCCCGCCCTCGTCACCGCGGGTCCAATGGAAGCCCGCGGCCAGCGGCGCGACGGTGATCGCGTAGCGGTGGTCGCTGGCCTCGAAGGCGGCCAGCGACGCCACGGCCGGCGGCTCGAGCTTGTGATCGCGCAGCAGCTCCAGCAGGCTCTCGCGGCGGCCCTCGCTCTCGGCCACCAGCAGCACGCGCTGCCGGGTGGCGGCCAGGTGCTGCTCGAGCCGGCGCAGCGGGTCGGGCGTGTTGCGCTCGACGGCGAGGTCGGGCAGTGGCAGCACCCAGTCGACCGGATCGGCGCCGCGCAGCGACAGCTGTGCATGCTCGTTCGCCCGCGCGAAGAAGGCCTCGGGCGGCAGGTAGATCTCCTGCGGCGGCAGGATCGGTCGCTCCGGGTCGTGCTGCAGGAAGCGGTGGCGCTCGCGCGTCTCGGTCCAGAACTTCTGCAGCGCCGTGTCGACCTCGCCGTGCAGCACCACGGTGGCCGCGGCGCCGAGGTAGTCGAACACCGTCGCCGTCTGGTCGAAGAACAGCGGCAGGTAGAACTCGATGCCCGGGCTGGCCAGGCCGGCGCCGATGTCCTTGTAGAGCCGCGACTTGCTCGGGTCGCCGTCCATCTTCTCGCGCCAGCGCGAGCGGAAGGCGGTGCGCGCGGCCTCGTCCATCGGGAACTCGCGGCCCGGCAGCAGCCGTACCTCGGGCACCGGGTAGAGGCTGCGCTGGGTGTCGGGGTCGAAGGTGCGGATGGAGTCGACCTCGTTGTCGAACAGGTCCACGCGGTAGGGCACGGCCGAGCCCATCGGGAACAGGTCGATGAGCCCGCCGCGCACCGCGTACTCGCCGGGCGACACGACCTGGCTCACGTGCTGGTAGCCGGCCAGCGTGAGCTGCGCCTTGAGGCCGGCCTCGTCGAGCTTCTGCTTCTGGCGGAAGTCGAAGGTGTAGGCGGCCAGGAAGGACGGCGGTGCCAGGCGCACCAGCGCGGTGGTCGCCGGCATCAGCACCAGGTCGAGGTCGCCGTTCTTGTGCGCCTGCTGGATGCGCCACAGCGTGGCCAGCCGCTCGGAGATCAGGTCCTGGTGCGGCGAGAACGTGTCGTAGGGCAGGGTCTCCCAGTCCGGGAACACGGCCACGCGCAGCCCGGGCGCAAAGAAGGCCAGTTCCTCGGGCAGCCGCTGCGCGTCGGCCGGGTCGGCGGTGACGATGGCGGTGAGCTGTCGCTCGGCCGCGCGGGCCTGCACGAAACGCGCGAGCAGCAGCGCATCGGCCGAGCCGGGCGGGCGGGGCAACTGGAAGCGTTTGCCGGGGGCGAGGACAGGGAGGTGCATGGCGCCGGAGAAATGCAGATCGCCCCGCCGCGGATGCAGGCGGGGCGATGAAGCAGGGCGAATTCTAGAATCGGGCCTCGATGACCCCGGACTTGCCTTCGACGCCGCCGCGCTGTTATGCCCTCGTGCCCTGTGCCGGTGTCGGCGAGCGCGCCGGCGCCGGCGGGCCCAAGCAGTACCGCGAGATCGCCGGGCGCAGCGTCGTCGCGCACACGCTCGACGCGCTGGCGCGGGTGCCGCGCCTGAGCGCCACCCTGGTCATCCTGGCGCCCGACGATCGGCAGTTCGAGACGCATGCCCCCGCTTCGACGGCCTGGGTCGCCCGCGTCGGCGGCCAGAGCCGGGCCGCGAGCGTCGCCAACGGCCTGGGCGTGCTGGTCGAACGCGGCGCAGGCGACGACGACAGGGTGCTGGTGCACGACGCGGCACGCTGCCTGCTGCGGCCCGAGGACGTCCTGCGCCTGATCGCCGCCTGCGAGCACGACGCCGTCGGCGGCCTGCTGGCGCTGCCGGTGGCCGACACGCTCAAGCGCGAGGCCGCCGGCGAACGCGTCGCCGCCACCGTCGACCGCCGCGGACTGTGGCAGGCGCAGACGCCGCAGATGTTCCGCCTGGGGCTGCTGCGCCGGGCGCTGGCCGCCGCCGGCGACGGCGTGACCGACGAGGCCAGCGCCATCGAGGCCCTGGGTCACGCGCCGCGCCTGGTGCCGGGCGCGCTGGAGAACTTCAAGCTCACCTGGCCGGCCGACTTCGCGCTGGCCGAACGACTGCTGAGGACGCGCGCATGAGCACACCGGGTTTCCGCATCGGCGAGGGCTGGGACACGCATGCTTTGGTCATCGGCCGCCGGCTGGTGCTGGGCGGCGTCGAGATCCCGCACAGCCACGGGCTGCTGGGTCATTCGGACGCCGATGCGCTGCTGCACGCGATCACCGACGCGGTGCTGGGTGCGGCCGGGCTGGGCGACATCGGAAGGCTCTTCCCGGACACCGACCCGCGCCATGCCGGGGCGGACTCGCGCGTGCTGCTGGCCGAGGCGGTGCAGCGCGCGCACGCGGCGGGCTGGGCGGTCGGCAACGTCGACGCGACCATCGTCGCGCAGGCCCCGAAGATGGCGCCGCACGTGCCGCGGATGATCGAGTGCATCGCCGGCTGCCTGGGCGTGTCGCCGGCGCAGGTCAACGTCAAGGCCAAGACGGCCGAGAAGATGGGGCCGGTGGGCGAGGGCCGGTCGATCGAGGCCCGCGCGGTCTGCCTGCTGGTCCGGCTGTGAGTCGCTGACGCCGGGCGGCCGCGCGGCTACGGCGCGCGCTTCAGGCGGATGTGCGCGACGAGGCCGCCGTCGCTGGCGTTGGCCAGTTCGAAGCTGCCGCCCATGCGCAGCACGGTCTTCTCGACGATCGCCAGGCCCAGGCCGGCGCCGGTCGCGGAGGTGCGCGCCGCATCGCCGCGGAAGAAGGGCGTGGTCAGCTGCTTGAGCTTTTCCTGCGCAACGCCGGGGCCGTGGTCGCGCACGCTGACGATGACCCAGGGCCCGGTGCGCGCGTAGCTGACGACCACGCGTGCCCAGCCGGTGTCGGTGCCGCGGCCGTAGCGGCGCGCGTTCTCGAACAGGTTGCCGATGACGCGGCCGAGCTCGGTGTCGTCGGCCATGACGCGGGTGTCGATCGCCACGCGCGACTCGATGCGGATCTGCGTCGGGTCGCGAAAGGCCGCGATCTCGCGGTCGATCACGCTGGACAGGTGCACCGGCACCAGCTTGACCTCGCCGGGGCGCGCGTAGTCCATGAACTTGTCGATGATGGCGTCGAGCTGGTCGATGTCGGCGGCCATGTTGCGCTTGGCGTCCTCGTCGACGACGCTCATCTCGGTCTC
Source organism: uncultured Methylibium sp. (assembly GCA_964622685.1). Taxonomy (GTDB): domain Bacteria; phylum Pseudomonadota; class Gammaproteobacteria; order Burkholderiales; family Burkholderiaceae_C; genus Methylibium. The sequence goes on from CAZUUU010000250.1 coordinate 3,806, forward strand.
GAGCCGCATGCGGGCCAGTGGCGTGCGCAGGTCGTGGCTGATGCCGGCCAGCATCACCGCGCGGTCTTCCTCGACCTTGGCGAGTTCGCGCGCCATGCGGTTGAAGCCCATGTTGACCTCGCGGATCTCGCTGGTCATCGTCAGTTCGTCGAGCTGGGACTCGTACTCGCCGTCGCGGATGCGGCTGGCGGCGAAGGACAGCTGCTTCAGCGGCCGGTTGATCAGCCCGGCGATCGCCGCCGAGCCCAGCGCCGTGGCCAGCAGCGCAATGCTGATCCAGACGAAGTAGGTGCTGCCGGCGACGGCCTGCAGGCGCTTGGGGTCGGCCTGCAGCCAATAGGGGTCGTTCTCGATCGTGAAGCCCACCCACAAGCCGGCGACGCCGTTGACGCTGTTGGCGACGATGGTCTCGGGCCCGAGCCGCGAGCGCAGCGCCTGGCCGACCGCGCGGCTGAAGCGATCGACCTCGAAGGCCTCGAACTGGTCCTTGGGCTCGCGCGGCACGACCTTGACCGCTTCCTGGTCGGTCATGGTCTTGACGACGGTCACGCGGTTGATCGCATCGGCGTAGCGCAGCGCGGCACGCGACAGGTTCACCAGGCTGGCGATCTGCTGCGCCGATTGCACGGCGCGCGGCTCGAACT
>CAZUUU010000251.1:0-4447 GCA_964622685.1 uncultured Methylibium sp.
CCGCCGACGATGAGCGCATGGCATCGCGGATCCGCCTTCTGCAAACGCTCCAGCGCGCGCATGAAGACATGGAATCCGCGGTAAGGCTCGAGGTTGCGTGCCACGTAGGTAATGATGGGGTCACCGGCCTTCAGCGTCACGCCGCTCGGTGTCGTCACAGTCGCATCGGGGTCCGGGCCGAGTTCGTGGGTAGCGATCCCTTCGTGCTGCACCTTGATCTTGGAGCGGAAGATTTCAGGGTGGCGGCTCCACTGCCAACGTGTCGGCGTCACCGCCGCATCGCAGTTCGTCAGGTTCAGCGTGTGCAGCGCGTTCCAGGTGCGGATCCGCGCGCGGTCGTCGAAGCTCAGCGGGAACTCCGGGTCGAAGCCGAGATCGGCGCCTTCGGCCTGGTAATACCACTCGCAGAAGTGAACGAGGCGCGCGTCGGGGAACACGTCCTTGGCATACAGCGTCTCGCCCCAGCCGGGGTGGGCCAGGATCACATCCGGCACGAAGCCCTTGTGGCGCAGCTCCAGCATTGCACGAGCCGCGGCCTGCCCGTGCAAGGTCGCCGTCTCCATCTGGCGCAGGTAGTGGTGTTGCTCTGGCCTCGCCTGGCGAGTCAGACGGTAGCGCAGCAGGCGCTCGAAGCGCGGCAGTCCGGGTGCCGTGTCTCGCCCCAGCGCGCGCACATCCCAACCGGGCCGTTGTGCCCAAGTGGCTACCAGGTGGCCGAACTGGCCCGGAAAGTTCTGGTGAATGACGAGCAGGCGCATCTCAGCGTTCTCCCAGACTTTCATTCGCCACCCGTTGCACCGGGCTGAGCAGGTAGTCGATGACCCGCCGCCTGCCCGTCTTGATCTCGGCCGTGACGTTCATGCCCGGACTCAGGTTCACCCGCTTGCCGTCCACGTCGATACCGGTCTGCCCGAGGCTCAGCATCGCCGGGAAGATCGCCCCGCGCTTGTCGTCGTTGACGGCGTCGCCCGTCACGCTCTTCACCCTGGCCTCCACCGTCCCGTAGCGTGTGAAGGGGAAGGTCTCCAGCTTGATCGCCGCCACCTGCCCGGCGTGCACGAAGCCGATGTCCTTGTTGTCGATCACCACTTCGGCGGTGACCTCGGCGTCCTTGGGCACGATCACCATCAGCACCTGGGCGGGCGTGACCACGCCGCCTTCGGTGTGCACGGCCACCTGCTGCACCGTGCCGGCCACCGGGGCGGTGAGCTGGGTCAGCCGGCTGCGCTGCTCGGTCTTGCTGCGCTCCTGGGTCAGCTGCTGGCGCTTGAGGTTGGCTTGTGCCTGGCGTTCGCTCAGGGCCCGCTGGGTCTCGGCCAGGTAGGCCAGGCGTGTCTGCTCGGTCTCAACCAGTGCCGCCTGGGCTTCGGCCAGCCGGGCGCGCTGGGTCGCCAGGTCGCGCTCCTGCTCGATGCGCTCGCGCATGCGGTCCTGGCCGGCGTGGCCGGAGACGAAGCCCTGGTCGGTCAGGCTCCTGAAGTCGGCTTCGCGTTGCCGGGAGATGGGCAAGGTGGCTTCGAGCTTGGCGATCAGCTCGCGCACGGTGGCCAGTTCGGCATCGCGGCGGGCCCGTTCGGCAGCCAGCCTGGCGAGGCGGGCGGTGATGTCCTGCCACTCGGCCTGGAACTGCAGGCGATCGCCCGGTGCGACCGACGGCACGCGCTGGCTGCGCAGCGCGCCCAGCAAGGCCACGGTCCGGCGTTCGTCGGAGCTGGCGGCGTCGAGCTGCTCCTGCACGCTGGCACTATCGGCCTGCGCGTTGGTGGCATCCAGTTCCACCAGCACCTGACCCGCCTGCACGGCGTCGCCGTCCTTCACCAGCACGCGCCGCACGACACCGGCTTCCAGCGGCTGCAGGGTCTTGGTGCGCTCGCTGACGACGATGCGGCCGGGGGCCACGGCCACGATGTCGATCCGGCCGAGGATGGCCCAGGCCAGCGCGATGACGAACAGCGCGCAGATCACGATGGCCACGCGGCGTGGCGCCGGATGGGCCGGACTGTCCTGCAGGCTCAAGGCCGCGGGCAGGAAGGCGGCTTCGTCGGCCAGGCGCCTGGGCCAGCGAGCTCGCGGCGTGCCGCCCAGGCGGCACCGACGATGGCGCGGTAGCGGCCGAGCAACTCGACCAGCAGGTGCTTCGACGCGTCGGTGCTCTCAAAAAGTGTCATGACATCACTTTTCGATATCATGACGACCTGAACAGCACACACCGCAAGACCTTGATTGCCGTGTTCGCCGATCCCGTCAATGGCGCGCTGGAGTGGCGCCGCATCGAAGCCTTGCTGCGGGCGACCGGATGCACCGTGGTGGAAGGCTCAGGTTCGTCGATCACGGTGGAGAAAGACGGCAGGCGCGTGCGCTTCCACCGTCCGCACCCCGCCAAAGAGGCGCTGCGGTACCGGGTGCTGGACGCAAGAGCGTTTCTGACATCGATAGGAGTACAGCCATGAACACGATGACCTACGGCGGCTACAGCGCCCGAGTCGAGTTCGACGCCGAAGACCGGCTCTTCGTGGGCCACATCGCGGGCATTCGCGACATCGTGGGCTTCCACGGGGAGTCGGTTCGCGAGTTGGAAGCAGCGTTCCACGAAGCGGTCGACGACTACCTCGCCGCGTGCAAGAAGCTCGGTCAGCCGCCGAATCGGCCTTTCTCCGGCCGGGTGATGCTGCGCTTGCCGCCCGATGTTCACGCGCGCGCCAGCGCCGCGGCCGAGGTCACGGGAATGAGCTTCAACCAGTGGGCGACCAAGGCGCTCGAGCAAGCTGCAGAGTCGGGTTGAGACAGCGTCGCATTGGGTGCGCATGCGCTCGCCCCTACTCTGTCACGGTCGGCGAAGAAGCCGCGCCTGACTGCATCGCCCAGAGGCGCGCGTACAGGCCGTTCTGCTTCGTCATCAGCGCCTCGTGCGGCCCCGCCTCGACGAGGCGGCCCCGGTCCATGACGACAATGCGATGCGCCTGCCGTACCGAGCTGAGCCGGTGCGCGATGACGATCACCGTGCGGCCCTGGCAGATCGCGGCCATGTTGCGCTGCAGGATGGCCTCGCTCTCGTAGTCCAGCGCGCTGGTGGCTTCGTCGAGGATCAGGATGCGCGGGTTGGTGAACAGGGCCCGGGCGATGGCGATGCGCTGGCGCTGGCCGCCACTGAGGCCGGTGCCCTGCTCGCCCACCACGGTGTCGTAGCCCTCGGGCAGCTCGCTGACGAAGTCGTGCGCGCCGGCCAGCTGGGCCGCGGCCATCACATGCTCGATGGGCGCTGCCGGGTCGGCGATGGCAATGTTCTCGCGCACGCTGCGGTTGAACAGCCAGTTGTCCTGCAGCACCACGCCGATCTGGCGGCGCAGCTGGGCGGCGTCGATCAGGCCGATGTCGATGCCGTCGATGAGCACCCGGCCCTGCTCGGGCGTGTAGAGCCGCTGCACGAGCTTGGTCAGCGTGCTCTTGCCCGAGCCTGACCTGCCGACGATGCCGATCACCTCGCCCGGCTTCACGTCCAGGCTCAGGCCGTGCAGCACCGGGGGCGCCTCGGGGCGGTAGCGGAAGGCGACCTGGTCGAACTGGATGCGGCCCTTGAGCGGCGGCAGCTGGGCCGCAGCCTGGGGTGCAGCTTCGGTGCGGGTGTTCAGGATGTCGCCCAGCCGCGCCATCGAGATGCCGGTCTGCTGGAAGTCGGTCCATAGCTGGGCCATGCGCATGATGGGCTGGGCCACGCGCTGGGCGAACAGGTTGAAGGCGATGAACTGGCCGACCGAGAGCTGCTGCTCCATCACCAGCCGGGCGCCGCACCACAGCGTGGCGGCGCCGACCAGCTTGCCGATGAGATTGATGCCCTCGTGGCCGTAGCTGGCCAGCGTCTGGGTCTTGAAGCTGGCCGAAACGTAGGCCGCCAGCTGGTCGTCCCAGCGGCGGGCGATGGCCGGTTCCAGGGCACTGGCCTTGACGGTCTGGATGCCGGTGACGGCCTCCACCAGCAGGGCCTGGTTCTCGGCGCCGCGGGCGAACTTGTCGTTCAGGCGGGCGCGCAGCACTGGCATCAGCAGCAGGCTGAGCAGTACGTACAGCGGCAGGCTGGCCAGCACGATCAGGGTCAGCGGGACGCTGTAGAACAGCATGACGGCGATGAAGATCACCGAGAACAGCAGGTCGAGCACCAGGGTCAGGCTGTTGCCGGTGAGGAAGCTGCGGATGTTCTCGAGCTCGCGCACGCGGGCGACGGAATCGCCGACGCGGCGGGTCTGGAAGTAGGCGAGTGGGAGATTGAGCAGGTGGCGAAACAGCCGGGCGCCCAGTTCCACGTCGATGCGGCTGGTGGTGTGGCTGAACACGTAGGTGCGCAGGGCGGTCAGCAGACTCTCGAACAGGACGATGACCACGAGGCCGATGACCAGCACGTCCAGGGTGGCGAGACCTTGGTGCACCAGCACCTTGTCCATCACGACCTGGA
>CAZUUU010000252.1:0-4392 GCA_964622685.1 uncultured Methylibium sp.
ACCACGAGCGCCAGCTCGAGGCCTGCGGCCGCAGCTGGAGCTACCGCGACGAGGATGGCACGCTGCTGGGCCAGAAGGTCACGCCGCTCGACCGCGTCGGCATCTACGTGCCAGGCGGCAAGGCGGCCTATCCGTCGAGCCTGCTGATGAACGCGGTGCCGGCTCGGGTGGCCGGCGTGGGCGAGATCGTGATGGTCGTGCCGACGCCGAAGGGCGAACGAAACCCCCTGGTGCTGGCGGCCGCGCACGTGGCCGGCGTCACCCGCGCCTTCACCATCGGCGGCGCGCAGGCCGTGGCGGCCCTGGCCTACGGCACGGCGACCGTGCCCAGGGTCGACAAGATCACCGGCCCCGGCAACGCCTACGTGGCCAGCGCCAAGAAGCGCGTGTTCGGCACGGTGGGCATCGACATGATCGCCGGCCCCAGCGAGATCCTGGTGCTGGCCGACGGCACGACGCCGGCGGACTGGGTGGCGATGGACCTGTTCAGCCAGGCCGAGCACGACGAACTGGCGCAGAGCATCCTGCTCAGCCCCGACGCCGCCTACATCGACGCGGTGCAGCGCGAGATCGACCGTCTGCTGCCCCAGATGCCGCGCGCCGCGATCATCCGCGCCTCGCTCGAAGGGCGCGGCGCGCTGATCCACACGCGCTCGATGGAGGAAGCCTGCGAGATCAGCAACCGCATCGCGCCCGAGCACCTGGAGGTCAGCTCCGCCGATCCGCAGCGCTGGGAGCCCCTGCTGCGCCACGCCGGCGCGATCTTCCTCGGCGCCTACACGAGCGAGTCGCTGGGCGACTATTGCGCCGGGCCCAACCACGTCCTGCCGACCTCGGGCACGGCGCGCTTCAGTTCGCCGCTGGGCGTCTACGACTTCCAGAAGCGCAGCAGCCTGATCGAGGTCAGCGAGCAGGGTGCGCAGACGCTCGGCACGATCGCCGCCGAGCTGGCCCATGGCGAGGGTCTGCAGGCGCACGCGCGGGCCGCCGAGATGAGGCTGAAGCGATGAGCGCGTCCTCGGTGCCCTCGCTCGCACCACGCCTGGCGCGCTTCCTGCGCCAGGACGTGCAGTCCATGCACGCCTATGCGATCCAGCCCTCGGCCGGCTTCGTGAAGCTCGACGCGATGGAAAACCCGCACCGGCTGCCCGAATCCATGCAGGCCGAGCTCGGACGGCGCCTCGGTGCGCTGGCGCTCAACCGCTACCCCGGCACGCGCACCGACGAACTGCGCGTCGCACTGGCGCGCCACGCCGGGATGCCGGAAGGCTGCGCGCTGATGCTGGGCAACGGCTCTGACGAGCTGATCTCGCTGCTGGCGATGGCCTGCGACGTCCCCGGCGCCGCGATCCTGGCGCCCGTGCCGGGCTTCGTGATGTACGAGATGTCGGCCAAGCTGCAGGGCCTGCGCTTCGTCGGCGTGCCGCTGACGGCCGACTTCGAGCTCGACGAGGCCGCGATGCTGGCCGCCGTGCGCGAACACAAGCCGGCGATCACCTACCTCGCCTACCCGAACAATCCGACCGCGAGCCTCTGGGACGACGGCGCCATCGAGCGCATCGTCGAAGCGGTGCGCGAGCACGGCGGCCTGGTCGTGATGGACGAGGCCTACCAGCCCTTCGCGAGCCGCAGCTACCTCGACCGGCTGCCGCGCCACGACCATGTGCTGCTGATGCGCACGCTCAGCAAGTTCGGTCTGGCCGGCGTGCGCCTGGGCTACCTGATCGGGCCGGCCGCGCTGGTGGCCGAGATCGACAAGGTCCGGCCGCCCTACAACGTCAGCGTGCTGAACTGCGAGGCGGCGCTGTTCGCGCTCGAGCACGAGGACGAGTTCGCGCGCCAGGCGGCAGTCCTGCGCGCCGAGCGCGCGCGGCTGCTCGCCGCGCTGCCATCGATTCCCGGTGTCACGCCCTTCCCGAGCGAGGCCAACATGATCCTGGTGCGCCTGCCCGACGCGAAGGCCGCCTTCGAGGGGCTCAAGGCGCGCGGCGTGCTGGTCAAGAACGTCTCCGGCCTGCACCCGCTGCTGGCGAACTGCCTGCGGTTGACCGTCGGCTTGGCCGAAGAGAACGACCAGATGATCGCCGCCTTGAAGGACTGCCTGTCATGAGCACCGAAGCCGACCCGATCGTCCACAGAGCGGCCGAAGTCCGCCGCGACACCGCAGAAACCAAGATCCGCGTGCGCATCGATCTCGACGGCACGGGCGTCTCCAAGCTCGCCACCGGCATCGGCTTCTTCGACCACATGCTGGACCAGCTGGCGCGCCACGGCCTGATCGACCTGGAGATCGAGGCCCAGGGCGACCTGCACATCGACGGCCACCACACGGTCGAGGACGTCGGCATCACCGTCGGACAGGCCTTCGCCAAGGCGGTCGGCGACAAGAAGGGCATCCGGCGCTACGGCCATGCCTACGTGCCGCTGGACGAGGCGCTGAGCCGGGTGGTGGTCGACTTCTCCGGCCGCCCCGGGCTGCACATGCGCGTGCCCTTCAAGGCCGGGATGATCGGTGCGCTGGACACCCAGCTCGTCTACGAGTTCTTCCAGGGCTTCGTCAACCACGCCGGCGTCACGCTGCACATCGACAACCTGTTCGGCGACAACGCCCACCACCAGTGCGAGACGGTGTTCAAGGCCTTCGCGCGGGCGCTGCGGATGGCGCTGGAGCGCGACCCGCGGATGGCGGGCGTGATTCCCTCGACGAAAGGCTCGTTGTAAGGCCATGCGCAGCGTCGCCGTCGTCGACTACGGCATGGGCAACCTGCGCTCGGTGTCGCAGGCAGTGCTCCATGTGGCGGCCGGCATGGGCGTCGACGTCGTCGTGACGTCTTCGCCGGAGGCGGTGCGCGCCGCCGAGCGCGTGGTGCTGCCCGGCCAGGGCGCGATGCGCGACTGCATGCGCGAGCTGCGCGACGCGCACGATGGCGGCCTGCTCGGGGCGGTCCTGGAGGCCGCCGCCAGCAAGCCGCTGATGGGCGTGTGCGTCGGCATGCAGATGCTGCTCGACCACAGCGAGGAGCAGGACACGCCGGGCCTCGGCCTGATCCCCGGCCGGGTCAGGCGCTTCCGGCTCGAAGGGCGGATCCAGCCCGACGGCAGCCGCTACAAGGTCCCGCAGATGGGCTGGAACCGCGTCCGCCAGGCGCGGTCGCACCCGCTGTGGGCCGGCGTGCCGGACGACAGCTGGTTCTACTTCGTGCACAGCTACTACGCCGCGCCGGACGACGCCGTCCACAGCAGCGGCGAGACGGACTACGGAGCGCGCTTTACCAGCGCGGTGGCGCGCGATAACATTTTTGCCACCCAGTTCCACCCCGAGAAGAGCGCCGAGCACGGCCTGGCCCTGTACCGCAATTTCCTCGACTGGCGTCCCTGAACCCCTGCCGGCCATGCTGCTGATCCCCGCGATCGACCTGAAAGACGGCCGCTGCGTCCGCCTGCAACAGGGCGACATGCAGGCTTCCACCACCTTCGGCGAGGACCCGGCCGCGATGGCACGGCGCTGGCTCGACGCCGGAGCGCGCCGCCTGCACCTCGTGGACCTGAACGGCGCCTTCGCCGGGAAGCCGGTCAACGAACCGGCGATCAAGGCCATCCTCAAGGAGGTCGGCGACGAGATCCCGGTGCAGCTGGGCGGCGGCATCCGCGACCTCGACACCATCGAGCGCTACCTGGACGACGGCCTCTCCTTCGTCATCATCGGCACCGCCGCGGTCAAGAACCCGGGCTTCCTGCGCGACGCCTGCACGGCCTTCGGCGGCCACATCATCGTCGGCCTCGACGCCAAGGACGGCAAGGTCGCGACCGACGGCTGGAGCAAGCTGACCGGCCACGAGGTCATCGACCTGGCGAAGAAGTTCGAGGACTACGGCGTCGAAGGCGTGATCTACACCGACATCGGCCGCGACGGCATGCTCTCGGGCATCAACATCGAGGCGACGGTCAAGCTGGCGCAGGCGCTGAGCATCCCGGTGATCGCCTCCGGCGGCCTGAAGGGCCTGGCCGATATCGAGCAGCTCTGCGCGGTGGAGGGCGAGGGCGTCGAGGGCGTGATCTGCGGGCGGGCGATCTACACCGGCGACCTGGACTTCGCGGCGGCGCAGGCGCGGGCCGACGCGCTGAACGGCGAATCCTGATGCTGGCCAAGCGGATCATCCCCTGCCTCGACGTCACCGGCGGCCGCGTCGTCAAGGGCGTCAACTTCGTCGAGCTGCGCGACGCCGGTGATCCGGTCGAGATCGCCGCGCGCTACAACGATCAAGGTGCCGACGAGCTGACCTTCCTCGACATCACCGCCACCAGCGACGGCCGCGACCTGATCCTGCCGATCATCGAGGCGGTGGCCTCGCAGGTCTTCATCCCGCTGACCGTCGGCGGCGGCGTGCGCAC
>CAZUUU010000253.1:0-4375 GCA_964622685.1 uncultured Methylibium sp.
ATACATGCTCCGTCTGGTCATGCTATGCCTCGCACACAAAATTCCGGACAGGCTCAATCACCGGTGTCAGACATGTAAGCCGAGCAGGCGATAAGGGCCTCGCTACGTTAGCTCGGCGTAAGCCGGGTGATGCGTCAGAGCCCCTCCGCAGATGGGACCGCCGCCCTTCTGGCAGCATCCTTTCGATGCCCGAACTCGATCCCCTCGTCCCGCTCTCCGTCCTCGATCTATCACCCATCGTCGAGGGCGGCAATGCCGCGCAGGCGCTGCGCCACAGCGTGGAACTGGCGCGCCATGCCGAGCGTTGGGGCTACCGGCGCTACTGGGTCGCCGAGCATCACAACATGGACGGCGTGGCCAGTTCGGCCACGGCGGTGCTGGTGGGGCACGTCGCCGCGGCCACGTCGACGATCCGCGTCGGCTCGGGCGGCGTGATGCTGCCCAACCACGCGCCGCTCGTCATCGCCGAACAGTTCGGCACGCTGGCCACGCTCTTCCCCGGTCGCATCGACCTGGGCCTCGGCCGCGCGCCGGGCACCGACCGCGCCACGATGCGCGCGCTGCGCCGTCACCTCGACGCGAGCGACGCGGAAGAAGGCTTTCCGCAGGACGTGATGGAGCTGCAGGCCTACCTCGGGCCGCCCGTGCCGGGGCAGGCGGTGCGTGCCATTCCGGGCAGCGGCACCGAGGTGCCGATCTGGCTGCTGGGGTCCAGCCTGTACAGCGCGCAGCTGGCCGCGCACCTGGGCCTGCCCTTCGCCTTTGCATCGCACTTCGCGCCCGACCTGCTGCTGTCGGCGCTGGAGGTCTACCGCGCCCGCTACCGGCCGTCGGCGGCGTGGCCGACGCCGCATGCGATGGTGGGCGTCAACGTGGTGTGTGCCGCCAGCGATGCCGAGGCGGCGTACCTGTTCACCTCGATCCAGCAGCGCTTCCTGGGCATGCAGCGCGGGCAGCGCGGCCCGCTGCCGGTGCCGATCGATCCGGCCGAACTGGAGACGCTGTGGACCCCGCACGAGAAGGCGCAGGTGCAGCGCATGCTGGTCGCGTCGGCCGTCGGCTCGCCCGGCACGGTGCGGCGCCAGCTGGCCGCGCTGGTGGCGCAGACCGGCGCCGACGAGCTGATCGTCGCCGGCGCGATCCACGACCACGCGGCGCGGCTGGCGTCGTACGAGGCCATCGCGCCGCGGTCCTGAAGTCTCGACCTCAGCGGCGCGTGAACACCAGGTCCCAGACCCCGTGCCCGAGCCGCAGGCCGCGGTTCTCGAACTTCGTCAGCGGCCGGTAGTCGGGCTTGGGCGCGTAGCCGTCGGCGGTGTTGGCGAGCAGCGGCTCGGCGCCCAGCACCTCGAGCATCTGCTCGGCATAGGGCTGCCAGTCGGTCGCGCAATGCAGATAGCCGCCGGGCGTCAGCCGCGTGGCCAGGCGTGCCACGAAAGGCAACTGGATCAGCCGGCGCTTGTGGTGCTTCTTCTTGTGCCAGGGGTCGGGAAAGAAGACGTGGATGCCGGCCAGCGAGCCGGGTTCGATCATGTGGTCCAGCACCTCGACGGCGTCGTGCTGGACGATGCGCAGGTTGGCAAGACCCTGCTCGCCGATGCGCTTGAGCAGCGCGCCGACGCCGGGCGCGTGCACCTCGCAGCCGATGAAGTCGGTGTCGGGGCGGGCGGCGGCGATGTGCGCGGTGGCGTCGCCCATGCCGAAGCCGATCTCCAGCACGCGCGGCGCGTGGCGGCCGAACACAGCGTCCCAGTCGGCCGGCTGCGGCGCGTAGGGGACCAGGAAGCGCGGACCCAGATCGGCCAGCGCGCGCGTCTGGCCCGGGCCCATGCGGCCGGCGCGCAGCACGAAGCTGCGGATGGGGCGGCGCGGCGGCGCGGGGGTCTCGTCGGTCATCGCGGATCGGGGTCAGGGCTGTCTTTGCGCTGCCCGGGGCAGCAGGCCCTGCAGGTGCTCGCAGTCGGGGACCAGGCATTCGCGGCAGCGGCTGCGCAGGCGAGTCGAAGGCGCATCGTCCGGCGGCGAGTCGGGGGGACTCAAGGCGAGTGCCGCCAGCGCGGCATCGGCGCGCGCCGCACCTTCGCCATAGATCACGGCGAAGGGCAGCGCGCCGCGCTGCAGCGCGCCGCGGATCAGCGCATCGACCGGGCCGCGCACCTGCGGGCCGTCGCGCTGCAGGCCGTCGGGCTGCCAGGGCAGGTCCAGGCCGGTCAGCAGCGTGTGCGTGCACTGCCGCTGGCGGGCCAGCGCGGCGTCGTACAGCGCGGTGTCGCCGAAGACGTAGTCGCTGTAGACGGCGATCATCAGCGGCGTGGTGTCGGCGACGACGACGTCGGCCTCGCGTCGCGCGGCCTCGATGCGGCGCCACTGCTCGTCGGCGATGCCGGCCTGCTCGTCGGGCCGCGGTGTGCGGCCTTCGCGGTCGCAGAACTCGCGCAGGAACTCGGCGACGACGGCGGTGCGCAGGCCGCGCGCCTGCAGCCGCTGCGCGAGCTGCTGCGCCAGCGTGGTCTTGCCGGTGCTCTCGGCACCGAGGATGGCGACGATCACGCGCGCACCTCCACCGCCAGACGATGCCAGGCGCGCCAGCCGGCCAGCGCCAACAGGAGGAACAGCGCGTACAGCGCCACGGTCAGCCACAGCGCCTTGTAGGCGAAGAGACCGATCGCCACCGCGTTGACGACGACCCAGCCGATCCAGTTCTCCACGTGCTTGCGCGCCAGCAGCACGGTCGCGACGACGCTGCCCGCGGTGGGGAAGGCGTCCCACCAGGGCACGTCGGTGTCGGTGCCGTGGCGCAGCAGCAGGCCGGTGGCCGGCCACAGCAGCGCCATCGCGCCGATCGCCAGCGCACGCTGGCGCGTCGACAGGTAGCGCACCGCGAGCGCGCGGCCGTCGTCCTGCGTGCCGCGCAGCCATTGCCACCAGCCCCAGAAGGCGACCGCGATGAACAGCAGCTGCAGCGACGCGTCGCCGTAGAGCCGGGCGTTCCAGAACACCAGGCCGTAGAGCGCCGAGCTGACGATGGCCAGCGGCCAGGCCAGCGGATTGACGCGCAGGTTGCACAGCACCATCCACACGCCGAGCAGGGCGCCCAGCAGTTCGGCGCGGCTCGCCGTGGCGGCGCCGATCGTGAACGCGGGCGACTCCAGGAAGGCGATCAGCGAGGCGAGCATGGGCAAGGGTCGGGTCGCCGCCGGCAGCGGCGCGCGGGGCGAGGGTTCGCGGGCTCAGCGCCGCGGCCCGATGCGCACGAAGATCTCGTCGGCCTTGACCATGCCGAGCTCGAAGCGCGCCTTCTCCTCGACCATCTCGAGGCCCTCCTTCAGGTCGCGCACCTCGGCCATCAGCCGGTCGTTGCGGGCCCGGGCGTCGTCGTTGCGGAGCCGCTGCTCGTCGACCTGCGACTGCAGCGCGACGACGCGGCCCATGCCGCTCTTGCCGAACCACAGCTCCGCATGGACCAGCGCCAGCAGGCCGACCAGCGCAAGGCTGAGAAAGCGCGGCACGGCCCGCTCCGAGCGCGCGTCAGCGCAGGTTGTAGAAGGCGCCGCGGCCCGGGTAGACGGCGACGTCGCCCAGGTCTTCCTCGATGCGCAGCAGCTGGTTGTACTTGGCGATGCGGTCGCTGCGCGACAGCGAGCCGGTCTTGATCTGGCCGGCGTTGGTGCCCACCGCGATGTCGGCGATGGTGGAGTCCTCGGTCTCGCCCGAACGGTGGCTGATGACGGCGGTGTAGCCGGCGCGCTTGGCCATCTCGATCGCGGCGAAGGTCTCGGTCAAGGTGCCGATCTGGTTGATCTTGATCAGGATCGAGTTGGCGATGCCCTTGTCGATGCCTTCCTTCAGGATCTTCGTGTTGGTGACGAAGAGGTCGTCGCCGACCAGCTGCACCTGCTTGCCCAGCACCTGGGTGATGTGGGCCCAGCCGTCCCAGTCGCCCTCGGCCATGCCGTCCTCGATGCTGATGATCGGGTACTTGTCGACCCAGCCGGCCAGCACGTCGGTCCAGGCCTGCGCCGACAGCGACAGGCCTTCGCCTTCCAGCTGGTAGGCGTGCGAGCCGTTCTTGCCGGGCTTGTAGAACTCGCTGGCGGCGCAGTCCAGGCCGAGAGCGATCTGCTCGCCGGCGGTGTAGCCGGCCTTGTCGATCGCCTCGAGGATCATCTGGATCGCGGCCTCGTGGTTGGGCACGCTGGGCGCGAAGCCGCCTTCGTCGCCGACCGCGGTGCTCATGCCCTTGTCGTGCAGGATCTTCTTGAGCGCGTGGAAGGTCTCGGCACCCCAGCGCACCGCCTCGCGGAAGCTCGGCGCGCCGATCGGGATGATCATCAGCTCCTGCAGGTCGAGGTTGTTGTTGGCGTGCGCGCCGCCG
>CAZUUU010000254.1:0-4351 GCA_964622685.1 uncultured Methylibium sp.
TGCTTTACGTCTGTTCATCAGATTTGGCATGAGTCTTAGTAAGTGACTGTTGACTAAAGATCTCGTAATGTGCGATACCGCATGCAACTGAAGCATTGAGAGACTCTGTCTTGCCAAGCATTGGAATCTTGACGAGCAGATCGCATGTTTCTTCCACCAGTCTGCGCATTCCTTTTCCTTCACTTCCGACCAGCAAGACCACTTTGCAATTCAGGTCTACCTTATATATAGGATCCCTGGCATCCGGGCTCAGTCCTACTATCCAGAATCCATCTTCTTTCAACGCTTCAAGCGTCCGTACCAGATTTGTTACTTGAAAAACCGGAATATAAGCCAGGGCACCGGCGCTTACTTTGGCTACAGTGTGTGTAACCTGGACATTTCTGCGCTCAGGCACAATCACTCCTTTTGCGCCAATTGCCTCGGCTGCTCGCACTATAGCGCCCAGATTACGCGGGTCTTCAATACCGTCGCAAGCGACAAGCAGTGCATTTTCGCTCAGATCTTTGACCATGTCGGACAGATCGTTTTGCGACTTCAGTTTGGCCGGGGAAAGACTGGCTTGGTCAGCGCTGCGAGTCCGTAGCCGAGCAGGGCGAGCGGCTTGCGCCGAGCGACGCGGTCGGAGACGAAACCCGACACCACCTTGAGCATCGAGGCCGTGGCTTCGGCGATGCCCTCGATGAGCCCCACGGCCAGCACCGACAGGCCGAGCACCCCGGTAAGGTAGACCGGCAGGATGGCATGCACGAGTTCGGACGACATGTCCATGAAGAGGCTGACCCCGCCAAGGACCCACACTGCGCGCGGAATGCGCCGCCAGGCGGGCCTCAGGTCGAGCCCGAGCCGACTGTCAGCCACCGGCCGCACCATCGAGCACGCGCAGAAGCTGCGCAACGTCCACGGGTTTCGTCAGATAGGCCTCGAAGCCCAGCCGCAAGGCGGCATCGATCTGGGCCGGCAGCGCGTCCGCGGACAGGGCCACCAACCTGATGCCTCGCGTTCTTGGGTCCGCGAGCAGCGCCGTGGCCAGTTCCAGGCCGGTGGTGTCGCCGAGATGCATGTCGACCAGCATCAGATCGGGCACATCAGCACGCGCCAGGGCGAGGGCCTGCGAGCCGGAGCTGGCCACGCGGAGCGCGAAGGCCGGTCGGGCCTGCAGGGCGCCACGAACGATCTCGACGTTGACCTGGTTGTCTTCGGCATAGAGCACGCGCAAGTGGCCCAGCGACGCCGGCAAGGTCGTCGGGTGCGTATCGTCGATGCCTGCGGCGGTCGGCTCTGCCCCGTCGAGCGTCAGGGTCACGGTGGTGCCGATGTCGCTGCGGCTTTGCACGCCGAGGTCTCCGCCCATCAACTGCGCCAGATGGCGTGCGAGCACGAGGCCGATGCCGGTGCCCTCGATCCCGGAGCGCTCCGCGCCAAGGCGGTTGAAGGGCTCGAACAGATGAGCTTGCTGGGCGTCGCTCATGCCGACGCCGTTGTCGACGACGCGGATCTCGCAATGGGATTCCTGCGGCTTCCACTCGACGCTGGCCTTGCCGCCAGGGCGGTTGTACTTGATGGCGTTGGACAGCAGGTTCAGAAGAACCTGGCGCAGCCGGACGCGGTCGGCCCGAACCAGCGCACGCGGCGAACCGTGCGCGCTGTGGCCCTGCAGAACAACATCAACGCCCTTGGCGTCCGCCTGCGCGCGCAACATGGTGCTGCACTCTGCGGCGACTTCGGCAACGTCGACCACCTCGGGTGAGACCTGCAGCTGGCCGGCTTCGATGCGGGAGAGGTCGAGCACGTCGCCGATCAACGCGAGCAGATGAGCGCCGGCCTGCTCGATCATCTGGACGCGATGCGCAGCCTCGGCAGGCAGAGGATGCTGGCGGTCCAGCCGGAGCAGCTGGGCAAACCCGAGCACGGCGTTCAGCGGCGTGCGCAACTCGTGGCTCATGCGCGAGAGGAACTGTGTCTTGGCGGCATTCGCCCTCAGCGCCACGTCGGCGGCCCTGACCGCGGCCTCGGCCTGCTTGCGCGCGCTGATGTCCTTGGTGACCGCGACAAGATAGTCCGGACGATCGTCGGCGTCGCGCACCAGCGTCACGGCCTGCAGCACCCAGATCACGGATCCGTCGCCGCGCAGCATGCGTTTTTCAATCGAGTAGCGGGGTTCCTCGCCGCGCAGCAGTCGCCGGATGCGGGCGGTTTCGGGAGGGAGGTCTTCGGGGCGGGTGACCTGCTGCCAGTGCAGGGCCAGCAGTTCGTCCCGGGTCCGGCCGAGAGTCTCCGCCAGCGCTCCGTTGACCTCGGCGAAGCGGCCGTCGAGCGCGATGCGGGCCATGCCGACGGGTGCGAGCTCGAAGGTGTCGCGCAACTGCCGTGCCGTCCGGTCGCGTTCGGATCGGGCGCTGATGCGCTCGCCGATGTCGATGAAAGTGACGACGTGGCCCGACGATCGGTCGTCGTGCTCGAGGGCGTGGCAGCTGCAGTCGACGGCGAGAACGGTGCCGTCCGCGCGGCGCATCGAAAGCTCCCGGCTGCCGATTTGCTCGGCGGTTCGAAGCCACACAAGCTCGCGGTCCGGCAACCCGGCGACGAAGAAGCTGGTCACGCCACGGCCCACCAGCGCAGCGGAGCTGCGATGGCCGAGCATGCGCGCCGCCGAACGGTTGGCGAAGCTGCAGCGACCTTGGTCATCGAACCCGAGCACACCTTCGGCCATCGCATCCAGCAGGCGTCGCGTCGCGGCGGCCTGTTCGCGCAGCCGGGTCTCGGCCTCGACGCGCGTGGACTCGTCGCGAACGAAGGCGGCGAAGCAACCGAGGTCGGCGAGCCAGGCCGTGGTCATCTGCACCGGCAGGCTGCTGCCGTCGACACGCGATTGCAAGGAGAAACTGCGGTTCACCCCCAGGCGTCGTGCCTCTTCCAACTGCTCGTCGATCGTTGTCGCGGCGTCGCGATGCGAGAGCTCGGACAGGCTCCTTCCGGACAATCTTTCCCCGGCACGGCCGAGCATCGCACGGTAGCCCTCGTTGGTACGAACCACCCGCTTGTGCATGTCCATCACCACGAACCCGTCGCTGGCGATGTCCATCGCCCGCTCGGCAAGGTGAGCCCGCCGCTGCCAGCCCCTGAGCACCGGTACCAGCACGGCAGCGCACAGCAGGCTCAGCGCGGCATCGTCGACCAGGATCTCGGTCCATTCACCGAGGCCGTGATGCCACCATCGCTCGGTGACCGTCAGGACGATCAGATCGGCGGCGAAGATCACCAGAACGACCGACAGGACGAGCCCGAGGAGTGACCATGGGGTCGCCGGTACCCACGGTGGCACCCGGCGAGGTGGGTTGCTGGCGGGGGGACGTTGCATGGGATCGTCGGCAATCTCGTCGGGCGGCAGCCCGGAGGATGCTCGTGCGGGCGCATCGCGGGCCAGTGCCGGATGGCACCCATTCCGATGACCCTCGTCATCGGGCGTGGCTCGCAGGGCCACGGCCGCTTCCCATGGATGACGACCGGATTCTGTAGAGCCGTTGCTTAATCGAGACTTAATGGTTCATCGACTCGTGTGGCAGGTCGGCGCCACCCTCGGGTCCGGGCGCCCGCGTCGCGCGCAAGCGTCCACGCCGCCAGCGAGCGATGCCGTAGGCCATGCTGCCGAGCAGCAGGATCGCCAGCACGGCCAGCGCTTCGTAGTGCGCCGCCACGCCGATGACCCGCGCGATGGCGTTGCCGAACGCATAGCCCAGCCCCGCGAACGCGGTCGCCCAGACAACTGCCCCGAGCGCGTTGAAGAGCAGGAAGTCGGGCCAGGGGATCCGCGCGAGGCCGAGCGCAATCGGGCCGGCCGTGCGCAACCCGTACATGAAGCGCACGCCGAACACCACCCGACGGCGATGGCGATGGATCAGCGGCGAGATGCGTTGCACGCCATCGCGCAGGCGCGGCGCTTTGCTCAGCACCCAGTCGCCGCGCCAACGGCCGAGGGCGAACAGGGTCTGGTCCCACGCAAAGTTGATCACCGCGGCCAGCAGGGTCACCGCCCACCATGGCGCGTAACCCTGGTGGGCGGCGAAGCCGGCCAGTACCACCGTGGTCTCGCCTTCGACCAGGCTGCCCAGCACGATGGCGGCGTAGATGTGGGTGTGGAGCAGGGCCGAGATGTCCATGGTGGGCAGCGCACAAAGCATGGCATGGGCCGGCCTCGCCGCGAAGTGCCTCGGGTCTTCTGGCGGGCGGTGACCTTCGTCATCCACGCATCGCGACGTCATGGGCTCGTCCGCGCGGGCGTCCCATTAAGCCCCGCCTAAGTGCCTCTCCATAGATTGCCTCGAAGGACGAGGCGGCAGGGTGCCGCCCC
>CAZUUU010000255.1:0-4299 GCA_964622685.1 uncultured Methylibium sp.
TGCCCTTCTCGAGCGCCGGGTAGATGTCGCCGCCGGGGATGTTCTGCGGCACGACGCCCAGCCGCTCCATCACCTTGCCGCCGAAGCCGCCGATGCGCATCTTCAGGCCCTTGAGGTCGGCGACGGTCTTGATCTCCTTGCGGAACCAGCCGCCCATCTGCGCGCCGGTGGCACCGCCGGGGAAGTTGATGATGTTGTACTTGGCGTAGAACTCGCGCATCAGCTTCATGCCGTTGCCCTCGTACATCCACGACGCCATCTGCCGCGAGTTGAGCCCGAAGGGGATGGCGCAGCCGATGGCGAAGGTCTCGTCCTTGCCGAAGAAGTAGTACGAGCCGGTGTGGGCGCACTCGACGGTGGCGTTCTGCAGCGCGTCGACCACCCCAAAGGCGGGCATCAGTTCACCGGCGGCGTGCACCGAGATCTGGAACTTGCCGCCGGACATCTCGCCGACCTTGCGGGCGAAGGTCTCGGCGCAGCCGAAGTAGGTGTCGAGCGACTTGGGAAAGCTCGACGCCAGTCGCCAGCGGATGCTGGTCTGCGCATGCACGATGGCCGGCGCAGCGCCGGCAGCCAGGACGCCGGCCAGGCCGGCGTGCTGCACGAAGGAACGACGTTGCATCGAGGACTCCCGGGTGTGGAAGCCCTCCTCGACGCAAGTCCGATGCCACGTCCCGATGCGTGACGCCGCGGTGCGCCCCGGCGGATCGCGGGCTCAGAGCCCGGCGATCTTCATGCGCTCGATCAGCACCGAGGCGATGGTCTTGCCGCCCAGCGTGTAGGCGTCGGCGCCGACGGCGGCCACGCCCTGCAGCATCGTCCGCAGGTTGCCGGCGATGGTGATCTCGTGCACCGGGTAGGCGATGCGCCCACCTTCGACCCAGTAGCCGGCGGCGCCGCGCGAGTAGTCGCCGGTCACGTAGTTGACGCCCTGCCCCATCAGCTCGGTGACGAAGAGGCCGCGGCCGAGCTTCTTCAGCATCACGTCGAGGTCGTCCCCGGGCGCGGTGAGCCGGCTCGTGAAGCGCAGGTTCTGCGAGCCGCCGGCGTGCCCGGTGGTGCGCAGCCCGAGCTTGCGCGCCGAGTAGCTGGACAGGAAGTAGCCCTCGACCCGGCCGCCAGCGACGACCTTGCGGGCCGTCGTGCGCACGCCCTCGTCGTCGAAGGGCGCGCTGGCCTTGCCCTTGGGGATGTTGGGGTCCTCGCTCACGTCGATGTGCGAGGGGAAGACCTGGGTGCCCAGGCTGTCGGCCAGGAAGGTGGACTTGCGGTACAGCGCCCCGCCGCTGGTGGCCTGCACGTAGGCGCCCAGCAGGCCGGCCGCCAGCGTCGACTCGAACAGCACCGGCACCTCGCAGGTGGCGATCTTGCGCGCCTTCAGCCGCGCCAGCGTGCGTTCGGCGGCGTAGCGGCCGACCGCCTCGGGCGCGGCCAGCTCGGCCGGGTCGCGCATCGACGAGTACCAGGAGTCGCGCTGCATGTCGCCGCGCACCGACGCGATCGGCGCCACCGACAGCGAATGGCGCGAGCTGGCGTAGCCACCGACGAAGCCGCGCGTGTTGCCGGCGACGAAGTGCGAGGCCTGGACCGACACGCCGCAGCCGTCGGAGTTGGTGATGCGCCGGTCGGTCGCGAAGGCCGCGGCCTCGCAGCGCAGCGCGATCTGCACCGCCGCGTCGGCGTCGATGGCCCAGGGGTGGTAGAGGTCGAGATCGCGCTGCGCCTCGGCGGGCGTCGCCAGGTCCTGCTCGTCGGGCAAGCCGGCGGCCGGGTCCTCGGCGGTGAAGCGGGCGATGTCGTAGGCGGCGCGCACCGTCTGCTCGAGCGCCGTGCGCGAGAAGTCCGAGGTGCTGGCATTGCCGCGCTTCTGGCCGATGTAGACCGTGACGCCGAGCGACTTGTCGCGGTTGCGCTCGACCGTCTCGATCTCGCCCTTGCGCACCGACACCGACAGGCCGGCGCCCTCGCTCACCTCGGCAGCGGCGTCGCTGGCGCTGAGCCGGCGCGAAACGGCCAGCGTGTCGGCGATCAGCTGCTCGAACTGGGCGCGGCTGTGGGCAAAACCTTCGGGGGTGCGGGACATGGCGGGCGTGGTCTGCGGACAGCGCTGCGGGCTTGCAGCGCAGAACTATCATGATAGCCAGCGACCCGCCGGCCTCCCGCATGCCCCTGAACGACGATCCCCTCGACACCGACACCGACGCCGCCGCCGACCGGCCGAGCAAGACCGCGCAGAAGAAGGCGATGCACGAGCTGCAGGCGCTGGGCGAGGCGCTGATGACCCTGCCCGACGACCGCATCGACGCGATCGGCCTGGACGAATCGCTGCGCGAGGCGGTCCGCACCGCGCAGCGCACCAAGTCCTTCGAGGGCCGGCGCCGCCAGATGCAGTACCTGGGCAAGCTGATGCGCAAGGCCGACTCGCAACCGATCCGCGAGGCGGTCGCCGCCTTCCAGCTGGGCCACGCGAAGGACGCGCTGGCGCTGCACGAGGCCGAGCGCTGGCGCGCCGAGCTGATCGCCGACGACGCGGCGCTGACGCGCTGGCTGGCGCAGCACCCGGACGGCGACGCGCAGCAGCTGCGCAGCCTGGTGCGCAGTGCGCGCAAGGACGCGGCCGCGGCCGGCTCCGGCCTGCCCGGCGCCGCGGTGCGCCAGGGCCGCGCGCACCGCGAGCTGTTCCGGCTGCTGCGCGCGACGCTCAACGGCCGGCAGGCCGGCCCCGGCGACGACGATGAGGACGAACCGAATGACTGAGCCCCGCCCTGCCCACGACCCGGTCCGCATCGGCCTCGTGTCGGTCAGCGACCGCGCCTCCAGCGGCGTCTACCAGGACCAGGGCATCCCGGCGCTGCAGGACTGGCTGTCGCGCGCGTTGAAGAACCCCGTCGCCTGGGTCACCCGGCTGATCCCCGACGAGCAGGCCGGCATCAGCGCCGCGCTGGTCGATCTGGTCGATGCCGAGCGCTGCGACCTGGTGCTGACCACCGGCGGCACCGGCCCGGCACCGCGCGACGTGACGCCCGAGGCGACGCTGGCCGTCGCCGACAAGGAGATGCCGGGCTTCGGCGAGCAGATGCGCCAGATCAGCCTGCGCTTCGTGCCGACCGCGATCCTGTCGCGGCAGGTGGCGGTGATCCGCGGCAAGGCGCTGATCGTCAACCTGCCGGGCCAGCCCAAGTCCATCGCCGAGACGCTGCAGGGCCTGCCGGACGCGAACCCGCCCGCCCACGGCATCTTCGCTGCGGTGCCCTACTGCATCGACCTGATCGGCGGGCCCTACCTCGAGACCCACGACGAGGTGTGCAAGGCCTTCCGGCCGAAGAGCGCGGTCCGGAAGGTCTAGCCGGGGCTACGAAGGCTTGACGAGCTGGCTCAAGCCGGCGGCGTCGAAGGCTTCCTGCTTCTGCGCGTCGTCGGGCACGCAGTCGGCCGTGGCGCTGCGCTGCGAGAGCTTCTCGACGGCCGCCCACAGCATCGCGATCTGGTGCTCGTGACCCGAGGCGTTGTCGATCAGCCCCTTCATCGCCTGCGCCACCGGGTCGTCGCCCTGGGTCACGCCGTAGGCCGAGAAGCCCATCTTCGCCGCCGCCGCCTCGCGCGCCGCGTCGTCCTGCGCTGCGACGATGCGGGCCGGGTTGCCGACCGCCGTTGCGCCCGGCGGGACCAGCTTGGTGACGACCGCGCCCGAACCGACCCGTGCGCCCTCGCCGACGACGAAGCCGCCCAGCACGCAGGCGTTGGCGCCGACGATCACGCCGCGCTCCAGCGTCGGGTGCCGCTTGGCGCCCTTGACCAGCGAGGTGCCGCCGAGCGTCACGCCCTGGTAGATCGTGCAGTCGTCGTGCACCTCGGCCATCTCGCCGATCACGACGCCCATGCCGTGGTCGATGAAGACGCGCCGGCCGATCGTGGCGCCGGGGTGGATCTCGATGCCGGTCAGCCAGCGCGCCGCGTTGGAGATGAAGCGCCCCATCCACTTGAAGCCGCCCGTCCAGCAGGCATGCGCCCAGCGGTGCAGCAGCAGCGCGTGCAGGCCGGGGTAACAGGTCAGCACCTCGAAGCCCGAGCGTGCGGCCGGGTCGCGTTCGAGGATGGTGGCGATGTCTTCCCGCAGGCGGCTGAACATGTCGTCGCTCTTCAAGGTGTGGCGCCGGCCAGTGTAGCCAGCGGTGTGGCGGCCCCGAGGGCGGCGGGGGCATCGCCGCGGGTCGAAGCTGCCTCGCTAGCCTGCTGTGCCCGACCCCAGCGGACGCCGCGGATCCGGCTCTGCCGGGCCGCTGGGGGCGCCCCCCCTTC
>CAZUUU010000256.1:0-4291 GCA_964622685.1 uncultured Methylibium sp.
GCTCGCCCAGCTGCGCCATCGCGATGCCGCGCAGCGCGAGTGCCGGCGGATCGTCACGCAAGGCCACGCGCTTGAGCGCCCCGATCGCGTCGCCGGCGACCAGGGCGCGCGCGGCTGCGGCGATGAGGGAGTCCATGGGGCAGGTTATAGCGGGCGAGGTATGGGCGGCGGCGTGCTTGGCTTCAACATCGGCTTCTCGCTGTGGTGGAACACGGAGCTTCGAAGTTGAGTGGTGGCGTCAGAGCCCGTTCGCGGGGAAGAGCCGCCACTCGTGCGTTGTTGAGACAGCTCTTTCAGATCCAAGTGGAGTTCACCCGGCTGGCGAACCCTGAGTTCCGCGTAGGTAGCAACGGCATCTGCACAATGCGATGCCCACTGACGATGGCACACGATTCAACTGAGGATGAGGCGATGAACTGGGCCCTTGAGGTACGCGATACAAGTGGCAAAGGCCGCGGCGTTTGTGCTTTGCGCGACTTCGCGGCCGGCGAGCTTGTAGAGCTCGCTCCGGTGCTTGTCGGCAAGCGCGGTTCGTCAGAAGCCTTCAAAGACTACGAGTTCAACTGGAGCGAGGCCAAAGGGCGTGGGCAGGTCGATCTCTACCGAGCAGCGATCGCGTTGGGCTACGGCAGTCTCTACAACGGAGCAAGTCCCGCCAACCTGCGCTATGAGGTGGATCGCGCCGCTCAGGCAATTCGTTTTGTTGCCGCACGTGTGATCGCGAAGGGGGAGGAACTGACGATCAACTACAGCGCGGAAAGCGGTGACGCTGTGTCTACGAGCGATCGATGGTTCACGAAGCGGCCACATCTCAAGCGCATGCCGTAGGCCGGCGGGTAGCCGGCGTACGCGCCGCTGATGAGGGTCAGCTTGGAGCACCCGCTTCTTCCAGTGGCCAGCGGCGGGATTGGGTCGGAAGCCCTCTCGCCCCCAACAACTGAAACGCCCCCCGCAACACGCCCGTCGTTTCCCCGCCCCACCCGCGCCCTAGACTCCCCGCCACCCCCATCGCGAGGAGCCGCATGCATCGCCCGCCGATCCGCGCAGCCTGGTCGCTGCTCCCGTTGTCGTCGCTGCTGTTCGCGGCCGTGCCCGCGCAGGCCGCCAGCATCGCCAGCGTCTCGCCGCAGGGCGAGGTCGCGCAGGTCCGGCAGGTCACCGTCAAGTTCTCCGAGGCGGTGGTGGCCTTCGGCGATCCGCGGCTGCCGGATCCGGTCGCAGTGCAGTGCGAGGGTGTCGCGCCGGCCGGGGCCGGGCGGTGGGCCAACGACCGGGTCTGGCTCTACGACTTTCGCGAGGCCCTGGGTCCCGGCGTGCGCTGCGAGGTGCGCGGCTCGAGATCGAAGGCGCCGCAGGCGCCGCGCTGACGGGCGTCGTGGTGCCCAGAGCGACGCTCAGGGCGGCGTGCGCGCGAAGACCCAAGCCTGCACCGAGGCCACGCCCGCGTCGCGCAGCACGCGCGTGACTTCGCCGATCGTGGCGCCGGTCGTCATCACGTCGTCGATCACGGCGACATGGCGGCCGCGCAGCGCGGCGACCGCGGCGCGATCGACCAGGAAGGCGCCGCGCACGTTGGCGGCGCGCTGCTCGCGCGGCAGCGCGATCTGGTGTGGGGTCTCGACCGGGCGCTGCAGTGCGTCGACCGCGACGCGCAGGCCGAAGCGGCGCGCCAGCGGCCTGGCCAGCAGCAGCGCCTGGTTGTAGCCGCGCTCGCGCAGCCGCAGCGGGGCCAGCGGGACCGGCAACAGCACGTCGACCGCCGGCACGGCGCGCGCTTCGACGGCGCGTGCGAGCTGCAGGGCCAGCACCGGCGCCAGGTCGATCGCGGCCTCGAACTTCAGCGCGCCGAGCAGGCCGTCCCAGGGATAGCCGTAGTCGCAGGCCGCGACGGCGCGGGCCCACGGCGGCGGCTCGCGCAGGCAGCGGCCGCAGATCGAAGCCGCGCCCGGCAGCGGCAGCGCGCAGCGTTCGCAGCGGGGTCGCGGCGGTGCGAAGCGCGCGAGGCAGTCGCCGCACAGGCGCGCCTCGGGACCGGATCCGCCGACGTGGCAGACCGCGCAGCGATTGGGCAGCGCGCCGAGGGCTCGACCGAGCCACGAAGGAAGTCGCGTGCCGGCCCGCATCGTCGCATCGAACATGGTCGGATCAATATACTGCCGCCGCCCATGAGCGATCCCGCCGCATCCGCCGCCCTGCACGGTGCCCAGCCGGCCGCGGTGCAGGCGCAGCTGCGGCGTGCGGCGCTGGCCGATGAGGCGCCCTGGCTGCATCGCGAGGTGGCGCGCCGCATGGCCGAGCGCCTGGCGATCGTCAAGGCCAGCCCGGACTGCGTGATCGACTGGTGGTCGGCGCAAGGCGGCGGTCGCGCGGCGCTGCAGGCGCAGTACCCCGCAGCACGCATCGAGACGGTCGAGCCGACGCCAGCGCTTGCCGAGCGTTCGCGGCTCGCTGCGCGCGCGCCGTGGTGGGCGCCGCGGCGCTGGCTGCGTCCGCCACCGGCGGCGTGGCTCGAGGCACAGGCACCCCGCGACGGTCGGGCCGGCCTGCTGTGGTCGAACATGATGCTGCACTGGGCGGCCGACCCGGCGCCGGTCTTCGAGCGCTGGCGCGAGGCCGTCGCGGTCGGCGGCTTCGTGATGTTCTCGTGCTTCGGTCCCGACACCGTGCGCGAGCTGCACGCGCTGTACCGGCGCCTGGGCTGGGGCGCACCGGGCCACGCCTTCATCGACATGCACGACCTGGGCGATGCGCTCGTGCAGGCCGGCTTTGCCGATCCGGTGATGGACATGGAGACGCTGACGCTGACCTGGGCCGACGCCGAGGCCGCGCTGGCCGAACTGCGGGGCCTCGGCTGCAACGCCGCCGGCGCGCGCTTCGCCGGCTGGCGCACGCCGCGCTGGAAGGCGCGCTTGCTGGCCGAACTGCAGGCGGCGCTGGCCGGGCCCGACGGTCGACTGAGCCTGAGCTTCGAGATCGTCCAGGGCCACGCCTTCCAGCCGCCGCCGCGCCTGCGCGTCGCGGCGGAAACGCGGGTGCCGGTCGAGACGCTGCGCAGTCTCGCGCGGGCGGGCCAGCGGCCACCGACGCCCTGAACGACGCCGGAAGACCCATGGCGCTGCGATACACTGCGCGCCGTGCGCGGCTGCTGGGCGATCCTCGTCGGCAACGCACCGCAGGCGATCAACGGCGGTAGCAGCATGACAGTGTCACTGGCAACGGGTCGGCCCCCGGCGCATCTGCGATTCGGGCGGGTGCTCGCGCAAGCGCAGTCGCGTGGCGAGACGGCGCTGTCGGTCGAGTGGACCTTGAAGCGGAATTGTTCGCTGAAGCCCTCGCAGCTGCTGGCGGTATATGCATCGCTGTGCGTGATTTCGTTGGGGATCGCCACATACTTCTGGATGCACGGCGCCACGCTGGTGATGCCGTTCGCCTGGGCGGAGTTGGTGATGGTCGGCGTGGCGCTGCTGGTGTATGCGCGGCACGCCGCCGATCGGGAGTTGATCACGCTGCAAGCCGGTCGCCTGACGGTCGAGCACCTGAACGGTGGTCGCGTCGAGCGCGCCGAGTTCGCGCCGGACTGGGTCCGGGTCGAGCCGCGTGACGACGATCGATCCCTGATCGAGTTGTCGGGGCAGGGCCGGATGATCGCGGTGGGCCGCTACGTGCGGCCCGAGCTGCGGCGGGCCCTGGCGGAGGAATTTCGCATCGCGTTGCGGCAGGGGCCGGCGACGTGGTGGAGGGCAGGGGTCGCCACGGGCGACGCTGCCTGAGTGGGATCTGACTGGAAGCGAGCATGGAAGCGAGCAAGATGAAGACGATCGACGCCCTCTTTGGCGGTGCCGCCCAGGCCGCGACGACGGTCCGGCGGCGCGGCGGCGAGGCCCTGCTGGGCCTGGCCGCGCTGCTGGCCACCGGCTCCGCGCTGGCCGTGAACAACCTGCCCGGCGGCCCCGCGGTCAACCAGCTCGACCTGCACCCGCCCATCACGCGCATCGCGGCCGAGCAGCAGTGGCTGCACTACTTCGTGATGATCATCTGCACGGTGATCTTCATCGGCGTGTTCGGCGTGATGTTCTATTCGATCTTCAAGCACCGCCGCTCGAAGGGCGCGCAGGCCGCGAACTTCCACGAGTCCACCACGGTCGAGATCGTCTGGACCACGGTGCCCTTCCTGATCGTCATCGCGATGGCGCTGCCGGCGACCAAGGTGGTCGTCGCGATGAAGGACACCACCAACGCCGACCTGACCATCAAGGCCACCGGCTACCAGTGGAAGTGGGGCTACGACTAC
>CAZUUU010000257.1:0-4271 GCA_964622685.1 uncultured Methylibium sp.
GCCATCGGCGAGCCGCCGGCCACCAAGGGCTACCCGCCGAGCTGCTTCGCCAAGCTGCCGCAGCTGGTCGAGCGCAGCGGCAACGGGCTCAACGGCTGCGGCTCGATCACCGCCTTCTACACCGTGCTGAGCGAGGGCGACGACCAGCAGGATCCGATCGCCGACGCGGCGCGCGCCATCCTCGACGGACACATCGTGCTGTCGCGCGACCTGGCCGAGGGCGGCCACTACCCGGCCATCGACATCGAGCGCTCGGCCTCGCGCGTGATGCACAACGTCGCCGCGCCCGAACACCTGCAGGCGGCGCGCCGCCTGCGCCAGCTGTGGTCGCGCGTGCAGAAGGCGCGCGACCTGATCGCGCTCGGCGCCTACGCGCCGGGCCACGACGCCGAGCTGGACCTGGCCGTCAAGCAGCACGACGCGATGCGCGCGCTGCTGCAGCAGGACATGCACGACGCCGCGCCGCTGGCCGACAGCGTGCGCCAGCTGCGCCAGCTCACCGCCACCTGACCTCCTCGAACACAAGGGATCTGCCATGACCGCCCTGCAGCCGCTGCACACCCTGCTCGAACAGATCGGCATCGAGCGCGACGCCGCGCTCGCCACCCACCAGCGCCTGCTGCTCGCGCAGCGCGGCGCGCAGCAGCAGGCCGAGCAGCTGACCGCCTACCGCCGCGAGTACGCGCAGCGTTTCGGCGGCCAGTTCCAGCGCGCCGGTGCGGTCGAGCTGATGCAGTGCTACCAGGGCTTCATGGCGCGCCTCGACGAGGCCGTCGTGCAGCAGCAGCACATCGCCACGCAGGCCACGTCGCGCACCGACGCGGCCCGGGCCGAACTGGTGCAGGCCGAGCAGCGCGTCGCGGCCGTCACCAAGCTGATCGAACGCCGCAACGCCGAAGCGATGCAGGCGCAGTCGCGCCGCGAACAGAAAGAGACCGACGAGCTCGCCGCACGCGCCGCCTGGATGCGCGGCGCCGCGAGCGCCGCCTTCGGCGCGTGCTGACCGGATCCGCGACGCAGCCATGAACGTTTCCGTTCCGCTTCCCGCCGCCCTGCCGACACCGCCCGCCGGTGGTCGTGGCCTGCCGCCGGCCGAGCCGTCCCGCGCCGGTTCGCCCTTCGCCGGCCTGCTGGGCGAACAGCGACTGGCGCTGGCCCGCGCCGGCGATGCGCGGCACGGCGGCAAACGCGACGACGCTGTCGGTGACCGATCCGACACCGACGAGCCCAGCTCGACCCTCGCCGAGCCGGCGGCCACGACAGCGGCGGTCGATGCCCCAGCGGCGGAGCGCCCTGCCGCCACCGACGCAGCCCCGGCCGAAGCGGTTCGCCCCGAGCCGTCGCCGGTGCTGGACTGGTTCGCCACGTGGCAGCCGGAGCCCCCGGTCGCCCGCGGCTTGCCGGGCGCCGACGCCGCAGCCACGGCGTCGACCGAGCCGGCACCGACCACCCACGACCTCACTGCGATCGAGTCCACCGACGGCCGCAGCAGCCCGGCGCGCCGCCCGGGCGCGGCCGAGGTCGCGGCCGATGCCATCGCCGACGCCCGCGGTCGACTCGCGCTGCGTACCGCATCGCACGATGCAGCGCAGGCACGCGCCCACGACGAGGCCGGTCGCGCCGAGCGCCCCTCCGACGTTCTTCAGGCCCAGGCAATGCGGTCCGAAGGTGAGCACCTGCTCGCCAAGGACATGACACCGGCGCGCGCCGACCTGCCCGTGACCGAGGCGCGCAGCACCGAGGCGACGGCCGCCCCTCACGCCGCGCTCGCCGCGCCGCCGGGCGCCGCGAACCCGGCCGCGGGCAGCGCCGCACCGGTGCTCACGCTCGCCACGCCGCTGGGCTCGCCCGACTTCTCCCAAGCGCTGGCGGCCCAACTGACGACGCTCGCGCGCGACGGCGTGCACGAGGCCCAGCTGCAGCTCAACCCGGCCGAGATGGGGCCGATCGCGGTGCAGATCGTGGTCGACGGCAGCCAGGCCCAGGTCGACTTCGCGGCTGCCCAGGCCGCCACGCGCCAGGCCCTCGAGGCCAGCCTGCCCAGCCTGGCCGCGGCGCTGCAGACGCTGGGCCTGACGCTGAGCGGCGGCGGCGTCTTCGAGCAGGGCTCGGCATCGCACGACGCCGAAGCGGGCCGACCCGATGGGCGCGGCGCACGCCGTGCAGCGGGCGCCGGCGAGGCCACTGCGGGCGAGACCCGGCCGGTCGCGCTGCGCACGCGCGCCGGCCTGCTGGACCTCTACGCCTGAGGCAGCAGCCGGTCCAGGGAAGGGCCGGTTTCGCCCCCCTTATCCCCGGTTCGGCGACAGGGCCGCCTCGAATAATCCTTCTCATCCCCTGCGTCCGGCGGCCTGCGCCGCGGGCGCGCGCATGGCAAGGAGTCCTCTGAAATGTCTGCCGCTGCAGCCGATGCCGTCGAAGTCCCCGTCAAGAAGGCGGGGGGCAAGCTTTCCAAGAAGCTGGTGCTCATCCTCGCGGTCGTCCTGCTGCTGGCCGCCGTCGGCGGCGGCGCCGCCTTCTACCTGATGAAGCAGCGCGCGGCCGCGGCCGCGGCGGCCGCCGAAGACGGCGAGGACGACGCCCACGCCGCCGCGGACCACGAGCCGGCCAGGCGCGACCCGAAGAATCCGCCCAACTTCCTGCCGCTCGAGCCCTTCGTCGTGAACCTGGCCGACCGCGAGCAGGAGCGCTACGCCCAGATCGGCGTGACCCTGCAGGTCGACGACGCCAAGGTCGCCGAGCAGCTCAAGCTCTACATGCCGGCGATCCGCAACGGCGTGCTGATGATCCTGGCGCACAAGACCTCGGCCGAGCTGCTGGAGCGCGCCGGCAAGGAACAGCTGGCCGCCGAGATCATGCGCGAGGCCGTGCGCCCCCTGGGCATCGAGATCGCGGCCGAGCCCGCGGCGACCGACGGCGAGCCGCGCAGGAAGAAGCGCGCGCCGCCGGTCCACAACCCGGTCGAGCACGTGCACTTCTCCAGCTTCATCATCCAGTGACCGGGCTGACGGCATGAATCAGCAGATCCTTTCGCAAGACGAGGTCGATGCCCTGCTGCAGGGCATCACCGGCGAAAGCCAGAAGCTCGAGGCCGAGGAGGTCGAGCACGGCGCGATCCGCGACTACAACCTGGCCAGCCAGGAGCGCATCGTGCGTGGGCGCATGCCCACGATGGAGATCGTCAACGAGCGCTTCTCGCGCAACATCCGCGTCGGGCTGTTCAACATGATCCGGCGCACGCCCGAGGTGGCGGTCGGCGGCATCAAGGTGCAGAAGTACAGCGCCTTCCTGCGCGAGATCGTCGTGCCGACCAACTTCAACATCATGAGCGTGCGGCCGCTGCGCGGCAGCGGGCTGGTGGTGTGCGACCCGACGCTGGTGTTCGCCGTGATCGACGCGCTGTTCGGCGGCGCCGGCAAGTTCCACACGCGCATCGAGGGCCGCGACTTCTCGCCGACCGAGCAGCGCGTGATCGTGCGGCTGGTCGAGGTGATCGCCGCCGAGTACAAGAAGGCCTGGGCCGGCGTCTACCCGGTCGAGCTGGAGTACCAGCGCTCGGAGATGCAGCCGCAGTTCGCCACCATCGCGGCGCCGAGCGAGATCGTCGTGACGACCTCGTTCACGCTCGAGATCGGCGAGACCAGCGGCACCATCCACTTCTGCATTCCCTACGCGACGCTCGAGCCGATCCGCGACACGCTGTACTCGGCCACCGTCGGCGACTCCAACGAGCCCGACCGCCGCTGGGTCAAGCTGCTGACGCAGCAGATCCAGGCGGCCGAGGTCGAGCTGGTGACCGAGCTGGCGCATGCGCCGGCCACCGTGGAGCAGCTGCTGGCCTTCAAGCCCGGCGACTTCATCGAACTGGACCTGAACCAGGTGGTGCAGGCCAAGGTCGACGGCGTGCCGGTGTTCGACTGCCAGTACGGCACGAGCAACGGCAAGTACTCCATCAAGATCGATCAACTGCTGACGAACCAGGGCATGTCCTGGCTGGGAGAGCACCATGGCTGAGGCCGCACCGACCAACGAGCAAGACGACATGGCCGCCGAGTGGGCCGCCGCGCTGGAGCAGCAGACCGCCACGGCGCCGGCCAGCGAGGTCGTGGCCGCGGCCGAGCAGGTCGCGCCGGCCTCGTTCGCCAACTTCACGCCCACCGCGGCGGGCGGTGCCGGCAACGACATCAACATGATCCTGGACATCCCGGTCCAGCTGACCGTGGAGCTGGGCCGCACGCGCATCCCGATCAAGCACATCCTGCAGCTCGCGC
>CAZUUU010000258.1:0-4269 GCA_964622685.1 uncultured Methylibium sp.
GCGGCGCTTCGTCGGCGCGCAGTCCCTGGGCGTCGAGCTGGCGCAGGATCTCGCGGTCGGCGCCGGGCACGCAGCGCGGCGCGTCGACATCCTCGATGCGCACCAGCCAGCGTCCGCCGTGGGCACGCGCGTCCAGCCAGCTGCCCAGCGCCGCGACCAGCGAGCCGGCGTGGAGCGGGCCGGTGGGCGAGGGCGCGAAGCGGCCGACGTAGGCAGTGGCGGTCACGCGGCGATGGTAGCCACGCGCCGCTGTGGTCAGAGCCGCAGCCAGTGGTTGTCGAGCTTCAGGTCGGGCAGTCCCAGCGCGCTCGCGTCCAGCGAGCCGTCGCTGTGCAGCGCCTGCCGCCGGCCACCGGACCACAGGCCGGCGTCGCCGTCCGACGCCAGCGCGCAGGCCTCGGCCTGCGCGACGAAGCCCAGCCAGCGGCCGTCGGCATCCCAGGCCGCGATGCCGCCGGCGCGCGGCGCGCTGACCGCGAAGCCCGCACCCAGCGCCGCGACATCGCCGCCGTAGCCGGCCAGCGGACGCGACTCGGCGAGCCGCAGCGCGCGGCCGTCGAACAGCGCCAGCAGCGGCGCGGCGGCGCGCGTACCGGCATCGTCGTGCTCGGCCTGCAGCGCGATGCCGACCTGCGGCGTCGCCGCGCCGGGGTTCCAGGCGAGGTGGCGGATGCTGAGGCGCGAGTCGGGCAGCCGCCACTGGCCCAGCAGCTCGCCGCTGCCTGCGTCGATGCGCACCAGCGACGGGTCCATGCCCTGCTGCACGAGCTTGCGACGACCGCTTTCGGCCTGCGTCGCGATACCGCCGTTCGCCACCAGCAACCGGCCCTGCGCGTCGCGCAGCAGCGCGTGCGGATCCAGGCCATGCGTCGGCCATTCGTCGCGCTTCTCGAGCGAGGCCGCGTCGCGCATGCCGACCAGGCCGCGGCCGCTGTCGAGGTCGGTCTCGGGCGTGTAGAGCGTGCGGCCATCGGCGCTGGCGAGCATGTGGCCGGTGAAGGCGCGGTCGGGTTCGGCCCAGTGCCAGTCGGGCCCGCTGCGGCCGGGGCGCCAGCGCAACAGCCAGTCGCCCGGACGACGCGCGACCGCGAGCAGCGTGCCGTCGGGCTCGCGCCACAGGCCGTGGGCGCGGCCGGGCAGGTCGAGCGCGGCCTCGATGCGGGCGCGCGAGCCGTCGAAGGCCAGCACGCCGAGCTGCTGCGTGCCGGCGCGCTCCCAGGCCGCGGCGAAGCGCCGGCCGCGCCCGATCGCCGCGTGCGCCGCGACCGGCAGCAGGCCCAGCGCCGTGGCGGCGCGCAGCAGGGCGCGGCGGGCGAGGCGTTCAGTCGCCATCGGCATCCGAGAAGCCGATGCTGACCTTCAGCGCCGGCGCGACCTCGGTCTCGACGCGGCGCTTCAGCGCGGCCAGCGAGGCCGCCGCGGCCTGCACGCTGCGTGCATCGCCGGGCTTCAGGCGCTGCATCGCGGCGTCGGTCCGTGCGACGTCGCGCTTCAGCGCGTCGGCCAGCGGATTGAGGCCGAGGCCGCGCAGGTAGGTCTCGAACGGCACCAGGCCGGCGCCCGGTGGCGGCGGCGTTGCACCGCCCGGCAGCACGGCGTAGCGGCGCAGCGCCTGCCACTGCGCGGCCCACCTGCCGGCCGTCTGGCGGCTGGCGCTGCGCGGGAAGCTCGGTGCATCGCGGCCGCCGCTGCGACTCTTCAAGGGTCGCTCCAGGTGGCGCCAGCGCAGCGCTTCGATGGCGCCGGTCCACTGGTTCAGCGCTTCGCCGAGCGTGGCCTCGGCGTCGAGCTCGGCGGTCGCAGCGGTCCGCAGCGCGTCGGCCTCGCGGGCGATGTCCTGCGCCACCAGGTCGGCATATCGGCAGCCGGGCGTGCCGGGGCGGACCGGACGCGTCCACAGCAGCCACTCGAGCGCCGGCAGTCCCTTGGCCGAACTGCCGACGCGCTCCATCGCGGCGGCGTCGGGGGGTGGCGCGGTCATCGTGCGTTCGATCTGCCCGGGCCGCGTCGGGTTGAAGTCGATCTGCCGCGCCGAGCGCCGCTGCGGCACCGGCCCGATGGCCACGGTGGACAGGCGCTCCCAGGCGTGCGTGGTCGCGGCCCATTGCGTGCGCGCCTCGCGCAACGCCGTCGCGGCCGCACCGGCGTCGGCCGTGCACAGCATGCCGACCGCGGCGGCCAGTCGCGTCGCGGCCTCGGCGAACTCGCCGCTGCGCGGCTGCAGCCAGTCGCGCTGCAGGCCCTGGGCATAGGCCGGCGGCGTGTAGTAGGGCACCGCGACCACGGGCTTCGGCGGTGCGGCGGCCGCGAAGCAGGAGGCCGTCGCGATCGCCAGCGCGACCCGCAGGTTCTTCACAGCGACTCCACGAAACGCACCAGCGCCTCACGCTCGGCGCGGCTGAACTTCAGCACCTCGCGCCGGCTGGCCTCGGCCTCGCCGCCGTGCCACAGCACGGCTTCCAGCACGCCGCGCGCGCGGCCGTCGTGCAGCAGGCGCTGGTGGCCGTTGACGTCGCGGATCAACCCGATGCCCCACAGCGGCGGCGTCTTCCAGCGCCGCCCGCTGGCCAGGAAGTCGGGTCGGCCATCGGCCAGGCCTTCGCCCATGTCATGGAGCAGCAGGTCGGTGTAGGGCCGGATCGTCTGGCCTTCGAGCGCGGCGCTGCTCAGCGACGGGTCGGGCCGCGCACCGGTGACATAGGCCGGCCGGTGGCAGGCGGCGCACTGCGCGCGCTCGAACAAGGCCTGGCCGCGCCGGACCTGCGGGTCGGCCGCGTCGCGACGCGCCGGGGGCGCGAGCGTGGCCTGGTAGAAGACCACGTTGCCCAGCGTCTCGTCGTCGATCTCCGGACCGCCGTGCCCGTCGCGACCACCACGTGGAGCGGCGCGGCAGTCGGCCTGGGCCGGCGTGCAGGCCTCGTCGGGAAAGAAGCGCGAGGTGATGCCGATGTCGCCGACGAAGGCGGCGGCCGTCTGGTGCGCGAGGCTCGCGGCATTGGCCTTCCAGCCGAAGCGGCCGAGCTTCATCGTGCCCGAGGGCGCGTCCCACACCCGGTTGGCGATGCCGCGCACCGCGCCGCCGGCGGCCGCCTGTTCGCTCGCGTTGCGCAGGATCTCGGACTCGGGGATCGCCTCGAGCAGGCCGACGCCGATCAGCTGCGGCGCGATGCGCGGGCTGATCATCGTGCCGGGTGCGAACGGCCCGTAGGCCAGGCGACGCATCGAGTACAGCGGTTGCCGCAGCGTGTAGCGCGTGCCGTCGGCGAAGCGGCCGGCCACGGCGCGTTCGCGGATCACGATCTCGGCCTCGGGCCGCACGCCCTGGATCGCGGCGTTGTTCAGCTGGTCGCCGTAGACGGGCTCGGGCTTGGGGCCGCCGTGCGCGTCGCTGCCCGGCACCGACAGGCGGATCAGCAAGGCCACCGGGGCCTCGCCGGGTGCGGGCGGTGCGCCGCGGCCGTCCTGGTCGTGGCAGCCGCCGCAGGAGCGGGCGATGAAGTGCGGGCCGAGGCCGTCGCGCGCCCGGGTCGAGGCCGGCGCCTCGACCCAGTTGCGGCGGAAGAAGGAGTTGCCGACGACGAAGCGCGTGCGTTCGTCGTCGGGCAGGTTGGCGGCCGGGAAGGAGAAGGCGTTGCGCCCGGTCGCGTAGACGGTGGTCTCGCCGCCGGGACGGTCGTCGCCCGGGACCACGGGCTCGCCGGCCCGCAGCACGAGGCTGCCGAGACCGAGCGCCAGCGCCAGTCCGGCCAGCCCCGCGCCACGGACGTGCGTGCGCTTCATTTCTTCGGGTTCACCAGCGTCAGCCGCGTGATGCCGATCGCATCGGCGGCGGCGACCAGGTCCCTGGACTGCTGCACGAGGCTGGCGATGGTCTGCTGGATGCGCTGCCGGCCCGGCGCGTCCTTGCCGCCGAGGATCTCGCGATCGAAGGGCGGCTGGATCGCGCGCGCGGCGGCCACCGATGCGGCGATCTGGCGGCTCGTGCGCTCGGCCAGTGCGGCGTCGCGCGCTGCCACCAGGTCGCGCAGCGACGCACCCTGCAGCATGCTGCCGTCGCGTCGCGCGTAGCGGCCGAGCCAGACGTTCTCGATGCCCAGCGCATTGGCGACGATGTCGCGGTGGGTGTTGTCCGAGAAGCAGGAGTGCTCGTCCTCCTGGTCCTGGGTGCTGAGCGCGACCTCCATGCGCTCGCCGGCGAGTTCGCCGCGCGACAGCGAACCGAGGCCGACGATGATCTTGCGCAGCGACTCGTTGCCGCCACGCTCGAAG
>CAZUUU010000259.1:0-4265 GCA_964622685.1 uncultured Methylibium sp.
GCGCTTCAGCACGTCGCGGATGGTGAAGAAGTTGCCCAGCGACTTGGACATCTTCTCGTCGTCGACATTGAGGAAGCCGTTGTGCAGCCAGTACTTGACGAAGCTGCGCCCGCTGCCGAGGTGGAAGGCCCCGTCGCTCTGTGCGATCTCGTTCTCGTGATGAGGGAACTGCAGGTCCATGCCGCCGCCGTGGATGTCGAAGGCCTCACCGAGCAAGGCATGGCTCATGGCAGAGCATTCGATGTGCCAGCCCGGCCGGCCCGCGCCGAAGGGCGCGTCGTACCTGGCGTCGGCCGGCTCCTCGGGCTTGGCGGCCTTCCACAGCACGAAGTCCAGCGGGTCGTCCTTGCCTTCGAGAACGGCCACGCGCTCGCCGGCCCGCAACTGGTCGATCGACTTGCCGGACAGGCGGCCGTAGCCCGGGAACTTGCGCACCGCGTAGTTCATGTCGCCGCCGTCACCGCGGTAGGCCAGGCCCTTGCGCTGCAACGTCTCGATCAGACCGATCATGCCGCCGACGTGATCGGTCGCGCGCGGCTCGTGGTCCGGCTTCTCGATGCCCAGGGCCGCGAAGTCCTCGTGCATCGCCGCCGTCATCTCGTCGGTCAGCGCACGGATCGTGATGCCACGGTCCAGGGCGCGCTTGATGATCTTGTCGTCGATGTCGGTGATGTTGCGCACGTAGGTGACGCGGTAGCCGCTCAGCTTCAGCCAGCGCTGCACCATGTCGAACACGATGTTCATGCGCGCGTGGCCGACGTGGCACAGGTCGTACACCGTGATGCCGCAGACGTACATGCGCACCTCGCCGGGCACGATGGGCTCGAAGGCCTCGACGGTGCGGGTCAGGGTGTTGTGCAGTCGCAGGCTCATCGATCGGGGCGGCGAGGCGGTGGCGTCAGGCGGCAGCCGACGGTCGGAGCGACGCAGTATAGCCAGCAGCCCCACCGCGACATCGAGGGTTTGGATCGGTGGACAATGGCGGCGACGCGTCGCTGTTGCACGACGCGAAATCGCTGGAGACAAGCCCATGACCCATCGAACCTGGCCCGCCGCGGCCGCCGTCGCATTGGTACTCGCCGTGCCCTTCGCTGCCCTCGCACAGAAGGTCAAACTCGCCACCACCGAGGGCGACATCGTCGTGCAGCTCGATCGCGAGAAGGCCCCGAAGACCGTCGACAACTTCATCGCCTACGTCAAGGCCGGCCACTACGACGGCACCGTGTTCCACCGCGTGATCCCGACCTTCATGATCCAGGGCGGCGGCATGGACAAGACCCTGACCGAGAAGAAGACGCGGCCGCCGATCCCGCTGGAGAGCCGCAACGGCCTGAAGAACGAGCGCGGCACGATCGCGATGGCGCGCACGTCCGACCCGGATTCGGCGACCTCGCAGTTCTTCATCAACGTGCAGGACAACATCTTCCTCGACCAGCCGACCTCGCGCGACGGCAACGGCTACGCGGTCTTCGGCAAGGTCGTCGCCGGCATGGACGTCGTCGACAAGATCAAGGCCGTGCCGACCGGCAACCAGGGCATGCACCAGAACGTGCCGCTCACCCCCATCACCCTGAAGAAAGCCTCGTTGGAGAAATGACATGACCAAGACCGTCGAACTGCACACCACGCTGGGCGTGATCCGCGCCGAACTCGACGACGTGAAGGCACCGGCCACGGTGGCGAACTTCCTGTCCTACGTGAAGGCCGGCCACTACGACGGCACGGTGTTCCACCGCGTCATCAAGGGCTTCATGATCCAGGGCGGCGGCTTCGAGCCCGGCCTGAAGCAGAAGGCCACGCAGGCGCCGATCGCCAACGAGGCCGGCAACGGCCTGAAGAACGACAAGTACACGCTGGCGATGGCGCGCACCAACGCGCCGCACTCGGCGACCGCGCAGTTCTTCATCAACGGCACGAACAACGACTTCCTGAACTTCAAGTCCGAGAGCCCGCAGGGCTGGGGCTATGCGGTGTTCGGCAAGGTCGTCGCCGGCGCCGAGGTCGTCGACGCCATCGAGGCGGTGCGCACCGGCCGCCAGGGCGGGCACGACGACGTGCCGCTCGAGGACGTGCTGATCACGCGCGCCGTCGAAGTCGGCTGAGCCAGCCCGTCGCCATGCCGCAGTCCGCCGCGCCGCCGGGCAGCGTGCTGCCGCTGCCGCAGTTCTGGGAGTTCGAGGCCCCGGACGAATGGCGGGCCATCGACTTCATCTCCGACCTGCACCTGCAGGCCTCGCACCCGCGCACCTTCGCGGCCTTCGCGACGCACCTGCGCGAGACGAAGGCCGATGCGGTCTTCATCCTCGGTGACCTGTTCGAGGCCTGGGTCGGCGACGATGCCCGTCACAGCGGCTTCGAGGCCGAGGTGACCGAGGTCCTGCAGGACGCCGCCGCGCGGCGCAGCCTGGCCTTCATGGCGGGCAACCGGGACTTCCTGGTCGGCGCCGACCTGCTGCGCGCCTGCGGCATCATGGCGCTGTCCGATCCCACGGTGCTGCGCGCCTTTGGCGAGCGCGTCCTGTTGACCCACGGCGACGCGCTGTGCCTCGAGGACATCGACTATCAGCGCTTCCGCGCCGAGGTGCGCACCGAAGCATGGCGCAGCGCCTTCCTCGCGCGCCCGCTGGCAGCACGCCGCGCGCTGGCGGCGCAGATGCGCGAGGCCAGCATGCAGCACCAGAGTGCGCAGCGGCCCGAGACCTGGGCCGACCTGGACACCGGCACCACGGTCCAGTGGATGCACGAGGCGGGCACGCCGCTGATGGTGCACGGCCACACGCACCGCCCGGGCTCGCAGCAACTGGCCCCCGGCTACCAGCGCGAGGTGCTGACCGACTGGGAACTGGACGGCGACGGCCCGCCGCGCGCCGGCGTGCTGCGACTCAGCGCGCGCGGATTGCAGCGCCTCGCGCCGGCCGGGCCGGCCCTCGCGGACCGCGTGTGATCGCCCGCTGGTGGCACCGGCGCCGCGAGGCGCGCACGCTGCGCACGCGGGCCATCCCGCCGGCCCTGTGGGACGCCACGCTGCTGCGCTATCCCTTCCTGCAGATCCTGGACGCGGACCGCCGCGAGCGGCTGCAGCGCATGGCGACCCTGTTCCTGGACGCCAAGCAGTTCTCGACCGCCGGTGGGCTGGAACTCAGCGACGAGATCGCCGTCGCGATCGCCGCGCAGGCCTGCCTGCCGGTGCTGGAGCTCGGCCTGGCCGCCTACGACGGCTTCGTCGGCATCGTCGTCCATCCGGACGAAGTGGTAGCGCAACGCGAACGCACCGACGAGCACGGCATCGTGCACCGCTACGAGGAAGTGCTGGCGGGCGAAGCGATGGAGGGTGGACCGGTCATGCTGTCCTGGCGCGATGTCGCGGACGCCGGCCTGACCGCCGAGCAGGGCTACAACGTCGTCATCCACGAGTTCGTGCACGTGCTCGACATGGCCGACGGCGCGATCGACGGCGTGCCGCCGCTGGCCGACCGACGGGCCCGCGCGCACTGGCGCCAGGTCATGGAAGCCGGCTACCAGCGCTTCTGCCGTGCGCTCGACGAAGGCCGGGAGAGCTTCCTCGATCCCTACGGCGCCGAGGCGATCGAGGAGTTCTTCCCGGTCGCGGCCGAGGCCTTCTTCGTCGCGCCGGTCGCGCTGCGCGACGAGCAGCCCGCGCTGTACGAGCTGTTCGTCGGCTACTTCAGGCAGGACCCGGCGGCCCTGCCATGAGCGTCAGTCCGCGGTCGCCGGTTCGGCCTTGGGCTTGTCGCTCTTCTTGCTGGGCGTGATCTCGAGGACCGGCTGGCCCTCGGCGTCGATGTCGACCGACAGCCGGCCGCCATCGACCAGGCGACCGAACAGCAACTCGTCGGCCAGCGCACGACGGATCGTGTCCTGGATCAGCCGCTGCATCGGCCGCGCGCCCATCAGCGGGTCGAAGCCCTTCTTCGCCAGATGCTTGCGCAGCGCGTCGGTGAAGGTGACGTCGACCTTCTTCTCGGCCAGCTGGCCTTCGAGCTGCAGCAGGAACTTGTCGACCACCCGCAGGATGATGTCCTCGTCGAGCGACTTGAAGTTGACGATCGCGTCGAGCCGGTTGCGGAACTCGGGCGTGAACAGCCGCTTGATGTCGACCATCTCGTCGCCCGCCTCGCGCGCGGTGGTGAAGCCGATCGTCGCCTTGTTCATGGTCTCGGCGCCCGCGTTGGTGGTCATGATGATGATCACGTTGCGGAAGTCGGCCTTGCGCCCGTTGTTGTCGGTCAGCGTGCCGTGGTCCA
>CAZUUU010000260.1:0-4230 GCA_964622685.1 uncultured Methylibium sp.
TGCCCTGCTCGGTGCCGAGCCAGCTGATGGTCCAGCCGCGGTGCTGCATCTCCTGCGCGACGGCGAGGCCGGGGATGATGTGGCCGCCGGTGCCGGCTGCCATCACGACCAGATGGCGTTGCTGGCTCATGCGTTCGCTCCCGCGGGGGTCTGCTGACCTTGCGAGGACGCGCGGGTCTCGCCCCGCGGGCGACCTACTTTCTTTGCTGGCTCAAAGAAAGTAGGCAAAGAAAGAGCCCGAACGCCAGCCATCTGGACTGAGCGGATCGATCGCTGCGCTCCGGACTTCTGCACGCCTCGGCTTGCCCGCGAGGGGCTCGAACAATGCGGCCTTGCACCGACGGCCTTGATTCGAAGCACCGAGCGTCCAACCAGGCAGCGGCCTTGGACGATCGAGGGCCGAGAGTCACCTCGTCCTTCAACAACCGAAATGTTCGAGCCCCTCGCGGGCGAGCCGGGGTGTGCCACCGCCCCGAGCGAGCGCAGCGATGCGTGCGATCCCAGCGAGCCAGATGGCTGGCGTTCCAGGCCCTTTGCTTTGGTTACTTTCATTTGGGCCAGCAAATGAAAGTGACTCGCCCGCCGGGGCGAAACCCGGCGCAGCCTCACGCAGTCAGCCGGCGCAGCCAGAAAGCGCAAGCGCAGCTTCAAGACCGCCCTCCCCTCATGAGCTGCCGATTCTCGATATCGACCCTCAACACGATCGCCAGCGCCACGCAGTTGAGAAGGATCGCCGAGCCCCCGTAGCTCATCAGCGGCAGCGTCAGCCCCTTGGTCGGCAGCACCCCGAGATTGACGCCCATGTTGATGAAGGCCTGCCCGCCGATCCAGATGCCGATGCCCTGGGCCAGCAAGCCCGAGAACACCCGGTCCAGCGCGATCGCCTGGCGGCCGATGTGGAAGATGCGGCGCGTGAGCCAGAAGAAGGCCGCGATCACCAGGGCCACGCCGACGAAGCCGAGTTCCTCGCCGATCACGGCGAGCAGGAAGTCGGTGTGGGCCTCGGGCAGGTAGTGCAGCTTCTCGACGCTGGACCCGAGGCCCTGGCCGAAGATCTCGCCGCGGCCGAAGGCGATCAGCGAGTGCACGAGCTGGTAGCCCTTGCCCTGCGAGTACACCGGGTCCCAGGGCCAGATGAAGGCGAAGATGCGCTCGGCGCGCCAGGGGCTCATCACGATCATCGCGACGAAGGCGCCCAGCAGCACCAAGAGGCTCAGCAGGAACATGCGGCCGTTGACGCCGCCGAGGAAGAGGATACCCATCGCGATCGCGGCGATGACCATGAAGGCGCCCATGTCGGGCTCGGCCAGCAGCAGCAGGCCGACCACGGCCAGCGCGATCGCCATCGGCGTGACGGCGCGCAGGAAGTTCTCCTTGATCTCCATCTTGCGGACCATGTAGCTGGCGGCGTACATCGCGATCGCCAGCTTGGCCAGCTCGCTGGGCTGGAAGCTCATGAAGCCCAGCGGGATCCAGCGGCGCGCGCCCTTGACCTCGCGGCCGATGTAGGGCACCAGCACCAGCA
Source organism: uncultured Methylibium sp. (assembly GCA_964622685.1). Taxonomy (GTDB): domain Bacteria; phylum Pseudomonadota; class Gammaproteobacteria; order Burkholderiales; family Burkholderiaceae_C; genus Methylibium. The sequence goes on from CAZUUU010000260.1 coordinate 1,526, forward strand.
CCAGCAGCAGGATCGAGGCGGCGAACAGCCACGGCGCCCAGCGCTCCCAGACGCGCAGCGGGATCTGCACCGCGACCAGCGCACACACGACGCCGATGCCCAGCGCCAGCGCGTGCCGCACCAGCATGTAGGTCGCGTTCGGCGCGATGCGCGCGGTGCGCGGGTTGTCGGGCAGCGCGATCGTGGTGGAAAACACCATCACCAGACCGAGTGCGAGCAGCGCCGCCACCACCAGCACCATCGCCTGGTCGAAGCCGAGCACGCGCGAAGGCTGGGCCGGTGCGGCGTTGACCCAGTCGCGCACCGGCAGCGCGTCGCGGCCGCCGAGGCCGAGCCAGGCGGCGACGCGGGCGCGCAATGCGTCGAGTCCGGAGGTGACGGCACTGCTCATGCGGCTTCTCCCAGGTCGTGCGCGACCGCCTGCACCGTGGCCGCGAAGACCTCGGCGCGGTGCGCGTAGTTGCGGAACATGTCGAGGCTGGCGCAGGCCGGACTCAGCAGCACGGCGTCGCCCGGCCGGGCCTGGTCGAAGCACCAGCGCGTCGCGGCCTCGAGGCTGTCGTGGCGGGCCATCGGCGGGCCGGCATCGCCGGCGGCCTGCAGCACCGGCGCCAGCACCGACTCGATGGCCGGCGCGTCGCGGCCAATCAGCGCCACCGCGCGCGCGTGCCGGGCCACCGGCGCGGCGAGCGGCCCGAAGTCCTGGCCCTTGCCGTCGCCGCCCAGGATCACGGCCAGCTTGGCCGGCGCCTTGTCGGCGCCCAGGCCGTCGAGCGCCGCGACGGTGGCGCCGACGTTGGTGCCCTTGCTGTCGTCGTAGGCCTCGATGCCGCCGACGCTGGCGATGAACTCGACGCGGTGCGGCTCGCCGCGGTATTCGCGCAGGCCGTGCAGCATCGGCGCGAGCGGCCGGCCGATCGCCGTGGCCAGCGCCAGCGCCGCCAGCGCGTTGGCGGCGTTGTGGCGACCGCGCACGCGCAGGGCGTCGGCGGGCATCAGTCGCTGCAGGTGCAGGTCCTCGGCCGGTTCGCCGCCGCGCGGCTTGTGGGTCTCGTCGGCCGGCAGCGCGCGCACCAGCCAGGCCATGCCGCTCTCGACGACCAGGCCGTAGTCGCCGGGCTGCTGGGGGGCGCCGAGCCCGAAGCGCAGGACCTGGCGCGCCAGCGGCTTCGCGCTGCGGCCCTTCTGCGGCACGGGCGCCGGCACCATGGCCTCGACCCGCGCGTCGTCGCGGTTCACGACCATGACGCTGTCCCACGCATCGGCCGGGCCGTAGACGCGCGCCTTGGCACCGGCGTAGGCGTCGAGGCTGCCGTGCCAGTCCAGGTGGTCCTGGCTCAGGTTCAGCACCACCGCCGCGTCGGGCGCGAAGCCCCGCACGCCGTCGAGCTGGAAGCTCGACAGCTCCAGCACCCAGACCTCGGGCAGCGGCACGGGCCCGGCCTCGTCGTCCACCGGCGCGTCGGCGGCATCGAGCGCGGCCGCCAGCGTCGCCAGCATCGTCGGCCCGACGTTGCCGGCCACCGCGACGCTCGCGCCGCTGCGCTCGACCAGCAGCCCGCACATCTGCGTCGTCGTGGTCTTGCCGTTGGTGCCGGTGATCGCGATCACCTTGGGCGCGTAGCCGCGCGCGGCCTTCAGCGCCGCGAGCGCCTCGACGAAGAGCTCGAGCTCGCCCTGCACCGCCAGGCCGCGCTCGCGCGCCGCGGCGAGCAGCGGCGCCAGCGCCGGATCCAGCGGCGACAGCCCCGGGCTCTTGAGCACGCGCTGCACGCCGTCGAGCAGCGCCGGATCGAAGCCCTGCTGCAGGCGCGCGCCGGGCACGCCCGCCGCCAGCGCCGCGGCCTGCGGCGGCTGCTCGCGCGAGTCGGCCACGCGCACCGTGGCGCCGCAGCGGGCACACCACTGCGCCATCGCGAGGCCGGAGTCGCCGAGGCCCAGCACGAGGACGGTCTGGTCGAGGAGTTGCCTCATCGCGGCAGCACCTCGTCGAGTGGGCGCGCGGAGGTGGTCTGCGCGGCGCGGCAGGCGGCGCCCGGTGCGAGCTCGGGGTGGGGCGGTCTGCGCTCAGCGCAGACTCCACTGCGGTGCTCGCGCCAGGATCGCGTGGCACAACTCACTGTGCTCACTGCGTGAGCTCCGTTCAGACAAGCGCCACGAATCAGACCACGAGGCACGCTGCGCGCGCCGACCCTGGCGCTGCGCTCCTCGTCACCCCACACCTCGCCCTCCCCGAGCGCCGCCTGTCGCGCTCCACCGGTTGGGCCGTCCGGTGGGAAGGCAAACCCCGGCCCCGCCAAGGCGCGCCCGGGCAGTCTGCAGCGCGCCTGCGGGGCGCCGAGAAGCGCAGGGTTCGTGGCCGCGCGCGCAGCGCGCTTCGTGCTCACTTCCGTCGCGGTTGTTTGAACGGAGCTCACGCAGTGAGCGCAGTGAGTTCTGCGACGAGGCCATGAACCCGAGCATCGCAGGGCAGTCGGAGCGCAGCGCAGACCGCTCCGCCGAAGCGAGGCAGGCTGCCCGGGCGCGCCTTCGCCGCGCCAGCGAGGGCATGTCAGGTCGCAGGCCACGTTGCGGAAGTTCAGCATCTCAACGGAGCTTGAGGCTGGCCAGGCCGATGAGGCACAGCAGCATCGTGATGATCCAGAAGCGGACGACGACCTGCGTCTCCTTCCACCCCGACTTCTCGAAGTGGTGGTGCAGCGGCG
>CAZUUU010000261.1:0-4199 GCA_964622685.1 uncultured Methylibium sp.
ACCTTGTCCTTCTCGATCAGCTCGAGCGTGCGGGTCGCGGCCTCGCCGGGGTTGAGCTTGTCGTCGCGCACCAGCAGCTCGCACTTGCGGCCGTTGAAGCCGCCGGCCTCGTTCCACTCCTTGACCGCCAGCTCGGCGGCCCGCACCTGGTCCTGGGCCTCGGCCGAGAAGGCGCCGGTCAACGGCACCGGGAAGCCGATCTTGATCGGGTCGCCGGCCTGCGCGCGCGCGATGCCGAACAGCATCGGGCTGGCCGCCGCGGCGGCGCCGGTGGCGATCAGCTGGCGCCGGCGGCGGTTCGGGGAAGTCGTGCTCATCGCTTGTCTCCTGGTTGCGGGGCGGACGGATTCGTCTCTGGGGGTGAAGGGTTCAGGCCGCGCAGGCGGGCGTGGGCTCGGCCCGCAGCACGGCGAGGTCGATCGCGGTCTCGCGCAGCACGACGGTCGCGTCGCGGGCCGATTCGGCGGCACTGCGCTCAGCCTCGCCGCGGCCCTGGGCCTGCATGTAGGCGCCGAGCCGGCGGCCGCGCTCGACGACGGCGCGGCCGGCCGGCAGCCGCGCGGCCTCGTAGCGCTGCAGCGCGGCGGGCGTCGCGCCGAGCGTGTCGATGGCGTCACGCAGCACGAGCGCATCGTCGCCGGCCTTGGTCACGCCCATGCCGACGTGCGGTCGCGCGACGAAGCCCGCGTCGCCCATCAGCGCCACGCGGCCGAAGGCCAGGCGCTCGGACATCAGGTCGTGGATGGGTTGCAGGAAGGGCTGCGCGGTCTTCTCCAGCACCTCGGCCCACTGCGGCGCCAGCAGCTCGCGCGCGGCCGCACGGATGCGCGCGATCTCGCGCCAGCTGACCTTGTGCGGCGGGATGCCGGCGGCGTGGTGCACGCCGTCGTCGTCGGTCATCAGGCGCTTCAACTCGACCGCCTCGTCGGCCGGGCGGTACCAGACGAAGTTGTAGCGGCGCTGTCCGCGCCCGGTCGCGTTGCCGGGGCCGGCGACCGGGTAGCCGATCATCTGCTCGCCGCGCGGCAGGCCGAAGCCGAAGTGGTCGAACAGCGTGTCCAGCGTCAAGCGCGACAGCAGGCCTTCGTCGCAGACGCCGCGCCAGGCGACGTAGCCCGCGTACCCGGCCCGCGCCGCGGGCGCCAGTTGCGCGCGCACCGCGGAGCGGATGCCGTCGGAGGCGACGAGAAGATCCGCCTCGAAGCACTCGCCGCCGCTGCAATGCACGCGCACGCCGCCGGCGTCCTGGTCGACGCGCTCGACCGCGCGGCCGCGCAGGTAGCGCTCGGCCGGCAGCGCGGCCAGCAGCAGCGCGTAGAGCCGGCTCCACGAGGTGAGCACCTGCGCGTAGTCGCCGCGCGCGACCGCCTCGCCCTGCGCGTCCAGCACCACGCGCGAGGCGACGGGCACGCCGAGGCTGTCGTCCACCGTCACGCCGGCCGCGCGCAGGGCCGTGACCAGGCCGCTGTGCGTGACGATGCCGGCACCGCGGCCGTCGAGCGAGGCGCCGGCTTTCTCGAGCACCGTCACGTCGTGACCCGCGCGCAGCAGCACGTTGGCGACCATCAGGCCGCCCAACGAACCGCCGGCGACGAGGATGCGCGCCATCTCAGGCCGGCACCGCGGCCTGCTCGGCCGCCGGGTAGTTGAGCTCGATGACGACACCGTTGGGGTCGTCGATGAAGACCTGGTGCAGTCCCAGGGTCGGCACGGTGCGCTCGCGGCGCATCACGCCCAGGCGCTCGAGCCGGGCGCGCATCTCGGCCAGGCCGGTCGCGAAGAAGGCGATGTGGTCGATCGCGCCGCTGCCATGCAGGCTGGCCACGTCGCGGTCGCCGAGGTAGGCCTTCAGGCCTTCGGGGTCGTCGCGATCGATGCCGATGATGTGGACCACCGAGTTGGACCAGGTCGCGGTGTCGCCCTCGTAGAGCCACAGGCCCGGGAAGGGGAAGGCCGGCCGCGGGCCCACCTGCAAGCCCAGCACGTCCTCGTAGAAGCGGCGGCACGCGTCGAGGTCGGTCGAGCGGATCGAGTAGTGGTTCAGGCTCAGGGCCATCGTCGCTCCTTCGTCAGGCCACGCGCGCGAGCCGCGGCTTGTCGCCGCCCTGCTCGGCCAGCAGCACGCCGACCTGGGCCAGGTAGCCCTGCACGCGATCGCGGATGTAGGTCTCGACCAGCGGCGCGTCGCCCTCGCCGCGGTAGTGCTGCGCGTAGCACAGCGGCAGGATGCCGAGCTGGTAGATCAGGCCGCCGTGCAGGCCCATCAGCAGCGCCTCCTCGCGCGCCGAGGGCTTGCCGCGGCCGCTCAGGCCGTGGGCGCGCCGCGCCTCGCGCAGCACGCGCGGGAAGAGCCGCTCGCGCAGCAGGTCGAAGTAGCGCTGCGGGATCAGGCCGTCGCTCATGCCCGAGTACATGAAGATGCGCAGCCACTCGGGCGTCAGGATGGCGCGCAGGTATTCGCCGTAGAAGGCGCAGAGCTTGTCCTCGACCGCGCCGGGGCCGTCGAGCAGGCCTTCCCAGCGCGGGTCCCAGCGGTTGGCGATGACGGTCTCGTAGACGCGCTCGATCAGCGCCTGCTTGGTCGGGAAGTAGTGGTACAGCAGTGCGTGGGTGACGCCGATCTCGGCGGCGAGTTCGCGGGTCTGCGCCTCCAGGCCGTGACGCGCGAAGAAGTCGACGGCGCCGCGCAGGATCTGCTGCTCGCGGTCGGCCGCGCTCAGGCGCTGACGGACCGGCGCGCCGGCAGCGGCCGGGCGGGGGGGGCGGGTTTTTGCTGTATTTACCATTTGCTCAACACTGCGAACATTGTTGAGCGCTTGCTCAATAGCGAGCATCCCGACAAACCCGCAGCGCCCCGACGCCGCCCTTCCGGAGTCCGCGATGAAGGCCCCCTCTTTCGACGTCGTGCGCGCCACGTCGCTGCCGCAGGTGTTCGACCTGCTGCGCCGGCACGGCGACGACGCGCGCGTGCTGGCCGGCGGGCAGACGCTGATGGCCACGCTGAACATGCGCCTGTCGGAGCCGGCCCTGCTGATCGACATCAACGCGCTGGCCGAGCTGCGCGGCATCACGGTCGCGGGCGGCGCGCTGCGCATCGGCGCGCTGACCACGCACACCGAGATCGAGTCCGCGGCGCTCGTCGCCAAGCATGCCCCGCTGCTGGCGCAGGCGGCGCCGCACATCGCGCACCGCGCGATCCGCAACCTCGGCACCCTCGGCGGTTCGCTGGCCTATGCCGACCCGGCGGCCGAGTGGCCGGCCTGCGTGCTGGCGCTCGACGCCACGCTGGTGCTGACGAGTGCCGGCGGCGAGCGCCGGGTCGCCGCACGCGACTTCTTCCAGGGCCTGTACACCACGGCGCTGCGGCCCGAGGAGCTGCTGGCAGCCTGCGAAGTGCCGCTGCTCGCACCGGACGAGCGCCAGGTCTTCGACGAGCTGGCGCGCCGCCACGGCGACTACGCGATCGCCGGGCTGGCGGCGCGGGCGCTGCTGCGTGGCGGCAAGCTCTCGGACGTGAAGCTCGCCTTCCTCGGCCTCGAGGACCGTCCGGTGCGCGTGCCCAAGACCGAGGCCCTGCTGCACGGCAAGGCTCCCGACGACGCGCTGCTGGCCGACGCCGAGCGCGCGCTGCGCGCCGAGCTGCAGCCGATGGGCGACCTGAGCAACGGCCCCGACACCAAGCGCCAGCTCGCCGCGGTGCTGATGAAGCGCGCCATCCGCCGCCTGGCCGGCTGAGCACCTGAACGAGAGACGACGATGGCCCACGACATCCCCCCGCGACGCATCTGCGTCGAGATCAACGGCAGCACGCTGACCCGCGAGGTCGAGCCGCGCCGCCACCTGGTCGACTTCCTGCGCGAAAGCTGCGGCCTGACCGGCTCGCACCTCGGCTGCGAGCACGGCGTCTGCGGCGCCTGCACGGTGCGGCTGGACGGCCGGATCGTGCGCGGCTGCCTGGTGCTGGCCGTGCAGGCCGACGGTCGCCAGGTCGAGACGGTGGAGACGCCGAACCCGTCGCCGCGACTGCGTGCGCTGCAGGACGCCTTCATCGCGCGCAACGCGCTGCAGTGCGGCTACTGCACCTCGGGCATGCTGATGGCGGCGCTCGATCTCGTCGAACAGCGCCCCGACGCCGCCCGCGAGGAGGTGCGCGAGTGGATGAGCGGCAACTACTGCCGCTGCACCGGCTACCACGCGAT
>CAZUUU010000262.1:0-4192 GCA_964622685.1 uncultured Methylibium sp.
GTGGTTCGGCTCTTCGGGGTTGTGCGGGTGGCGGCGCAGCGCCTCGGGCCAGTCGATGACCTCGCCGACGTACTCGATCAGCGCCTCGCCTTTCTTCAGCTTCTCGACCGCGAACACGCCCTTGCCGTGCACGCCCGAGCGGCGCACGCGGATGCGCCGGCCGCCGGTGAGTTCGGGGGCGGCGGCGGGAGCCTTCTTCGGCGAGGCGGGCGACTTGCGGCCCTTCGATTGCGTCATGTTCGAGTTTGGCTACATTGAATTCATGGGTGCGCGCGCGCGTAGGCGCGTGCGCGCGAGAGCCCGGATTGTAGGGACGCCCCGGGGCGCCTGGACGCCAGGGGCGTGCCGCGAGCGGCAGCGAAGGACTTCGAAGACATGAGCAAAGCATTGGTGATCGCCGAGAAACCGTCCGTCGCGCAGGACATCGTCCGTGCGCTGACGCCGACGGCCGGCAAGTTCGAGAAGCACGAGGACCACTTCGAGAACGAGCACTACGTGGTGACGTCCGCGGTCGGCCACCTGGTCGAGATCAAGGCGCCCGAGGAGTACGACGTGAAGCGCGGCAAGTGGAGCTTCGCCCACCTGCCGGTGATCCCGCCGCACTTCGACCTGGCGCCGATCGACAAGGCCAAGAGCCGGCTCGCCGCGGTGGTCCGGCAGGTCAAGCGCAAGGACGTGACCGAGCTGATCAACGCCTGCGACGCTGGCCGCGAGGGCGAGCTGATCTTCCGGCTGATCGTGCAGTACGCGGAAGGCAGCACCAAGAAGCCGACGACCAAGCCGATCCGCCGGTTGTGGCTGCAGAGCATGACGCCGCAGGCGATCCGCGACGGCTTCGAGTCGCTGCGCGGCGACAAGGAACTGCTGGGCCTGGCCGACGCCGCGCGCAGCCGCAGCGAGGCCGACTGGCTGGTCGGCATCAACGGCACCCGCGCGATGACGGCCTTCAACTCGCGCGACGGCGGCTTCTTCCTCACGACCGTCGGCCGCGTGCAGACGCCGACGCTGTCGATCGTGGTCGAGCGCGAGGAGAAGATCCGCAAGCACGTCTCGCGCGACTACTGGGAGCTGAAGGCGACGTTCGCGGCGAAGGCCGGCGAGTACGAAGGCAAGTGGTTCGACCCGGCCTGGAAGAAGAACGAGGACGCCGAGCGCCGCGCCGACCGCCTGTGGAACGCCGCCGACGCCCAGGCGATCGCCGAGGCCTGCCGCAGCCAGCCCGCCACGGTGAGCGAGGAGTCCAAGCCCAGCACCCAGAGCAGCCCGCAGCTCTACGACCTGACGCTGCTGCAGCGCGAGGCCAACTCGCGCTTCGGCTTCAGTGCCAAGACCACGTTGAGCATCGCGCAGGCGCTGTACGAGAAGCACAAGGTGCTGACCTACCCGCGGACCGACTCCAAGGCGCTGCCCGAGGACTACGTCGCGGTGGTCAAGAAGACGATGGAGATGCTGGCCACCGAGGACCTGCCGGGTCCGCTGCGCGCGCTGTCGGCGCATGCACGCAAGGCGGTGAAGGAAGGCTATGTCAAGCCCAACAAGCGCATCTTCGACAACGCCAAGGTCTCGGACCACTTCGCGATCATCCCGACGCTGCAGGCGCCCAAGGCGCTGAGCGAGATCGAGGCCAAGCTCTACGACCTGGTGGTCAAGCGCTTCCTGGCGGTCTTCTATCCGCCGGCCGAGTTCCTGGTCACGACGCGCATCTCCACCGTCAAGGCGCAGGGCCAGTCGCACAGCTTCCAGACCAACGGCAAGGTGATGGTCAAGCCGGGCTGGCTGGCCGTCTATGGCCGTGACACCGAGGATGCCGATTCGATCCTGGTGGCCGTCGAGCCGGGCGAGGTCGTGCGCACCGAGAGCGTGGACGTGAACGCGCTCAAGACCAAGCCGCCGGCCCGCTACACCGAGGCCACGCTGCTGAGCGCCATGGAAGGTGCCGGCAAGCTGATCGACGACGACGAGCTGCGCGAGGCCATGCAGGAGAAGGGCCTGGGCACGCCGGCCACGCGCGCCGCGATCATCGAAGGCCTGCTGCTCGAGAAGTACATGCACCGCGACGGCCGCGAGCTGATCCCCACCGCCAAGGCCTTCCAGCTGATGACCCTGCTGCGCGGCCTGCAGGTCGAGGAGCTGACGCAGCCCGAGCTGACCGGCAACTGGGAGTACCAGTTGTCCCAGATGGAGCACGGCAAGTTGAGCCGCGACGCCTTCATGGCCGAGATCGCGGCGATGACGCAGCGCATCGTCGCCAAGGCCAAGGAGTACGACCGCGACACCATTCCCGGCGACTACGCGACCCTGAAGACGCCCTGTCCCAAGTGCGGCGGCGTGGTGAACGAGAACTACCGCCGCTTCGCCTGCGTCGGCACGAGCGCGAAGGAAGACAACGCCTGCGGCTTCAGCATCAGCAAGATCCCCGGCGGCCGCAGCTTCGAGATCGACGAGGCCGAGTCCTTCATCGCGCACCGGAAGATCGGCCCGCTGGAGGGATTCCGCTCCAAGGCCGGCTGGCCCTTCACCGCCGAGCTGAAGCTCGCCTACGACGACGAGATCGCGAACTGGAAGCTCGAGTTCGACTTCGGCGACGACGCCCGCAAGGCCGAGGGCGACGGCACGCCGGTGGACTTCAGCGGCCAGGAGTCGCTGGGGGCCTGTCCCAAGTGCAAGGGCCACGTCTACGAGCACGGCAGCAGCTACGTCTGCGAGCACGCGGTCGGCGCGCACGTGACCTGCGACTTCAAGAGCGGCAAGATCATCCTGCAGCAGCCGGTGGCGCGCGAGCAGATGACGCGGCTGCTCAGGGAAGGCAGGACCGAGCTGCTGGAGAACTTCGTCTCCAACAAGACGCGCCGCAAGTTCAAGGCGCGCCTGGGCTGGGATGCGAAGGAAGGCAAGGTCGGCTTCGAGTTCGAGCCGCGGGCCGCCAAGGTCCCGGCCAAGAAGGCCGCGGCGAAGAGCGCCCCGCCGCCGGTGGCCGAGGCGCAGACCGCGCCGGCGAAGAAGGCCGCACCGGCGAAGAAGGTCGCCGCGAAGAAGACCAGGGCCGCGTGACGCCGGTTCTCTTCCTCAAGCTGCTCGCGATCTTCGTCACGATCGCGATCGGCTGGCTGGCCGGGCGCACGAAGCCCTTCGCCGGCGGCGAGGCGGCGCGCATCCTGTCGAACGCCGCCTTCTACGTGTTCGCGCCGGCGCTGCTGTTCCGCGCCACCGCGCGCATCGACCTGGGCACGCTGCCCTGGCAGGCGCTCGGCGCCTTCTTCGCGCCGGTGGTCGCGTGGATGCTGGTGGTCTATGCGCAGCAGCGGCGCGGTGCCGCGGCGGCGGCCCAGCCCGCCGACAGCGCCACGGGCGCTGCGGCTCGCCCGAGCGTGCGCGCCATCACCGCGTCCTTCGGCAACAACGCCCAGCTCGGCATCCCGATGGCCGCCGCGCTGTTCGGCGAGGTCGGCCTGCAGCTGCACCTTTCGGTCGTGAGCCTGCATGCGCTGACCCTGCTGACGGTGCTGACGCTGCTGGTCGAGCGCGATGTCGCGCAGGCCGCGGCGCGCGAGGCCGGCCAGGGCGTGCCGCTGGGCCGCACGCTGCTGATGACGGTGCGCAACACGGTGATCCATCCCATCGTGCTGCCGGTGCTGGCCGGCATGGCCTGGAACCTGACCGGCTGGCCGATCCCCGGGCCGGTGGACGAGGTGCTGCAGATGCTGGGCACCGCGGTCGTGCCGCTGTGCCTGGTCGCGATCGGCCTGTCGCTCGGCCACTACGGCCTGCGCGGCGCGGCGACCTCGGCGGTGCTGCTGGCGGCCGGCAAGCTGCTGGTGCAGCCGGCGCTGGTGCTGGCGGTCGGCTACGGCGTGGGCCTGCGCGGCCTGCCGCTGACCGTGATCGTGATCGCGGCGGCGATGCCGACCGGCGCCAACGCGCTGATGTTCGCCCAGCGCTACCGCAGCGGCGAGGGCGAGACGACGGCCGCGATCGTCGTCTCGACGCTGGCCTTCGCCGCCACCGCGCCGCTGTGGTTGCTGCTGCTGCAGGCGCTCGGCTAGCGTCGGCTTGCGGGACAATCGCGCCACGATGGACATGACCGACATCCCCGCCTACATGGCCCAGGTGGGCACGCTGGCCCGCGCCGCGTCGGCCGCGATGGCGGCGGCGCCGGCGGCGGCCAAGGACGCCGCGCTGCGCGCGCTGGCGC
>CAZUUU010000263.1:0-4133 GCA_964622685.1 uncultured Methylibium sp.
TGCCGGCGGTGCCGGTGAGGGTGATGAAGTCGCAGTCCGGGTCCATCAGCAGGTTGAGCGCGAAGTTCTGCTCGCGGTTGCGCGCCGTCACGCCCCAGACGGCGTTCTTGCCGTGCGAGTAGTCCTTCAGCGTCTTCAGCACCGCGGTCTTGCCGGTGATCTCGGTGACCTTGGCGTACAGCGGCGCGGCGCCCGGCTGCTCGAGGTAGACGAACTGGTTGACCATCAGCGCCGGCACCAAGGGACCCGCGATGCGGTAGAAGGTCGAGCCGCCCTGCTGCCAGCTCTCCATGGTCTTGCCGTGCCGGTCCCAGAAGTCGGGCGGCAGCGGCAGCACGCCGGTGTAGAGCAGGTCGCCGTCCTCGAGCGTCTTGTCGTTGAAGTAGTCCTCGGCGGGCAGGCCCAGCGCGCGGGCCTTGACGCGCATGTTGATGTCCTTGGACACCAGCACCACGTCGCGCTGCGGGTACTTGTCGCGCAGCGCCTTGACGACGCCGAGGATCTGGTTGTCGGCCTTGCCCTGGGGCAGCCCTTCGGGCAGCTTGATGTCGAGCAGCAGGGTCTGGAAGAACAGCTTGCCGCCGGCCTCCTTGTGGCCGGTCTTGGCGAGCGGGATGCCGTCCTCGGCGTGCAGCTGGGCCGCGTCCGGCCCGCCGGCCAGCGCGTCGAGTTCGCGGCTGACCTGGCGCACGTTGCGCGAGACTTCGCTCAGGCCTTTCTTGTGGCCGTCGAGCTCCTCGAGCGTGATCATCGGCAGGTAGATGTCGTGCTCCTCGAAGCGGAACAGCGACATCGGGTCGTGCATCAGCACGTTGGTATCCAGCACGAACAGCTTGGCCGGGCCGGTGGCGCGCGGCTTGCGCGGCCGGGGCTCGGGCAGCGGGGCCCGGCTGGCGCTCTTGACCGGCAGGTGGCCGGATACCGGCGCTACCGGCGGGCGAACTGCGGGCGCGGGCGCCTTCGCGACCGGCGTCTTGGGATGGGGATCGAACAGGTCGAGCAGGCCGGCGGTCGGCTGGTCCTGCTTGGTGGGGCGGTGGCCCGGTTTGGGTGCGGCCTGGGAGTCGAAGTCGCTGGCGCTGAGGAGGGATGCTTTCTTCGCGGGGGGCTTGGGCAGGGGCATGGACTTCCAGGGCCTGAGAAAACAAAAAGCCGCTCAGTCACCTGGGCGGCTTGCTCGGATGCGGTGAGGAACTCACGGGCATGAGTTCATTATGCACATCGGATGCCTGGCTTCAACCTCGGCGTTGTGACCGTTTGACGTCGTGGCGTCACGCGGCCTTCTTCACCGCCTTGACGGCCTTCAGCACCTCGTCGACGTGCCCGGCGACCTTGATGCCGCGCCATTCGGCGACCAGCACGCCGTTCGGGTCGATCAGGAAGGTGCTGCGTTCGATGCCCTTGACCTTCTTGCCGTACATGATCTTGTTCTTGACCACGCCGAACATGTGGCAGAGCTTCTCTTCGGTGTCGGCGATCAGCTCGAAGGGCAGCTCGAGGTTCTGCTTGAACTTCTCGTGCGAGGCCATGTTGTCGCGCGACACGCCGAACACCACCGCACCGGCCTTCAGGAAGTCCTTGTGACGGTCGCGGAACTGCATCGCCTCGGTGGTGCAGCCGGGCGTGTTGTCCTTGGGGTAGAAGTAGAGGATGACTGTCTGACCCAAGTAGGCCTGGGGCGTGAACTTCACGCCACCGGTGGCCTGCGCTTCAAATTCCGGGAGGGCTTTGTTGAGGGCGGGCGTCATGAAGGATGCTGCTGGTTGGTGGCCGCTGGCACGGCTAACCACCAATTATAAAGGGACGCTTGCGGCACTCCGGTGCCGCGGTCAGGCCGCGTCGAGGAGCAGGGCGGCCACGACCTTTCTTCCCTCGGCAACCAGCAGGTTGTAGGTCCGGCAGGCGGCGGCCGTGTCCATGGTCTCGAAGCCGATGCGTCGATCGATCAGCGGTCGCAGGCAGGCCGCGGGGGGGAAGCGCAGGCTGCGGCCGCTGCCGAACAGCACCAGCTCCGGCGCCAGCGCGACGATGCGCCCGAAGTGGTGGGCCTCCAGTTGCTCGAAGCGATCGACGCCCCAGGCCTCGATCCGGCCTTCCCAGGGCAGCACGAAGCTCTCGCGCCAATGCTGGTCGGCGACCTGCACGCTGCCTGGGGTGTAGCCGCTGATCACGTTGGCATTGGCGACGCGGTCAGGCTGCAGTTTCATGGGTCTTTGATCGGCTGGCGCGAGCGCAAGCCTGCGCAATCGCTGTGGTCTAATTTTAGTTGGCGTCGCAGCATGCGGCGCTGCCGCTGCATCGCCACGCCGGGAGTCCTCGTGTCCAAGCCTATCGTCAAGTCCAGCAAGCTCGCCGATGTCTGCTACGACATCCGGGGCCCCGTGCTGGACAAGGCCCGCCAGATGGAGGAAGAGGGCCACAAGATCATCAAGCTCAACATCGGCAACCTGGCCGTGTTCGGCTTCGACCCGCCCGACGAGATCGTGCAGGACATGATCCGCAACCTGCCGCAGGCAGCGGGCTACACCGACAGCAAGGGCCTGTTCGCGCCGCGCCGCGCGGTGGTGCACTACACGCAGGAGAAGCGCATCCCGGGCGTCGCCGTCGACGACGTCTACCTCGGCAACGGTGCCTCCGAGCTCATCGTGATGAGCCTCAATGCCTTGCTGGACAACGGCGACGAGGTGCTGGTGCCGGCGCCCGACTATCCGCTGTGGACCGCCGCGGTGTCGCTGTCCGGCGGCAAGCCGGTGCACTACCAGTGCGACGAGGCCAGCGACTGGCTGCCCGACATCGACGACATCCGCCGCAAGATCACGCCGAGCACGCGCGCCATCGTCGTCATCAACCCGAACAACCCGACCGGCGCGCTGTATCCCGAGAGCCTGCTGCTGCAGATCGTCGAGGTCGCGCGCCAGCACCAGCTGATCGTCTTCGCCGACGAGATCTACGACAAGACGCTGTACGACGGCCACAGCCACACCAGCATCGCGTCGCTGGCCGACGACGTGCTGTTCGTGACCTTCAACGGCCTGTCGAAGAACTACCGCTCCTGCGGCTACCGCGCCGGCTGGATGGTGGTGTCGGGCGAGAAGCGGTACGCGAAGGACTACATCGAGGGCCTGAACATGCTGGCCTCGATGCGGCTGTGCTCCAACACCCCGGGCCAGCTGGCGATCCAGACCGCGCTCGGCGGCTACCAGAGCATCAAGGACCTGGTGGCGCCCGGCGGGCGGCTCACGCGCCAGCGCGACATGGCCTACGACGTGCTGAGCGCGATCCCCGGCGTCAGCGTCGTCAAGCCCAAGGCGGCGCTCTACATGTTCCCGCGGCTCGACCCGAAGATCTACCCGATCCGCGACGACCAGCAGTTCGCCTACGAACTGCTGGCCGAGGAGAAGGTGCTGATCGTCCAGGGCACCGGTTTCAACTGGGCGACGCCGGATCACTTCCGCGTCGTCTTCCTGCCCAACACCGACGACCTGGGCGATGCGCTCGGCCGCATCGAGCGCTTCCTGGCGCACTACCGCAAGCGACACTCGCAATGAGCGCACCGCAGATGAAACCGATACAAGTCGGCCTGCTCGGCATCGGCACGGTCGGGGGCGGCAGCTTCCAGGTGCTGAGACGCAACCAGGAGGAGATCCGGCGCCGTGCCGGTCGCGGCATCGAGATCACGATGGTGGCCGACCTGGACACGGCCCGTGCGCAGGCCATCGTCGGCGCGGGCGTCGAGGTGGTGGCGGATGCGCGGGCGGTGATCGCCAACCCGCAGATCGACATCGTCATCGAGCTGATCGGCGGCTACGGCATCGCCCGCGCGCTGGTGATGGAGGCGATTGCCGCCGGCAAGCACGTTGTCACCGCCAACAAGGCGCTGCTCGCGGTGCACGGCACCGAGATCTTCGCGGCGGCGCACGCCAAGGGCGTGGTGGTTGCCTTCGAGGCCGCGGTGGCGGGCGGCATCCCCATCATCAAGGCGCTGCGCGAGGGCCTGTCGGCCAACCGCATCGGCTGGATCGCCGGGATCATCAACGGCACGACCAACTTCATCCTGTCGGAGATGCGCTCCAAGGGCCTGGACTTCGGCGCGGTGCTGAAGGAGGCCCAGCGCCTGGGTTATGCCGAGGCCG
>CAZUUU010000264.1:0-4097 GCA_964622685.1 uncultured Methylibium sp.
CACCCTGCATCTGGCGCATGAAGTAGATCCACACGCCGATCAGCAGCAGCATCGGACCCCAGCTGAGCAGGATGCTCATCAGGATCGAAGGCTCTTCGCGCGGCTTGACGTCGAACTTGACGCCGTTGTTCAGCAGGTCGCCGACCAGGCCGCGGTCCAGGATCGTGGCCGTGGTGCGCAGCGTCTTGCCGTCGGTCGTCTGGGCGCGGATCTCGGTGGCGCCCATGCCGCCGTCCTGCAGCGTGACCGAGGCGATGCGCTTGTTGCGGACCTCCTCGAGGAAGTCGGAGTACCCGATCTGGCCGCCGGCGGTCGCCGTCCGGTTGAACTGGTTGAACACGGTGAACAACACCAGTGCGATCACCAGCCAGACGGCGATCTTCGAGAACCATTGATTGTTCACCGCGGCTCCTTCACCGATACCGGCCCGAAATGGCCGTCTTGCCCTTGCAGCGCCGAATCGCGCTTGCTCACGCGGGAAATGGGGCTGAGTTTAGTCCAGTCAAGCCCTGGCGCCGATCGGCTTTGCCATGGCCGGCGATAGGTGGTGACCGCTCGTTTCAGCGGTTTCGCCCGCTTTTCACGCTTTCTTGAGACCGATCCCGACCAGAAAGGTTTCCGACGACCGGTCGCGCGAGGCCTTGGGCTTGATCGGCTTGACCACTCGGAAGCGTTGCTTGAAGAGCTCGACCAGCTGGCTGTAGCCACTGCCATGGAAGACCTTGCAGACCAGCGCGCCGTCGGGCTTGAGGTGGGACCCGGCAAAGTCGACCGCCAGCTCGACCAGCAGCGCGATCCGGGCGGAGTCGGACGAGGCGATCCCGGACAAGTTGGGCGCCATGTCCGACACGACGACGTCCACCGGCCGGCCGCCCACCGCGGCCTCCAGCTCCGCGGCCACGGCCTCGTCGTGGAAGTCACCCTGGATGAACTGCACGCCCTCGACGGGCTCGAAGTCCAGCAGGTCGAGCGCAATGATGCTGCCGTTCAGGGCCCCGCCGCCCGGTGCCGCGAAGCGCCGCCTCAGGTACTGGCTCCAGGCGCCGGGCGCAGCGCCGAGGTCGACCACCAGCTGGCCGGGACGGATCAGGCCCAGCGCCTCGTCGATCTCCTTGAGCTTGTAGGCGGCGCGGGCGCGATAGCCCTCCTTGTGCGCCATCTTCACGTAGGGGTCGTTGACGTGGTCGTTCAGCCACGCCTTGTTGACCTTCTTGCTTTTCGTCTTGACCTTCATCGGGAGTCGATTGTCGCGTCGATAATCCGGGCATGCCCGCCCTTCAGCTCACGCCTGCCCAACGCAAGTCCCACCGCGCGGACGCCCATCATCTGGATCCGGTCGTGATGATCGGCGGCGACGGCCTGACGCCGGCCGTCCTGAAGGAGGCCGACACCGCGCTGAACGCGCATGGCCTGATCAAGCTGCGCGTCCTGTCGGACGACCGTGCAGGCCGCGAGCAGCTGCTCGCCGATCTGGCCGAGCGCCTGGACGCCGCGCCGATCCAGCACATCGGCAAGCTGCTGGTGCTGTGGCGCCCGCTGCCGCCGAAGGAAAAGGTCGAGCGCGAGGATCGCAAGCCGGGGCCGAGGGTGGTCAAGATCCTCAAGTTCTCCAAGAGCGGCAATCATCGCGCCCAGGTAAAGAAGCTGACCGTGCTGGGCAACCAGCGCCTGACCGCCGGCGGCATCGTCAAGCGCGCGAAGAAGCGGACGACGACCAGCAAGAAGCCCGGCTGAGCTCAGGCGCGGCTGGCGCGCCATGCCAGCACGGCGACCAGCACCGCCTTCAGGCCGAAGAAGCCGGCCGAGAGCCCATGCAGGGCTGCGAACGACCAGGCGCCCTGCCCGGCACGCGCCGCTTCCAGCATCGGCAGCAGCGCGTAGTGCCCGAGCACGGTGCAGAACAGCGCCGCCAGCACGAGGATCAGTTCGACGCTGATGCGCGAGCCCTCGGCGAGCACGGCGCGCTGCGCCGCCTGGGCGCGCTCCAGCAGAGCCAGGACGACGCCGAACAGCAGGCTCGCCTGCGCTTCCAGGGCGAACAGGCGTCCGGCCACGCGACCGGCCAGCGGCCGATCGAGGAGCGCAAACAGGCTCGGCGCGACAAGCGCCCCGAGCGCCAGCAGCAAACCCAGCCACACGCCCGGCAGCAGGCGGCGCAGCCGGTCCGCCACGACGCCCACCCGCCCGCTCACTGGTAGCGGACGCCGACGATCTCGTAGCGCCGCGTCCCGCCGGGAGCCTGGAACTCGGCCACGTCGCCGGCCTCCTTGCCGATCATCGCGCGTGCGATCGGCGAGCTGACGGAGATCAGGCCCAGCTTCAGGTCCGCCTCGTCGTCGCCGACGATCTGGTAGGTCACCTGGGCACCGGAGGCCTCGTCCTCCAGGTCGACGGTGGAGCCGAACACGACGCGCCCACCGGCGTCCAGCGTCGCCGGGTCGATGACCTGGGCGGCCGCCAGCTTGCTCTCGATCTCGAGGATGCGCCCCTCGATGAAGCCCTGCTTGTCCTTAGCCGCCTCGTACTCGGCGTTCTCGGACAGGTCGCCCTGGGCCCGCGCCTCGGCGATCGCCTGGATCACCGCATGGCGATCGACGGACTTCAGGCGCTGAAGCTCTTCCTTGAGCTTCTCGGCGCCGCGTTTGGTGAGCGGTATCGTGGCCATCGCGTTCTCTTGCATCCCTGCACAAAAAATTCAGCCGCCCCGGGGAGCCGGGGCGGCCGACGTTTCGCGGGAGTCTAGTGGAGTTCCGCGTGCAGTTCCTGCAGGGAAAGCACGGTCAGTTCGTCATCGACCTTCAGGGCCTCGACGGCGGCCTCGCAGCCGGCCATCGTCGTGTAGTAGCTCACGCGCTGGGCCAGCGCCGCCGTGCGGATGTAGCGGGAGTCGGCGATCGCGGTGCGGGTCTCGTCGACCGTCGTGAACACGAGCTGGATCTCCCCGGCCTTGATCATGTCGGCGATGTGCGGCCGACCGTCCTTGACCTTGTTCACGGTCCGTACCGGCACCCCGGCCGCGGCGATGGCGACTGCCGTGCCGCGCGTGGCCGCGATCTCGAAGCCGAGCGCCAGCAGGTCCACGGCGATCTTCGCCGCGCGCTCCTTGTCGCCCTTCTTCACGGTGATCACCACCGTGCCCTTAGTCGGCAGTCTGGATCCGGCGCCCAGCTGGCTCTTCAGCATCGCCTCGCCGAAGCTGCGCCCTGCGCCCATGACCTCGCCGGTCGAGCGCATCTCGGGCCCTAGGATCGGGTCGACGCCGGGGAACTTGTTGAAAGGGAAGACCGCTTCCTTCACGCTGAAGTAGGGCGGCACGATTTCGCGCGGCGGTCGGCCACCATGCCCGCGCTGGGTGGCGAGCTTTTGCCCCACCATGCAGCGCGCCGCGATCTTCGCCAGCGGCTGGCCGGTCGCCTTGCTGACGAAGGGCACGGTGCGGGAGGCACGCGGGTTGACCTCGAGCACGTAGACGACGGCCGCATCGCCCGCGCCCTGGATCGCGAACTGCACGTTCATCAGCCCGACGACCTTCAGCGCCCGGGCCATCAGCGCGGTCTGGCGCCGCAACTCGTCCTGCAGGCCGGCGCCCAGGGCGTAGGGCGGCAGCGAGCAGGCCGAATCGCCGGAGTGCACGCCGGCCTGCTCGATGTGCTCCATGATCGCGCCGATCATCACGTCCTCGCCGTCGCAGATGCAGTCGACGTCGACCTCCACCGCGTCGTCGAGGAAGCGGTCCAGCAGCACCGGCGACTTCTCGGACACGCGGACCGCCTCGCGCATGTAGCGCTCGAGGTCCTTGTCGCCGTGCACGATCTCCATCGCGCGGCCGCCCAGCACGTAGCTCGGCCGCACGACCAGCGGGTAGCCGATCTCCTGCGCCTCCGCCAGGGCCTGCTCCTCGGTGCGCGCGGTGCGGTTCGGCGGCTGCCGCAGGCCCAGCTTGTGCAGCAGCTGCTGGAAGCGCTCGCGATCCTCGGCGATGTCGATGCTGTCGGGGCTGGTGCCGATGATGGGGACGCCCGCGCGCTCCAGATCGAGCGCCAGCTTCAGCGGCGTCTGGCCGCCGTACTGCACGATCACGCCGACAGGCTTCTCCT
>CAZUUU010000265.1:0-4089 GCA_964622685.1 uncultured Methylibium sp.
GCGGCGCAGGGCGTCGATCGCCATGCGGTGCTCCTCGTGGTCGGCGGCAGTGGTGCGCGCGCCGTCGGGGGCATGGGCTTCGATGGCCGGGTGCATGAAGTCGTTCTCGTGCTGCAGGTGGCTCGTGCACAGGTCGAGCAAGGCGTCGAGCTGGCCGAGCGTCGCGACGGTCTCGGCGGCGTCGTGCACGTCGAGCCGGCCGACGCGCGCCAGCGTGTCGACGAGGAACAGGCGCAGCGCCTTGTGGATCGGCGCATAGAGGTCGAGCCGCAGCGTGGCCGCGCGGTCTGCCGGGCGGGACGCGGCGGCGGTGTGGGTGCGTGCGGGGCGGTCGAGGGCGAGGGTGCTCATGGTCGTGCTCTTCGGGGTGGGAAGGACGAGCGGCGTGCGCCGCCGCTCAGGGAGTCGCCGTGGCGCGCTCGGGTGTCGCGCTGGCGAGTGAGGCCGCCGCGGTGTCGGCCGCGGTCGGCGGGGGAAGGATCAGCAGCAGCGCGAAGCTGGCCAGGGCCAGCGCGTAGCCTGCCGCGGTGCGGTTGAGCAGGGCGTTCATGGCATGCCCGGCGCGTCGATGCAGACCAGCTGCATCGGCAGTGCGCCGTGGTTGATGATGGGATGCTCGGCGCCGGCCGGCAGGATCAGCGTGCACGGCGCGTGGAAGACCTGCACGCCGCCTTCGAGCCGCAGCTTGCCGCTGCCGGCGAGCACGACGACGGCGCTGCGTCCGGCGCTGGCCGGCAGCACGGTCCACGCGCCCGCCTCGAGGCTGCGCAGCTCGACGTCGAAGGGCAGGCCGCCCAGCGCGCCGCCGGCGATCGACTGGCGCTGCGCACCGGCGTCGCAGACGCGGGGCAGGGCGGTGTGCTGGATGACGTGCATGGGCGGGCCTGGAGGGCAGGCCGGTACTGTGCCGAGCCGGCGCGCGCCGCGCATCGGCCGAAGGAGCCATGGCCCGCGGCGCGCCGCGGGCCACACCCCTGTGGGGGCCGGCGGCCGCCCCGGGCTCAGCGGGCGTCGCGGTACCAGGCCGCGGCCTGCCCGCGCGAGGCGAGGCCGAGCTTGTCGAGGATGTTCGCGACGTGCCGCTTGACGGTGTGCGGGCTCAGGTCGAAGGCGCGGGCGATCAGCTTGTTGCTGTCGCCGGCGGCGATGCGCGCCAGGACTTCGATCTCGCGCTCGGTCAGCGGTACGGCCCGCGCTTGGGGTGCGGCCGGGGCCGCGCGGTCCGGCCCGCGGGCCGGCTCGAGCAGCGCATGCAGCCGCTGCAGCAGCGCCGCCTGGGCGGCGGTGAGGCGCGAGCCCCAGGGCATCGCCGCCAGCTCGCTGACCATCGCGGGCCCGGCGAGCAGGCCGCCGCCGAGTTCGCCGGCCGCCTGCGCCGCGTCGAGCCAGGGCGCGAGCGCCGCGGCGGCGGCGTCGGCGGCGCCGCGCCTGGCGTGCACGGCCGCGAGCATCACGCGCGCCTGCGCACCGGCGAAGAACAACGTTCGGTCGATGTCGGCGGCGATCGGCGTGAGCAGCCGGGCGGCGTCGTCGAGCCGATCGTCGGCCAGCGCGACGAAGGCGCGCGACATCGCCCTCAGCATCGGGCTCGCGCGCCATTCGGCCGGGTCGGCGGCCGCGGCGAGCGCGCGGTCGATCTCGCGCAGCCCGGCGGCGTCCTGCGCGATCCAGGCGGTGCGCGCCTGCACGAACAGCACCTCGCTCAAGTGCACGCGCCGGTGCGACGCAGTGCTGTGGCGCCGCATGTCGTCCACCAGTTCGGCGGCGGCGGCCCGTCCGCCCGCGATGTCGCCGAGCAGCGGGCGCAGCAGCGCGTGCGTCATGCGGTTGTCGGTCGCGACGTTGCGCGGCGAGCCGAGCCAGCGGCAGTCCTCGTCGGCCTGCGCGAGCCAGTCACCCGCTTCGGTGAGCCGGCCCTGCGACAGCGCCAACCAGCAGCGCAGGTGCATCACGCCGGCACGCAAGGGGCTCGGCGCTTCCCCTGCGATGCGTTCCGCGTCATCGGCGAAGCGCCGCAGCAGCGGCGCCATGCCGGGCAGGCCGGCGAACACGGTGTGCAGCGGGAACTGCTGCCACAGCGCGGCGATCGGCAGCCGTTCCAGCGCTTCGAGCATCGCCGCGAAATGCGGCGCGACCGCCTCGCTGCGGGCGGCGGCGAAGGCCTCCCAGGCGCTGCTGTAGCAGACGAAGGCGCGCACCGCGTCGTCGAGCGGCAGCGCGCGCAGCGCCTCGAGCTCGCGGCCGGCGTCGTCGAGCCGGCCGGCGTGCAGCAGGCCGGAGCACAGGTTGGTGCGGGTCAGCGCCGCGTCGCGCGCACGGCCTTCGCGCGCATAGCCGTCGGCAGCGCGCTGCATCGACACCGACAGCGTGTCCCAGTCGTAGCGCGGCCAGGCGATCAAGCCGCGCACGAGTTGCAGGTCGGGCCGGCGTTCGAGCTCGGCCGGCGGAAACGACGCGAGCATCTGCTCCAGTTCGCCGCCGGCCCCGACGCTCAGCTGCTCCTGCGCGCGCGCCGCGAGCAGCGCGGTGGCCTCGTCCCAGGCGCCGGCGCGGGCGAGCAGGCCGATCGCGCGCGACAGGTCGGGCTCGTGCTCGGCCGCGCGGCGCAGCAGCGCGGGCAGCTCGGCGGCGTGGTCGCGCTGGAGGCGGTCTTCGAGGAAGTCGCGGAACAGGTCGTGCAGCCGCATCGTCGGCTCGTCGGCTTCGAGCACGGTGACGAAGAGGCCGCGGCGCTCGATCTCGTCGAGCAGCCGCGCCGCGTTCGGTTGGCCGGTGACATGCGCGCAGCGCGCCGCGGTGAGCTCGGGCAGCACGGCGCAGCGCAGCAGGAAGTCGCGCAGCTCGGCCGGCATGTCGCGCAGGACTTCGTCGGCGAGGTAGTCGAACAGGTGGCGCTGCGTGCGGTCCGTGCCCTCCGGTGCACCGCGCTCCGGCGATGCCGACAGGCTCAGGCGCAGCCCGGCGGCCCAGCCGCCGGTGCGCGCCAGCAGCTCCCGGGAGCGCCCGGCGGATGTCCCGTGACCGCCGGCCCCGAGCATGGCCTCGATCTCGTCGGCGTCGAAGCGCAGCTCGGCCTGGCGGAACTCGGCCAGCTCGCCCGCCGCGCGCAGCCGCGCGAGGCCGAGCGGCGGCTCGACGCGGCTCGCGATCGCGAGGCCCCAGGCGTCGTCGAGCCGCTCGGTCAGCGATTGCAGCAGCTGCCACACCCGCGGGTCGGCGATGCGGTGCGCGTCGTCGATCGCTATCAGGCCGCGCGGGACCTCGCTCGCACCGAGCGCGTTGGCGATCGCGGCGGCTGCATCGCGCAGGCCGTGTTCGCCTTCGGCCAGCGTCGCCAGGGCGTCGGGGGCGACACGCCAGGGGAGGTCGAGCGGTTCGAGCGCCGCCGCCAGGCAGGCGAGGAATCGCGGCAGCTGGTCGTCTTCGTCGGCCGAGATCCAGGCCAGCGCCGCGTCGGCCGGCCAGGGGCGGGTCGCCTGGGTCAGCGCGGCGGTCTTGCCGTAGCCGGCAGGGGCCAGCAGCAGGGACAGCCGCCGCTCACGCAGGGCCGCGCCAAGCGCGCGCTGCAGCCGCGGACGTTCGATGAGCCCCGCACGCTGCCGCGGGGGCTGGATCTTCGCCAGTGCGAAGACCGGGCCGTGACGGGCTGCCGACATTGTCCGCACCCGTGCCGGTCGATCAGGCCACGACCACCGGCACCCGGCCGATCTTCGCCTGCCATTCGGCCGGGCCCGTCTGGTGCACCGATGTGCCGTTCGAGTCGACGGCCACGGTGACCGGCATGTCCTTCACCTCGAACTCGTAGATCGCCTCCATGCCGAGGTCGGCGAAGCCGACGACCTGCGCCGACTTGATCGCCTTGGCCACCAGGTAGGCCGCGCCGCCGACGGCCATCAGGTAGGCCGATCGGTGCTTGCGGATCGCGTCGATGCCGGCGGGTCCGCGCTCGGCCTTGCCGATCATGCCGATCAGGCCGGTCTGCGCCAGCATCATCTCGGTGAACTTGTCCATGCGGGTCGCGGTGGTCGGGCCGGCAGGGCCCACGACCTCGTCGCGCACCGGGTCCACCGGGCCGACGTAGTAGATCAC
>CAZUUU010000266.1:0-4087 GCA_964622685.1 uncultured Methylibium sp.
GACCGCTGGTGCATCTACCCGATGTACACCTACGCGCACCCGATCGAGGACGCGCTGGAGTGCATCACGCACAGCATCTGCACGCTGGAGTTCGAGGACCAGCGGCCCTTCTACGACTGGCTGCTGGATCACCTGTGCGAGCTGGGCCTGCTGGCCCGGCCGCGTCCGCACCAGCACGAGTTCGCCAGGCTCAACCTCAGCTACGTGATCACCAGCAAGCGCAAGCTGAAGCAACTGGTGGACGAAGGTCACGTCGACGGCTGGGACGACCCGCGCATGCCCACCATCGCCGGGCTGCGCCGGCGCGGCTACACGCCCGAGAGCATCCAGCTGTTCTGCGAACGCATCGGCGTCACCAAGGACCACAGCTGGATCGACTACGCCTCGCTCGACGCCGCGCTGCGCGACGACCTGGAAGGCAAGGCGCCCCGGGCCATGGCAGTGCTGGATCCGGTGCGGCTCAGGCTGACCAACTGGATCGAATGCTTCGGCGGCGACCCCGAGCACCTCGAGCCTTGCCAGGCCCCGATGCACCCGCAGCGGCCGGAACTCGGTCTGCGCCACTTCAGCCTCGGCCCCGAAGTCTGGATCGAGCGCGACGACTTCGCCGAGCAGCCGGCCAAGGGCTTCTTCCGGCTCTTCCCCGGCAACAAGGTGCGGCTCAAGTACGGCGTCGTCGTCGAATGCACCGGCTGCGAGAAGGATGCGGACGGCCGGATCACGACGGTGCTGGCCACCGTCGTGCCCGACACCAAGAGCGGCACGCCCGGCGCCGATGCCGTCAAGGTCAAGGGCACCATCACCTGGGTCGGCGTCCACGAAGCGCTGGCCGCCGAGGTGCGGCTCTACGACCGGCTGTTCACCGAAGCCCAGCCTGACGCTGGAGGACGCGACTTCCTGTCGGTGCTGAACCCGGCCAGCAAGAAGCTCGTGACGGGCTACGTGGAGCCCTGCCTGCACACCGCAACGGCCGATGCCAAGTTCCAGTTCGAGCGGCACGGCTACTTCGTCGCCGACGCCAAGTCGCATGCCGCGACGGCGCCCGTCTTCAACCGGATCGCCGGGCTGAAGGACAGCTGGGGCAAGTGACGGGAGCGAGCGGCCGACGGCCGCCCGGTCCCCTCATCGACGCGCTCAGCGCAGCGTTGCGCCCGGCACGGCCGCGATCGGCGTGGAGCGACTCTCCAGCCAGTCCACGTGCGCCGGCGGCTGAACGATGAATGTGTTTGCATTCACCGAATTGAGGCTGGCTTCGGCCTTCTGGGCGACTGCCGGATGCTCGTGATTCGCGTGACCGGCACGCCAGGTGAGGCTGGCCGGGTGCTGCACGATGAAGGTCGAGGCATCGACGCCCGGCAGCTTGCGCGCCGCGAAGACGGCCGGATGCTGGCCGATCTCCTGGGCCTGGGCGACGCCGGTCAGGGCCAGCAGCGAGGCGATGAGCAGAGAGTGACGGTTCGTCATGGCGGGACTCCAGGGTTGCAAAAGAATCAAGGGATAACCCTGATTCTGGTTAACCCTAGGTCTCGATATATGCACCAAGCAGCCGTAACTGCGGTGTCCCTGCCACGCGAGCTGCCGACGGATCAGTCGCGGTCCGGCGCGCCCGGCGGAAAGAGTTTGCGGTACGGCCGCGCTTCGTCGACCGCGCGCGCGAACGAGGGCCGCGCCAGCAGTCGCTGCCGGTAGGCCTTGAGTTCGCGATGCGACTCGCCGATCGGGTGCACCCAGTCGGCATAGAAGAGCGCCGGCGCCGCCGCGCAGTCGGCCAGGCCGAAGGCCTCGCCCGCCGCCCAGCGCCGGCCGGCCAGCCGCCCGTCGAGCCAGGCATAGGCCATGTCGAGCAGGTGGTGCGCCTGGGCGACGCCGTGGGCGTCGCGATGCTCGGGCGCGCAGATCACGTCGAAGACGATCTTCTGCATCGGCGTCATCACGTAGTTGTCGAACACGCGGTCGAGCGTGCGGACCTCGAGCGCGGCGCGTGGATCGGCCGGCAGCATCCGCACCGGCCCCGGGTGGTGCAGGTCCAGGTACTCGACGATCACGCTGGCCTCGACCACCGTGCGCTCGCCGTCTACCAGCAACGGCATGCGCCTCAAGGGCCACAGCGCCGCATGTTCGGCGAGCGCCGGCTCGTTCTCGGGCGACAGCAACGCCCACTCGAAGGGCGTGGCGTTCTCGTACAGGGCGATCAGCGTCTTCTGGCAGTAGGACGAGAAGGGGTGGGCATAGAGCTTCATCGAGGTCTCCACGGGCGACCCGCGAGTGTTCATCAGAAGTCCTTCAAGACGAGGGCTTGTCCCGGCACGACGACGCAGCCGACAGGCCTTCGACATGCACGATCGCAACCGAGGGTGAACACGATTCGGCCCGGCTGCGCTACCGTTCCGCCTGCCATGAGCTACGACCTTCTCTCCAACATCGTGTGGCACAGCCTGACCGGCCCGCAGGCCCACTGCGCGGCCGGCACCGCCACAGCCCGGCGCTATGCGCGCGGCTTCTCGCCCATCCTGGCCTTTCCCGACGCGCAGGCACCGGACTTCGCCGCGCTGGCGCCGCACTGCGATCCCGGCGAACACCTGTACTGTGCCGGCTGGACCGGACCGACCCCCGAGGGGTGGCGCATCGAGACCGAGACAGTCATGGACCAGATGGTGTGGGATGCGCCAGAACCCCCGCCCGACCCCTCGGGCGACTTCGTAAGCCTGGGTCCGCAGCACCTTCCGTCGATGCTGGCCCTGGTGGCCGCCACGCACCCCGGCCCGTTCGGCGAGCGCACGCCGGAGCTCGGCGAGTACTACGGCCTCTTCGACGGCGCGCACCTGATGGCGATGACCGGCGAGCGCATGCAGGCCGGCCTGCTGCGCGAGGTCAGTGCGGTCTGCACCGACCCGGCCTGCCGCGGTCGCGGGCTCGCGGCGCGGCTGGTGCGCCACGTCGTGCGCCTTCAGCTGCGACGCGGCCAGCAACCCTTCCTGCAGGTGGTCCACAGCAACGCGGGGGCGCGCCGGCTCTACGAGCAGCTCGGCTTTCGCCACTACCAGCAACTGCCGCTGCGGGTGGTGAGCCTTGTCGGCGAGTCCGGCAGATCGTCCGCGCCCCGCGCATCCGGCCGCTGATCCGCCGCGTCAGCGCTCCGGCGCGATGTCGGTGGCGTAATCCACCAGCGCCTCCAGGAGGGCCTGGCCGCGTTCGTCGGCGTCCTCGACCAGGGTGTCGATCTGCGCGAGCAGGCCGTCGACGGTGCGACTGCCGCCCGCGCCGTCGTGCAGCCGGGCCACGCGGTGGGCCTGCCAGCGCTGCTGCTCGGCGTCGGTCAGGGTCGCGGGGAAGTTGCGAGCGCGGTAGCGGAACAGCAGTTCCTCCAGCCGCGGGTCGGCGAAGGCGACGCGCCTGGCGGCCAGGTCCTCGGGGCTCAGCGTGCGCAGACGCTGCAGGCTGCGGCGGTCGTCGTTGCCGACGAAGCCGCCGTAGAGGTCCTCGTCGACGTCGGGATCGTGATCGAGCGGCGGCCGCTGCATCACCTCGGGCCACAGGCCCGCCAGGCCGGCGGCCTTGTCGCGCAGCACGTCGGCATGGCGCTGCGCCTGGTCCATGTCGATGCCCCAGTGCGCCGCGCGCTCGGCGCTGAGCGTGCGCAGCTTGGCGATGACGATCGGCGACTTGTTGATGTGCAGGGTCTTGATCGGCAGGCGCGTCACGCCTTCGGGCAGCTCGTCGGTGCGCGTGAACAGGCGCTGGCGGATCGCGTCGACCCCCAGGGTCAGCAGCTCGCTGGGGTCCTGCGCCAGGTCCCAGACGATGAGCTCGTTCTTGTTGGTCGGGTGCGGCGCCAGCGGCCACACCACGGCGAGGCCGCCGCGCTCGGCGCCGTACATGCCCGACACGTGCAGGAAGGGGCCGCCGGCCTTCTCGGCCGCGGCCAGCTCGCGCACCACCTCGTGCTTGCTGCGCAGCCGCAGGCAGAAGTCCCAGAGGCGCGGCTGCCGCTCACGGATCAGGCGCGCCAGCGCGATGGTCGCGCGCACGTCCGACAGCGCGTCGTGCGCCGCGTCGTGCGCCAGGCCGTTGGCGGCGCTCAGGTGCT
>CAZUUU010000267.1:0-4035 GCA_964622685.1 uncultured Methylibium sp.
AGAACGGCAGGTCGTCGCCGTAGTAGTCGCTGTCGTACTCGTAGCCGCCCTGGTCGACGACGAGGCGGCGCGTGTTGGGGCTGTCGCGGCCGGTGTACCAGCCCAGCGGCCAGGCGCCGCCGGTCAGCTCCTTCAGCACGTGGGTGGCCAGGCCGATGTGGCGGCGCTCGGTCGCCTCGGGGAGGTTCTGGTAGTGGATCCAGCGCAGGCCGTGGTTGGCGATCTCGTCGCCGCGCTCCATGAAGGCGCTCACCAGCTCGGGATAGCGCTCCAGCGCCATGCCGACGCCGAACACTGTCAGCGGCAGCCGGCGCCGGTCGAACTCGCGCAGGATGCGCCACACGCCGACGCGCGAGCCGTACTCGTACATCGACTCCATGGTCATGTGGCGGTTCTCGTAGGCCTGGGCGGTGATCAGCTCGGACAGGAAGGTCTCCGAGGTGGGGTCGCCGTGCAGCGGGCTGTTCTCGCCGCCCTCCTCGTAGTTGAGGACGAACTGCACGGCGATCTTCGCGTTGCCGGGCCAGCGCGCGTGCGGCGGGTTGCGGCCGTAGCCGCGCAGGTCGCGGGGATAGGGAGGGAGGGAAGGGCTGGAGGTCATGGTCGGCCGCAAAGTCGGCGAGCAGTTTGCATACCAGCTTCCTACACTCCGCAGGTCGTGGCAAGCCTCGTGCTTGCCCGCCGACCACCGTCCCGAGGAGCCAGGCCATCATGGGAAGACTCACCACGCACGTGCTGGACACGAGCCACGGCGGGCCCGCCGTCGGCATGGACGTGAGCCTGTGGCGCGTCGACGGTGCGACGCCGCACTGCCTGAAGCGCATCGTGCTCAACGACGACGGGCGCGCCGACTCGCCGCTGCTGGAAGGCACCGCGCTGGTGCCGGGGCGCTACCGGCTGGTGTTCGCGGTGGCGGCCTACTTCCGCTCGCAGGGCGTGGCGCTGGCCGATCCGCCCTTCCTCGACGAGGTGCCGCTGGACTTCGGCATCGCCGACGCCCAGGCGCACTATCACGTGCCGCTGCTGGCCAGCCCCTGGGCCTACTCGACCTACCGCGGCAGCTGAGCCGCGGCGGCCGCCCGACGTGGCGCGCGGATTGCATACAAGTCGGCTGCGATGGACGCCTACCTGCTCGACTGGGCCAACCTGCTGCTGCGCTGGACGCACGTGGT
Source organism: uncultured Methylibium sp. (assembly GCA_964622685.1). GTDB lineage: Bacteria > Pseudomonadota > Gammaproteobacteria > Burkholderiales > Burkholderiaceae_C > Methylibium. Next base: position 1,173 of record CAZUUU010000267.1, read on the forward strand.
CACGGGCATCGCCTGGATCGGCGCCTCGCTGCACTTCGTGCTGCTGGACAACAGCCTCTACAAGCCGGTCGACCCGGACCTGCTTCAGCGCGGCGTCGACGGCGAAGCCTGGGCCGTGCACGGCGGCGGCTTCTATCACTCCAGCAAGTACCTGGTCGCGCCGCCCGGCCTGCCCGAGAAGCTGCACTGGTCGTACTGGGAGAGCTACTCGACCTGGCTGTCGGGCTTCGCGCTGCTGTGCGTGCTGTACTTCGCCAACGCCTCGTCCTTCCTGGTCGACAGGGCGGTGTTCGACTGGTCGGCTGGCGCCGCGATCGCCGGCGCGCTGGCCTACCTGGTGCTGGGCTGGGTGGTCTATGACGCGATCTGCCGGCTCGTGGGCCGCAACGCCGACGGCTCGGTCGGCGGCGACCTCAAGGTCGGCATCGGCGTGCTGGTCTACACCTGCGTGGCGGCCTGGATCGCCTGCCACCTCTTCGCCGGCCGCGCCGCCTTCCTGCTGACCGGCGCGATGCTGGCCACGGTGATGAGCGCCAACGTGCTGATGGTCATCATCCCCGGCCAGCGCAAGGTGGTGGCGGCGCTGCGCGCCGGCCGGCCGGTGGACCCGAACCACGGCAGGCGCGGCAAGCAGCGCAGCGTGCACAACACCTACTTCACGATGCCGGTCATCGTGACCATGCTCAGCAACCACTACGGCATGCTGACGCAGGGCCGCTGGAACTGGCTGGTGCTCATCCTGCTGATGCTGGCGGCGGCGCTGATCCGGCTGTTCTTCGTGCTGCGCCACAAGGCGCCGGCGCGCTGGGAGATCCCGGCGGCGGCCGTGGTGCTGCTGGCGCTGATCGGCGTGCTGATCGCGCCGCCCGCGGCGCCGCCGGTCGCTGCAGCGACCGCGCCGGTCGCCTTCGGCGAACTGCAGGCGCTCGTCGAGCAGCGCTGCGTGGCCTGCCACAACACCCAGCTCCCGAGCAGGAACGTCGCGTTGCACACGCCCGAGCTGATCCGCAGCCATGCGCAGGCGATCTACCAGCAGGTGGTGGTGCTGAAGGCCATGCCCCTGAACAACGCGACGCAGATCACCGATGCCGAGCGCGCGCTGATCCGTCGCTGGTACGAAGCCGGCGCCGTCGTGCCCTAGGTCCGCTGCAGCAACTGCGCGACGATCGCGACGGCCAGCACCTCCGGCTCCTTGCCGACGATGCCGGGCACCCCGATCGGGCAGGTGAGGCGGTCGATGGCCTCGCGGGCGATGCCGCGCCGCTCGAGGTGGTGGACGAAGCGCGCCCGCTTGGTGGCCGATCCGATCAGGCCGCACCAGGCGAAGTCGCCGCGCCGCAGCACCGCTTCGGTGATGCGCAGGTCCAGCGCGTGCTCGTGGGTCATCACGAGGTAGCAGCCGCCGGGCGGCGCCCGGTCGACCTCGGCCTCGACGGTATCGACGCAGCAGGGCTCGATGTGCGCGGGCAGCGCCGCGAGATCGGGAAACTCGGCCTCGCGCTCGTCGATCCACTGCACGCGGCAGTCGATGCCGGCCAGCAGCGCCACGACCGCACGGCCCACGTGCCCGGCGCCGTAGAGCTGGAGGTGAAAGCGCGGCGGCGCCTCGGGCCAGGCCGCCAGCGCGGCGGCATCGAGCGGCACGTGGCGCAGCGTCAGCTCGCCGCCGCAGCACTGGCCGAGCGAAGGCCCGAGCGCGAGGCGCTGCTCGTGCACGCCGATGCAATCGAGGACCCCGGCGCATTCGCGCAGCTGCTGGCGCGCCAGCGCGATCGCCTGCCACTCGAGGTGGCCGCCGCCGATCGTCCCCAGCACGGCGTCGGCCGCGACCACCATGCGCGTGCCGGCCTCGCGCGGCACCGAGCCGCGATGCGCGACGACCTCGACGACGATCGCCGGCCGCGCCGCGGCGAGCCATCGCGCGGCCTGGCGGCGCAGTGCGGCGTTCATGGTGACGAGAGGGCGGCACGCACCGCGTCGATCGCGTCCAGCACCGCCTCGGGCGTGGCCGGCGCGCGCAGCGGCGGGTCGACGCGGTGGCCGCCGACCGCCGAGACGGCGTCGCGGATCGCCAGCAGCACCGAGAACGGCAGCAGCAGCGGCGGTTCGCCGACCGCCTTGCTGCGGTGGATGCTGTCCTCGACGTTGTCGTTGCGGAACAGGCGCGTGCGGAAGTCCGGCGGGCAGTCGTTGGCCGTCGGGATCTTGTAGGTGCTGGGCGCATGCGTCGCCAGGAGCCCGGTCTGCGGATGCCAGACCAGTTCTTCCGTCGTCAGCCAGCCCATGCCCTGGATGAAGGCGCCCTCGACCTGGCCGATGTCGACGGCGGGGTTCAGCGAGCGCCCGACGTCGTGCAGCAGGTCGGCGCGCAGCAGGCGGTGCTCGCCGGTCAGCGTGTCGACGATCACCTCGCTGACCGCGGCGCCATAGGCGAAGTAGTAGAACGGCCGGCCCTGCAGCTTGTCGCGGTCCCAGTGCAGGCCGGGCGTGGCGTAGAAGCCGTCGCTCCAGAGCTGCACGCGCTCGGTGTAGGCCAGCGCGACCAGCTGGTCGAAGCCGATGCGATCCGGGCCGACGTGGACCTGCCCGCCGGCGAAGCGCACGTCCTTCGCGTCGCCGCCCAGCAGGCGCGCCGCCAGCGCGGCCAGGCGCTCGCGCAGCTGGCGTGCGGCGTCCTGCGCGGCCTTGCCGTTGAGGTCGCTGCCGGTCGAGGCGGCCGTGGCCGAGGTGTTGGCGACCTTGTGGGTGTCGGTGGCCGTGGCGCGCACGCGCTCGAAGCCGATGCCCAGCTCGTGCGCCACGACCTGGGCCACCTTGGTGTTCAGGCCCTGGCCCATCTCGGTGCCGCCGTGGTTCACCAGCA
>CAZUUU010000268.1:0-3995 GCA_964622685.1 uncultured Methylibium sp.
CCTTCACGCATGCACAGCGCGTGCCGGGCGCAGGGAATTGATCAGCATCTCCCTAAGCGGACTGGCCTCGTCGTTATCACGAAATCTTCGGGGCGACGGCCGTCGCGCCGCCGAACCTGTAAGACCTGACAGGCACGCGGAAGAGGGATGGAGTCGCAAGCCCTTCGCCCTCTACGCTTCGCATCGTGTCATCACGAGCGCTGGTGGCTGCAGCGGTCGTCGTGCGCGGTGCCGAATCCTGCCGGCAACGCATGGCCAGAACCGCGAAGAGCTAGGCAACCAAGGGGGGTAGTCGTGGCCGCGATCCTGCGCTTCGGCCAGTTCGAGATGCGGCCCGAGCAGCGACAGTTGCTCGCCGACCGGGTGCCGCTGCAGCTCGGTACGCGGGCCTTCGACCTGCTCTCCGTGCTGCTGGAGAACCGCGACCGCATCGTCTCCAAGACCGAGCTGCTGGAGCGCGCCTGGCGCGGTGTCGTGGTCGAGGAGAACAACCTCTCGGTGCAGGTCTCCTTCTTGCGCAAGCTGCTCGGGGAGTCGTCCATCGCCACCGTGCACGGGCGCGGCTACCGATGGGCCGTTCCTGTCCACGATGCCTCGCAGGCGGCCGCACCGGACACCGCATCCGTGCGGCCTTCGTTGGCCGTGCTGCCGTTCTCGAACCTCGGCGGCGGCCCCGAGCAAACCGACTTTGCCGATGGCCTGGTCGACGACATCGTCACCAACCTCGCACGCTCCCCCTGGCTGCACGTCATCGCCCATCGGGCCGCGAGAGGCCGCGCCGGCTCCGAACTCGGTGCGGTCGACCTGTGCACCGCGCTGGGCGTCAGCTACCTCATCAAGGGCAGCGTGCGCCGCGCCGGCACGACCTTGCGAGTCAGTGCCGAGCTGATTCACGGCGGCAGCGGCGAGACCTTGTGGGGCGAGCGCTATGACCGGCCGGACGGCGACCCCTTCGCCGTCCAGGACGAGATCGCCGCCAACATCGTGAGCTGCATCGAGCCGATGTACCTGAAGCGGGAGGAGCTGCAGGCCTCGCGACGCAATGCGCGCGAGGCGCAGCACTGGGATCTGCTGATGCGGGCCCGCTGGCACTACTGGCGCTCCACATGCCTGCACAACAACGAATCCAAACTGCTGTTGCAGCGCGCGCTCGCGCTGCGCCCGAACGACGCGACGACCTTGGCGCTGCTGGCCCTGAGCCTGGCGACCGACGCCTGGTTCGGCTGGGCGCCCAACGCCAGGATCGCCGCGACGGAAGCCCGGCGCGTCGCCCTGCGCGCCGTGGCCCAGGACGAACGCGACAGCTTCGCGCACTTCGCGCTCGGGCTCACGCTGGTGGGCTTCGGTCAGGTCGACCGCGCGATCGACGAGCAGCGGCGCGCGCTGGAGCTCTACCCGCAGTTCGCGGCGGCTTCCGGCGAACTGGGGCGCCTGCTCGCCTATTCGGGCCGCACCGCCGAGGGCACGGCGATGATCCGCCGCGCCATGGCCGCGAGCCCCACCGATCCGCGCCTGAGCCTGTGGTACTTCGGCCTGGCGATCGCGAGCTTCGCCGACGAGGACCACGAGGCCGCGGCACGGCATGCCGCGACCGCCGTGGCCCACCGGCCCGACTGGTACTTCAACCATTACCTGCTGGCCGCCTGCCTGTCGAACTGCGGCGAACTCGACGCGGCACGCGAAGCGCTCGCCGAGGGCAGCCGCCAGATGCCGCGCTTCTCGGTCGCCACGCTGGCCATCGGGCATCCGTTCAAGAACCCCGGGCATCGCGATCGCTACGTGAGCGCCTTGCGCCGCATCGGCTGGACAGGCTAGCGAACCGAGCTATCGCCGTCCCGGCGTCGGGGTGCTGGTAGGCCGTGCTGGGATCGAACCAGCGACCAAAGGATTATGAGTCCTCTGCTCTAACCGACTGAGCTAACGGCCCGCGCGGGCGATTCTAGGTGGCGCCCCTCGCGGGGCTCACTTCTGGCTCAGCGCCTGCGTCACCAGCCGCGAGGTGATGTCGACGATCTGGATCATGCGGTCGTAGGCCATGCGGGTCGGGCCGATCACGCCCAGCGTGCCCACCACCTTGCCGTCGACCTCGTAGGGCGCCGACACGATGGACAGCTCCTCGTACGGGACGATCTGGCTCTCGCCGCCGATGTAGATGCGCACGCCTTCGGCGCGGCTGCTGACGTCGAGCAGGCGCATCAGCTGCGTCTTCTGCTCGAACAGGTCGAACAGCTTGCGCAGGCTGCCCATGTCGCTGGAGAAGTCCTGCACCGCCAGCAGGTTGCGCTCGCCCGAGACGATGACCTGCTCGCCGCCGTCGGCCACCGCCTCGCTGCCGAACTGCACCGCAGCCTGCATCAGCATCGCGATCTCGCCGCGCAGGGCATCGATCTCGTTCTTGAGGCGCTCGCGCACCTCCTCGATCGTCAGGCCCGCGTAGTGCGCGTTGAGGAAGTTGCTGGCCTCGATCAGCTCGGAGGGGCTGTGGTCGCGGGCCGTGATGACCACGCGGTTCTGCACGTCACCGTCGGGCGCCACCAGGATCACCAGCACGCGCCGCTCGCCCAGGCGCAGGAATTCGATGTGGTGGAAGACGCTGGCCTTGCGCGGCGCCGTGACGACACCGACGAACTGCGACAGGTTGGACAGCACCTGCGCCGCATGCGCGATCACGCGCTGCGGCTGGTCGGGCTGCAGCTGCTCGTGCGCCGCCTCGAGGCCCGGCGCGCGGGCGCTCAGGTCGACGGGCCGCGCGGTCAGCATCGTGTCGACGAAGAGCCGGTAGCCGCGTGCGGTCGGGATGCGCCCGGCGCTGGTGTGCGGGCTGGCGATCAGGCCCAGGTCCTCGAGGTCGGCCATCACGTTGCGGATGGTCGCCGGGCTCAGCTCCAGGCCCGAGGCGCGCGACAGGGTGCGCGAGCCGACCGGCTGCCCATCGGCGATGTAGCGCTCGACGAGCGTCTTCAACAGCGTCTTGGCACGGTCGTCCAGCATGGGGAAATCATTGTAGGGCGGGGGTTGTCACCGCCATCTTCTCGTCACGCCGTCGAGAGAGGCTGTGGTGTAATTTCTTCACCATGGCGAGCCGCTTCCGTCACGCTGCCCTCGTGGGCAAGTACCAGGCGCCGGGCAGCCGCGCGGTGCTCGCCAGCGTGGCCGACTTCCTGGCCAGCCAGGGCCTGGAAGTTTCGCTCGATGCCGAGACGGCACTCGCGGTCGGCCTGCCCGACTACGCCGCGCTCGATGCCGCCGCGATCGGCCGGCACTGCGACCTGGCCGTGGTCGTCGGCGGCGACGGCACCATGCTCGGCACGGCGCGCCAGCTGGCGCGCCACGGCACGCCGCTGATCGGCATCAACCAGGGACGCCTGGGCTTCATGACCGACATCCCGGTCACCGAGATGCGCGAGACGCTGGCGCCGATGATCGCCGGCGACTACGAGGAAGAGCACCGCACGATGCTCGAAGGCCGCGTCAAGCGCCAGGCCGGCGCCGAGGTCGACACGCTGTACGAGACCTTCGCGATCAACGACGTCGTGGTCAGCCGCGGGGCCGGCGCCGGCATGGTCGAGCTGCGCGTGACGGTGCAGGACCAGTTCGTCGCCAACTTCCGCGCCGACGGGCTGATTCTCGCGTCGCCGACCGGGTCGACCGCCTACGCGCTGTCGGCCGGCGGGCCGATCCTGCACCCGGGCATCGCCGGCTGGGTCATGGTGCCGATCGCGCCGCACTCGCTGTCCAACCGACCCATCGTGCTGCCCGACACCGGCGAGGTCTCGATCGAGATCGTCGCCGGCCGCGACGCCAGCGTGAACTTCGACCACCAGAGCTTGGCCAGCCTGCTGCACGGCGACTGCATCTGCGTGCGCCGCAGCGAGCACCGCGTGCGCGTGCTGCACCCCCGCGGCTGGAGCTACTACGCGACCCTGCGCCGCAAGCTGCACTGGAACGAGGGCGTCGTGTCGTGATCCCCCCTCGTTGCGGCTGCGCCGCTCCCC
>CAZUUU010000269.1:0-3975 GCA_964622685.1 uncultured Methylibium sp.
GGAGCAGCGGTCCACGCCCGGGCCCTTGCCGTACCAGATGCCGAACACGCCGTCGAACTTCTTGCTCTCGGGGTAGAGGTCGAGCTGCTGCGTGCCCCAGACGGCGGTCGCGCCGAGTTCCTCGTTGACGCCGGGCTGGAAGACGATGTGGTTGGCGGCGAGGTGCTTCTTCGCGGCCCACAGCGCCTGGTCGTAGGTGCCGAGCGGGCTGCCGCGGTAGCCGCTGATGAAGCCGGCGGTGTTGAGTCCGGCCGCGGCGTCGCGCACGCGCTGCAGCATCGGCAGCCGCACCAGCGCCTGCACGCCGCTCATGAAGGCTCGGCCCGATTCGAGGGCGTACTTGTCGTCCAGGGTCACCGTCTCGAGGGCACGGCGGACGGACTCGGGCAGCGGGGCGTTCATGGCGTCAAGGCTCCTGCCTGGGGCTTGAGGGTGCGCGGCACGCACTCGCTTGTGGCGGGGGCGTGCCGGCGCAGGACCCGGTGGGGATGCGCCGCAGTGTAGGCAATGCGGGCTGGCATGTCTTTTCTTTCTATGCCTTCTGGCGCATGCTTTGAGCAACGATGTTTCTCGGATCTGCAATCAGGTAAGCAAATGCCATCGAGAAAGCAGCCTTCAGGGCAAACCCGGGTGTCGCGCGGCTCGGCCCGGCCGCAGCCCCCCGAGCCCGGCGATGAGGGCGTCGCCCCGCATGGCAGCGCGCTCGACCGCTACGACATCGCGATCCTCGCCGAGCTGCAGCAGGATGCGCGCCTGAGCAATGCCGAGCTGGCCAATCGCATCGGCCTGTCGCCGGCGCCGACCTGGCGGCGCGTCAAGTGGCTGGAAGAGCAGCGCTACATCCGTGGCTACCGCGCCGACATCGACCGCCACAAGATCGGCCTGGGCGTGCTGGCCTTCGTGCGCGTCGACGCCGACCGCAACACCGGCAGCACGACGCGCGCGCTCGAGGATGCGATCCGCAAGCTGCCCGAGGTCATCGCCTGCCACTACATCAGCGGCTCGGGCACCTTCGAGCTGCAGGTGATGGCCACCGATCTCGACGCCTTCTCGCGCTTCTCGCTGGAGACGCTGCTGAACCTGCCGAACGTGAAGGACATCCACACCAGCTTCTCGCTCGGCGAGGTCAAGGCCGGCGCGGCGCTGCCGCTGGGACATCTGCGGCGGGCCACGGGGTCCCCGGGCCGGGGCTGAGCGCGGCACGTCGCTTGCTGAGCCGGACGCATGCTTCCCTGGTTCTGGCTGTTCTGGGCACCGCAGGTCCACTGGCCGCTGAGCGGCGCGGTGACGCAGGACTTCTTTGCCGCCTTTCCGCCCACCGCCGGCGATGCGGCGATCGAGCGCGAGGTCTTCTCGACCGCGTCCTATGGCCGCCAGATCGGCTGGCTGACCGAACTGCTGCTCGCCGGGCAGCCCGGCGCGGACGACGCAGCACGATCGCGCGGCGCCACGGCCCGCGAGCGCCTGCAGGCGGTGCAGGACAAGGTCGATGCGCTGAAGGCGTTGCGCGGCCGCGACGTCCGCGCCGAGGCCGAGCGGGCGCTCGACCGGCTGCAGCAGGCCGACGCGGCCGCGCTGCGGCGCGTGCTGGAAGCGCGCCTCTCGGCGTTGCCCGCGCCGGCGCCCCCGCGCCGCCGACTCCCGAGCCGCTAAGCTCTCGGGCATGTCCCGAGCCCTTCCGTCGCGCCGCCGGGCGCTGCTGTTCGCCGCATCGGTCGCGCTGCCGGTGTGCGCCTTCGCGCAGGCGCCGCCGGCCGCGCGCGGGCTGCCGCTGCGCAACCTGCTGGTCGAGCTGCGCCAGGGCGACGAATCCGGCTTCGAGGCCGGCGACGCGGGCCTGCGCAGCGGCGCGGTCACCGTCGGGCCGGACGGGCGGGTGTCGGCGCGCGCCGGCGTCACGCTCGAGTCGCGCAGCGGCGGCAGCACGCGCGACACCGTGCAGCAGCTGCGCGTGATCAACGGCGGCCAGGGCTCGGTGCGCATCGGCGCCAGCGTGCCGATGCAGTGGCTGCAGTGGGTCTGGACGCCCAACGGGCCGGCGGTGATCGGCGGCAGCCAGCTGGTCGAGACCGGTCGCGGCTTCGTCGTCCAGCCGCGCTGGCCCGGCGGCGACGCGCCGGTCACGGTCGAGGTGCGCAGCGAGGCCTCGCAGATGGCCTCGGGCGGGATGCCCTCGCGCTACCAGTTCGACGGCCGGCCGCAGCCGGAGGGCACGGTGACGCGCGCCGACGTGCTGACGACGCTGCAGCTGCCGCTGGGGCAGTGGGTGACGATCGCCAGCTCGGGCGAGCAGGCCCAGGCACGCGAGCGCGGTGTCGCCTCGACGCGCGAGTCCGGCAGCGAGCGGCGCGTGGTCGTGCAGATGCGGGTCACGGCGCCCTAGCGAGGGGCGGGCACGCCCCGCGTTGGAGCATGCCCGGGCGAAGCGCGCGCCCGCGTCCCGGCATGGGGCTTGCGCGGACCGCCGCATGCTGCCGTCCGCCGCCGTCGCCCACCTCGCCGCGCCGGACTCGCGCGAGCGGCTGGCGCTGCTGCTCGAATCCACCGGCGAAGGCATGTTCGGCGTCGACATGGACGGCCGCTGCGTCTTCATCAACCGCGCCGGGGCGCAGATGCTGGGCTACGCGCCGGCCGAGGTGCTGCATCGCAACATGCATGCGCTGATCCACCACAGCCACCCCGACGGCCGCCACTACCCGGAAAGCGACTGCCCGATCTTCGCGGCCTTCCGCCAGGGCCTGCCCTGCCGCATCGACGACGAGGTGCTGTGGCGCAAGGACGGCAGCTCGTTCGCAGCCGAGTACTCCTCGCATCCCATCGTCGAGCAGACGCCCGACGGCCCGGTGACGACCGGCGCGGTCGCGACCTTCATCGACATCTCGCGGCGCAAGGAGGCCTGGGCGCTGCTGCGCGGCATGAACGCCCAGCTGGAGGCGCGCGTCGAGGAGCGCACGCGCCAGCTGCGCGAGCTGGCCGCGCACCTGGAGACGGTGCGCGAGACCGAGCGCACCCGCATCGCGCGCGAGATCCACGACGAGCTCGGCTCGCTGCTGGTGGCGCTGAAGATGGACGTCGGCTGGCTCGGCAAGCGCGTCGCCGACAAGCCCGAGCTGCAGTGCAAGTGCCAGGGCATGGGTGGCCTGATCGATCGCGCGGTCGACAACGTCGGCCGCATCATCACCGACCTGCGGCCCAGCATCCTCGACCACCAGGGCCTGTGGGCGGCGCTGGAGTGGCAGGCCCAGGAGTTCGCCGCCAGCGCCAGCGAGCTGGCGGTCGACCTGCGCGTGCACGTGGCGGCCGGCGTCGCGCCGCCCGAGGGCGGCCGCGCGATCGCGGTGTTCCGCATCTTCCAGGAGATGCTGTCCAACGTGGCGCGCCACGCGCAGGCGCGGAACCTGGAGATCCGCATCACCGTCGACGATCCGCCCGACCCGGCGCTCTACGTCGAGTTGCGCGACGACGGCGTCGGCGCCACGCCCGAGGCGCTGAACGCGCCGCGCAGCTACGGCGTGATGGGCATGCGCGAGCGCGCCGCGCAGTTCGGCGGGCGGCTGGCGATCGACAGCGTGCCCGGCGCCGGCACGGTGGTGCGGCTGAAGATGCCGCTGGCGCAGGACGAGGCCCCGCGATGATCCAGGTGCTGATCTGCGACGACCACCAGATCGTGCGCCAGGGCATCAAGCAGATGCTGGCCGACGCCAGCGACATCGCGCTGGCCGGCGAGGCCGACTGCGGCCCCGAGGCGCTGCGCCAGGTTCGGGCCTCGCGCACGCCGGGCTCGGCGCTCGCGCCCATCGACGTGGTGCTGATGGACATCGCGATGCCGCAGCGCGACGGCCTGGACGTGCTGCGGCAGATCAAGACCGAGTTCCCGAAGCTGCCGGTGCTGATGCTGTCCACCTACCCCGACAAGCAGTACGCGGTGCGCAGCCTCAAGCTGGGCGCCGCCGGCTACCTGAACAAGAGCGCCGA
>CAZUUU010000270.1:0-3972 GCA_964622685.1 uncultured Methylibium sp.
CGGCGTTGACGAAGGATTCGTTGGGCATCGCAGGCTCCTTCTCTCAGCGCGCGGACGACAGCTCGCCCGGGCTGCCCTGGGCCACGCTGCCGGGCCGGCAACTCAGCACCAGGATCAGCAGCGTCAGCACATAGGGCACGGCGCTGAACAGGTAGTAGCCCTGGCTGATGCCGATCGACTGCAGCGCCGGTCCGATGGCGCCCGCGCCGCCGAACAGCAGCGCTGCGCCCACGCAACGCAGCGGGCTCCAGCGCGCGAAGATCACCAGCGCTACCGCGATCAGGCCCTGGCCCGAGGAGATGCCCTCGTTCCAGCTGCCGGGGTAGAACAGCGTGAGCGACGCACCGCCCAGCCCGGCGATCGCGCCGCCGGCCGCGGTGGCGGCGATGCGGATCGCGCTGACCGAGTAGCCGAGCGCGCGCGTCGCGTTGGCCGAGTCGCCGGCCAGCCGCACCAGCAGGCCCCAGCGGGTGCGCGCGAAGCCCAGCCACAGCACGACCGCGAGCACGATGCCCAGCGGCAGCAGCGGGTTGATCTGCAGCGCGGCCTGCACCACGCTCGACTCGCTCCAGCCGCCCAATGCGATGGGCGTGAGTTGCGGCGCCTGCGGCTGGATCAGCGGCTTGCCCAGGTAGAAGGCCAGGCCGGTCCCCAGCAGCATCAGCGCGATGCCGGTCGCGACGTCGTTGACGCGCGGCAGCGTGCACAGCAGGCCGTGCAGCAGCGCCAGCAGCGCGCCGGCCGCCGCGGCCGCCAGCACGCCGATCCAGGCCGAGCCGCTGAGGTGGCTGGCGCCGAAGGCCGTCATCGCCGACAGCACCAGCACGCCTTCGAGGCCGAGGTTGATGCGGCCGGCCTTCTCGGTCAGGCATTCGCCGAGGCTGACGAAGAGGAAGGGCACGCCGACGCGCAGCGCGCCGCCCAGGATCGCGGCCGAGAAGGCCAGCAGCATGTCCCAGTTCATACCGCCTTCTCCACGGGGGCAAGTTGCACGACCTCGCGCCGCGGCGGCGGGCGCAGCCGCACAGCGGCGGCGCGCCAGTCGATGCCGCGCAGCGCCTCGCTGGCCAGGATCAGCACGAAGGCAATGCCCTGCAGCACCATCACCGAGGCATCGGGCAGGTCCAGCCGGCGCTGCAGCAGGCTGCCGGCCGCGCCGAAGCCGCCGAACAGGATGGCGACCGGGATCACCGCGATGGGGTTGTGGCGCGCGATGAAGCTGACCAGGATGCCGGCGTAGCCATAGCCGGCGATCAGCGAGGCGTTGGCGTTGGTGTGCACCGCGGCGACCTCGACCGCGCCGGCCAGTCCCGCGCAGGCGCCGCCGATCGCGCAGGCCAGCAGGATCAGCCCGCTGGCCGGCAGGCCCACGAGCTGCGCCGCGCGCGGGTTGCCGCCGACCACCCGCACCGAGAAGCCGCGCGCCGTGAGCGCCAGCCACAGGCCCAGCGCCAGGCAGGCCACCAAGCCCAGCACCAGGCCCCAGTGGATGTCGGTGCCGGCCATGCCACCGATGCGCAGGCCCTCGTCGAGCGCGCGCGTGGACGGCTTGTTCAGCGTCGCCGGATCGCGCAGCGGTCCTTCGACGATCTGCTTGAAGAGCGCGATGGCGATGTAGGCCAGCAGCAGGCTGCTGATGGTCTCGTTGACGCCGCGGTACTGGCGCAGCGCGCCGGCCAGCGCGATCCACGCGGCGCCGGCCGCCGCGCCGGCCGCGCAGACCAGCGCCGTGCCGATCACGTTGCCGGGCATGGGCACGGCATACGGCAGCGCGGCGGCGGCCAGCCCGCCCAGCACCACCGCGCCCTCGCCGCCGATCACCACCAGGCCGGCGCGCGCCGGCAGGGCGACGCACAGCGCGGTCAGCATCAGCGGCGCGGCGCGCTGCAGCGTGTTCTGCCACGAGAACCAGTCGCCGAAGGCGCCCTTGAAGAGCAGCAGCCAGACCTCGGTCGGATCGGTGCCGCCCAGCGCCACGAAGACGCCGAACAGCAGCAGCGCCGCGACCAGCGCGCCGATGGGCAGCAGGGCGTCGGCGAGTGAGGCGCGCATGGCGGGGGGCCGGTCAGCGTGGGGCGACGCGGCAGGCGCCGCACACCGCCTGCCGCGAGGCACGGTTCGTGGGCGTCGTCGGAGGAGCGCCGCAGCTTTCGCCGAGGGGCGACTGGCCGGGCCGGTCGGTCGCCCCTCGGCCGCGCAGCGCGATGCATGCCATCCCCATGCCGAAGCTCCTGCGGAAGACGCGAGACTCAGACGGAGCCGACCACCCCCTCGACCAGGTAGTTCATCTTCTCGAGCTCCAGGTCGGTCTGCTTCAGCAGCTTGCCGGCGGGGATCACGACGGCGCCCTTGTTGTCCTTCAGGCCGCCGGTGAAGATGTCGAAGCTGCCGGCGACCATCCTGGCCTTGATGCCGTCGGCCATCTTCCTGGCGGCGTCGGTCACCATCGGGCCGTAGGCCGAGGTCTTGACGTAGCCATCCTTCAGGCCGCCGCGCAGGAAGTTCGGGTGCGGCTTGCCGGACTGGACGGCCTCGATGATGGTCTTGTAGGCGGTGAGCCAGTTCCACTCGGCGCCGGTCAGGTAGGCGTTGGGTGCCAGCTTGGCCTGGCTCGCGTGGTAGCCGCAGACCATCTTGCCGCGCTTGGCGGCGGTCTCGACGATGACCTTCGGTCCGTCGACGTGCATCGTGAAGACGTCGACGCCCTGGTCGGCCAGGCTGTTGGTGGCCTCGGCCTCCTTGACGGCCATCGACCACTCGCCGGTGAAGATCACCGTGCAGGTGATCTTGGGGTCGATCGAGCGCGCCCCCATCGTGAAGGCGTTGATGTTGCGCAGCACCTGCGGGATCGGCTTGGCGGCGACGAAGCCGAGCTTCTTGCTCTTGCTCATGTGGCCGGCGATCACGCCGTTGAGGTACTGGCACTCGTCGATGTAGCCGAAGAAGCTGCCGGTGTTCTTGGGGTGCTTGCCCTCGGTCCACAGGCCGCCGCAGTGCGAGAAGCGCACGTCGGGGTACTTGCCGGCCAGCGCCAGCATGTGCGGGTCGAAGTAGCCGAAGGACGTGGGGAACAGCAGCTTGGCGCCGTCCTGCACGATCATCCCGGTCATCGTCTTCTGCACCGCGGTGGTCTCGGGGACGTTCTCTTCCTCGACGACCTTGATGCCGGGCAGCTTCTTGAGCTCGGCGGCCGCGGCGGCCTGCGCCTGGTTGTAGCCGAAGTCGTCCTTCGGGCCGACGTAGATCACGCCCACGGTCAGCTTGGTCTGCGCCTGCGCGCCCTTCAGCGCCCAGGGCGCGACGGTGGCGAGGCCGGTGGCCGACAGCGCGGCCAGCGTGCGGCGCCGCGAAGAAGAGTGCTCGTGCGACATGGGGGCTCCTGCTGGGCCGCCGGACCGTCCGGCGTTGGTATACAAGCTGGAGTACGCAAGAGCTGTGCCCGTGGCGCGGGCGCCGGACGTGCCCGGGAGGGGTCGGGCGATCCGGGTCGTGCCGCACCACGCGTGCGCCTGCCGCACGCAAGCGGGGCGAGGCTGCGCGGCCTCAGCGCGCCAGGTGCGTGCGGGCCTCGTGGAGCATGTGCAGGGTGATCTTGCGCACCTCGGACTTGCTCTGCTCGATGTGGCTCTTGAGGAGCATCTGCGCCTGGTCGGCCTTGCGCTGCATCACGGCGCGCAGGATCTTCGCGTGCTCGGCGTAGGTGGCGTCGATGCGGTCGCCGCGCGTGAAGTCGAGCCGCCGCACGATGCGGATGCGCTCGGTCACGTCCCAGTGCACGCGCGCGATCTCGGCATTGCCGGCGGCGCGCACCAGGCTCGCGTGGAACTGCTCGTCGAGCGCGCCGACGGCCATGCCGTCGGTCAGGCGCTCGGCCGCCGGCACCAGCCAGAGGGCCTTCAGCGCGGCCAGTTCCGGCGCGTCGCCGGGCTGGGCGCACAGGCGCGCGATGCTGGTGTGCTCGAGCAGCACGCG
>CAZUUU010000271.1:0-3959 GCA_964622685.1 uncultured Methylibium sp.
GCACGGTGAGAAAGAAGGCCTCGTAGCGCTTGAGGGCGATCAGGGCGAGTTCGCGTTCGATCTGCTCATGCACCTTGCGTGGCACCCCGTCAGGGTAGCGTTCGTGCGCACCCCGATCGGTGAGCTGCCGCAGGTGATCGGTCGCGCTGACGCCGGGCGGCGTGATCTCGGCCGGGTACTCGTACTGGAGTGCCGTGAGCTCGAAGCAGCAGCGCCGCGCCAGCGCCACGCTGCGAGCCAGCCATGCCTCCCGATAGAGCGGCGACAGCGTGGATCGCGAGCGCAGGTGCTGCTCGCCGTTGCGCGGCAACGCGAGGCCGCAGTCGGCCAGAGGACGCTTCAGGCGGATCGCGGTCAGCGTGTCCAGCAGGGCCTTGCGCGAGCGGGCATGCATCAGCACGTCGCCAGCGGCCGCGAGCGGCAGGCTGCTGGCGTCCGAGACCGCCAGCAGCCGTGCGACCAGCGCGGCGTCGTCGGCCCAGCGCAGCAGCTCGACGGCGATCGAGGCGCGATCACCGAAGCGTCGCGCCAGCGCGCAGGCCTGGGCATGCAATGTCGCTTCGTCGTCCTCGCGACGCGGGATCAGCAGTGCCAGGCAGTCGGGCAGACCCTCCGGGTGGCCGACGCCTGCCAGGAGAACGTCGAGATCGTCGACCGCCAACTGGTAGCAGCCCTTGACTCCACGCCGACGACCCAGAGTGATCAATCCGCACAACTGGGCATAGCCTTCGCGGTTCATGGCGATCAGTACCAGACGCAAACCCGGTTCGTCCTGCGTGGCTTCCAGGTTGAACTCGGCACCGATCAGGAGCTTGATCACCCGGCCGGCGGCCTGCTGCTCCTTGCAGGCTTCATGGGCACGCACGACACCGGCCACCGAACATTCGTCGGTGATCGCGATCGCTTCGTAGCCGAGCTGGGCGGCGCGCTGGACCAGCTCGCTCGGGTGCGAGGCGCCGGTCAGGAAGCTGAAGTTGCTGCGGCAGTGAAGCTCGGCGTAGGCCGGCAGACCCGGTGCATTGGCCTGCGGTGGCGGCTCGGGCGGTGACGCCGGCTTCGGCGCCTTGGGGTGGGCAGGCTGGGGCATGGGCGGGAATCGTGCTCATCCGAACCAGCCATGCAGGAACCAGCCGCTGCCGGCTGCGCTCGGGCGGTGCTCGCGGTAGATCCAGCGCAGGCGATGATCGGTGCCCTCGGCCACGTGATAGTCGCGCCGCACCAGGGCATCGTCGTGCCAGCCGACCTCGATGCGTTCGGGGCGCGAGTGCAGCCGCAGCGGTCCTTCGTGCAGTGGCTGATCCTGGGCGTTGCAGGCCAGCGGCAGCGGTGCCGGCAGCAGCCAGCTGGGGCGTGGCGGACTGGGAGGTGCCATCGACGGTGAAACCGGTGCATGCACGGGCAGGGCACGCTGGGCCTTCTCGGGCCGGTGATCGGCCACCGGCCACCAGCGCTGCACGCGCTCGGGTTCGAGTCGGGCGACCAGGCGGTCGAGCAGGGCCGCATGCTCGCCGTCGGCCTGGCCGTGGACGGGCAGCAGTTCGCCGGCTTGCCCGCCGTGCGGCACCGAGGCTTCGAGCACCAGCTCGATCTCGTACACCGGTGCGATCAGCGCGTGACGCTGCAGCCGTTCGCGCCACAGCAGTGCGAGCTGGCCCATGTCGCGACTCGGGGTCGACAGCTGCAGCCACAGCACGGTGTCGGGCGGGGGCTCGCGGCCGTGCTCGTGACCCAGACGCAGCACCAGCACGGTGGCCGCTTCCCAGCGCAGCTGCAGCCAGCCGAGCAGCGCCGGCAGCAGGACCTGGACGGCCGCGACCAGCACTTCGGCGTTGTCGGCGCGTTGCATCAACTCTCGCTTCATCGCAAAACGTTCCGGTGGTTCGAACCAGCGCCTGGGGTCGGGGGCATCGCCGTAGGCACGATCCAGGATCAGGGCCAGTTCGCGGCCGAGGCGGCGCTGCAGGCCGGCACGCGGCAGCGCGCGCAGATCGCCGAGGCGTTGCATGCCAAGCGCTTCCATCAGCTCGGCCTGACGCTGCGTGAGCGGCAGCAGCGCGTGCAGCGCCGCGACCGGCACGCGGTCGAGCCGGTGCGCGCAGGTCCGCGGCTGCAAGGCGCGACGCCGCACGATGCCGCTGGTGGCCAGCAGCCAGGCCGCGTGGGCGGTCGGGGCGCTGGCGATCCGCACCTGCAAGCCGCAGCGATCGGCCAGTTCCTGCGCCTGCTGCAGCAGGCGCCGGATACCGCCGAAGAGGCGCAGCGACGCCTGCACTTCGAGCAGCACACCACTGGCCATCAGGCACAGATTCGGCGTCAGCGCCGCCAGCGAGAGCGCCAGCATCTCGACGAGGCGGGCTTCGCGCGCCGTGTCTCGCGGCACGACCACCAGTTGCGAAGCCAGCGACAGGGCGGTGGCCACGCTCTGCCCGGCCTGCACGCCGAGCGCGCGCGCGGGCCGGGTGGCGCCGAGCAGCCGGTGCTGCTCGGCCACCGCCACCGGCAGCGCCAGGTCAAGCCCGGGTCGGGACCAGGGCAGGGCTTGCAGCGGCAGCTGGGGCAGGTGCAGGGCGATCCACAACATCGTGGGCCTTCATGGGAGCAGGGGCCGTGGCACGGCGTGCCGAGGCCGGCCAGGGCAGGGACAGCAGCAGCGGCGCGGCCATGCCCGGACCGCGCCGCTTGAAGACGTCGATGGCCAGCCGGCGGCCGGACTGCGGCGTGCAGGACAGGCGCAGCGGCGCCGGGCTGCCGGAGGCGCGGGACGCCGGAGCGCGCAAGGCCATCAGCGGCGTGGCACCCGATTGCGCCGCCAGATGCAGCCGGCGCAATGTGGCGAGTTCGACCGGGCGTTCGCTCCACCACAGCACGGCTGCGCAACTGCCGGAGCGCAGGGTCTGGTCGGCGGCCCAGGCGGCGTCGGCAAGACGGGCCGGACTGATGCACAGCAGCTGCGCCGGCGCCAGCCCCAGCGCCTGCAACGCGGCCATGCAGGGCAGGCCGGGCGGCGAGATCCAGACCAGCTCGCGCGGCGCCAGTTCGCGCTGGGTCAGGCCTCGCAGCCAGGGTGCCAGCAAGGACAGCTCGCCGCTGGCCGGCATCGCCAGCAGCTCGGTCATGCCGGCCAACGGCCAGCCGCCGCCCGGCAGCTCGGCGTCGAGCGCCGGCCAGCCGGTCGACGCTGTCGGCAGGCTGCCGCGGGCAAGCTGTCCGGCCCGCCACAAGGCGGCGTCCAGACCAGGTGGCAGGCTCGCGCGGGGGGCGACCCGGGAGAAGGTCGGACTGGGGGCGAGATGGATCATGGCGATGGGTGAAGGATAAATACTGTACATAAATACAGTATCCGTGTCTGCAACCGACGATCCGGCTCCGGGTTCGCCCGGTATGGCGCCCGGGCCGCGGCCGGGCGCAAGCTGCGCGCTCCTCCCAATACCCGCCAGGAGACAACGATGAGCGTTCCCGACACCTGCTGTGGCCTCGTGCCCTACTTCAAGGTCCATGCCGGCAAGCTGGCCGAGTTCAAGGCCCTGGGGCCGCGCTTCATCGAGGCGACGAAGCAGGAGCCGAAGTGCCTGTACTACGGCTTCAGCTACGACGGCGATGCGGCGCACTGCCGCGAAGGCTACGAGGATGCCGCCGGCGTGCTGGCCCACCTCGACAACGTCGGCGCGATCCTCGGCGAGGCGCTGAAGATCGCCGACATCACCCGGCTGGAGGTGCACGGCCCGGCGGCCGAGGTCGACAAGCTGCGCGAGCCGCTGAAGGGGCTCAAGCCGCAGTTCTTCGTGCTCGAGCCCGGCGCCTTCCGGCGCTGAAGATCAGCCGCAGAAAAAAAGAAAAGGGCCCGCAGGCCCTTTTCCGCATCGCCATCCGGCGTCAGAGCACTTCGGAGGCGTAATCCGCCAGCCGCGAGCGCTCGCCGCGCGCCAGCATCACATGGCCGCTGTGCGGCCAGCCCTTGA
>CAZUUU010000272.1:0-3949 GCA_964622685.1 uncultured Methylibium sp.
GGCGTCGCGCGGCTCGCTGCGGGCGGGCGGCGCTGCTGCACGCCGTTCGCTGCGCTGCGCGTCGGCTTCGGCCAGCGTGGGCCGCGGTCGCTTCACGCCGCCGGGTCGCACCGGGGCGCGGCGTTCGCCGGCCGGAGCGGGCGCCGTGGGCTTCTTCTTCAGCTTGAGGGTCGTCATGACGACCCGGATTGGATCACGTGCCCAGGCCGAACAGCTCGCGGATCGCCTCGCGGTAGGCCGACTGCCCGACCGCGTTGGTGTTGTGGTGCGAGCCGCCCTCGACCAGCACCCAGCGCTTGGGCGAGGCTGCGCGTTCGTAGAGCGCGCGGCCCAGCGCCGGCGGGATCAGCCGGTCCTCGCTGCCGTGCACCACCAGCAGCGGCGAGCCGATGCGGTCGATCTTGGCGTGCGCGTCGAAGCGCTGCGTGATCAGCGGACCCAGCGGCAGCCAGCCCCAGCGCATTTGGGCAAAGACCTCGGGGATGGACGTGAAGCTGCCCTCGACGATCAGTCCGGACTCGTCGGAAACGCGCGAAGCCAGATCGACCGCGATCGCGCCGCCCAGCGAGTGCCCGAAGACGTAGCGTCGCGCCTGCGGGTGGTGCTCGCCCAGCCAGCGCCAGGCGGCCTCGGCATCCTCGTAGACCATGGTCTCCGAGGGCAGCTCGCGCGAGGTCTTGCCGAAGCCGCGGTAGTCGACGGCCAGCACCGAGAAGCCCAGCGCATGCATGCGCCGCACGCGGCCGGCGCTGCCGGTCACGTCCCAGCGCGCGCCGTGCAGGTAGAGCAGCACCGGCGCGTCGGCGTTGGCCTGGGGCAGCCACAGGCCGTGCAGGCGGGCGGGCTGGCCGGTCTCGGCCGAGTCGAAGGCGATCCATACATCCTGCATGCCCTCGGTCGCGCCCTGGCCGGCCCACCAGGTGGTCGAGGCGGGCTGGAAGATCCAGCGGCGCTGCTGGGTCTCGAGCGAACTGCAGCCGGCCAGCAGGCCGAGGCCGAGGATCAGGGCGCCGGCGGCGTGCAGCGGGCGGCGCAGGGCGCGGAGGAGCTTGAAAGGGCGGGGCATGGCGGGCATCCGGTCACTGAGTCGCCGGAGCGCAGCAAGTTCAGCGCCCGCGCATGAAGCGCGCGTCCAGTTCCTTCAGCGTGACCTGGCGCCAGGTCGGCCGGCCGTGGTTGCACTGGTCGGCGCGCTCGGTGGCCTCCATGTCGCGCAGCAGCGCGTTCATCTCGGCGATGCTCAGGCGGCGGTTGGCGCGCACCGCGCCGTGGCAGGCCATGGTCGACAGCAGCTCGTCGCGCGCCCGGCCCAGTGCCTGGCTGGCCTCGTACTGCGCCAGTTCGGCCAGCACCGAGCGGGCCAGCGCCACCATGTCACCGCCGGCCAGCGCGGCGGGGTGCGAGCGCAGCGCCAGCACGCCGGGCGACAGCGGCGCCAGGTCCAGGCCCAGCTCGGCCAGCGTGGCGACCTGGGCCTCGGCGGTCGCGACCTCGGCCGGCGTGGCCGGGAAGATCGCCGGGATCAGCAGCGGCTGGGTGTCGATGCGGCGCTGGTCGAAGCCGGCCTTGAGCCGTTCGTAGACGACGCGCTCGTGGGCCGCATGCATGTCGACGATCACGAGGCCCTGGTCGTTCTCGGCCAGGATGTAGACGCCGCCCAGCTGCGCCAGCGCGCGGCCGAGCGGCCAGGTCTCGCCGTCCTGCGGCAGCGACGGCGACTCCGGCGCGTCGCGCAACGTCAGCAGCGTCGAATCCGAAACGGTTCGTGGCGGCAGTTCGCCCCAGCCGGTCATGGGCTCGGACACGCCCCGCGCGCCCGTGCCGAGCGCCAGCCGCTCCTGGGCCGGGCTCCAGATCGCCGGGCTGGTGGGCTCGAACAGCGCCGGGCGCGTGTCCTCGGCGCGCGGCAGCGCGAGGGCGTCCTCGGCGGCGTGGCGCACCGCCTGGTGGATCTCGCGCCCGTCGCGGAAGCGCACCTCGATCTTGGTCGGGTGCACGTTGACGTCGACGCGCGCCGGCGCGATGTCGACGAACAGCAGGTAGCTCGGCTGGCGCCCGCCGTGCAGCACGTCGGCGTAGGCCGAGCGCAGGCCGTGGGCGATCAGCCGGTCGCGCACGTAGCGGCCGTTGACGTAGACGTACTGCTGGTCGCTGCGCGTGCGCGCCGCATCGGGCAGGCCGATGCGGCCGCTGAGGCGCAGCAGGCCGGCCTGCCGGTCGATCGGTCGGCTGTGCAGCAGGAAGTCCTCGCCGAGCGCGTCCTTGAGCCGCTGCTCCGCGGCCGCCGGCCGCCACTGCGCCGCGACCCGGCCCTCGTGCCAGACCGCGAAGCCGACCTCGGGCCGCGCCAGCGCGTGGCGCCGCACCGCGTCCAGGCAGTGGGCGAACTCGGTCGCGTCGGTCTTGAGGAACTTGCGGCGCGCCGGGGTGCTGAAGAAGAGTTCCCGCACCTCGACGGTGGTGCCGACGCCGCGCGCGGCCGGCGCCAGCTCGCCGCTGCGGCCGTCGAGCCGCTGCGCATGGGCGGCCTCGCGGGTGCGGCTGGTGATCGACAACTCGGCGACCGAGGCGATCGCCGCCAGCGCCTCGCCGCGAAAGCCCATGGTCGCGACGTTCTCCAGCTCGTCGAGCGAGGCGATCTTGCTGGTGGCATGGCGCTTGAGCGCCAGCGGCAGCTCGGCGGCGGCGATGCCGATGCCGTCGTCCTCGACCGTGATGGCGCGCACGCCGCCGGCCGACAGCCGCACGACGATGTCGCGCGCGCCGGCGTCGAGCGCGTTGTCGACCAGCTCGCGCACCACCGAGGCCGGCCGCTCGATGACCTCGCCGGCGGCAATCTGGCTCACCAGCTCGTCGGGCAGTTCGCGGATGGCGCGGCGCGGCGCGGCGAGCGGGGGCGAGGAGGCGAGCATCGGGCCATTGTAGGAAGCGTCACGCGGCCGTCGGGATAATGCGGCCATGGAACTGATGGCCTTCTTGATGGATTTCGTCCTGCGCGTCGACGTGCACCTCGCCGCCTTCGTGCAGACCTATGGCGCCTGGGTCTACGCGCTGCTGTTCCTGATCCTCTTCGTCGAGACCGGCGTGGTGGTGATGCCCTTCCTGCCCGGCGACTCGCTGCTCTTCGTCGTCGGCGCGCTGTGCGGCGCGGGGCTGATGAACCTGCCGCTGGTGCTGGTGCTGATGACGGTGGCGGCGATCCTGGGCGACCAGTGCAACTACTCGATCGGCCGCTACTTCGGACCCAAGGTCTTCGGCTGGGAGAACTCGCGCTGGTTCAACCGCCGGGCCTTCGACCGCGCGCACGCCTTCTACGAGAAGCACGGCGGCATCACCGTGGTGCTGGCGCGCTTCCTGCCGTTCCTGCGGACCTTCGTGCCTTTCGTGGCCGGCGTGGCCGAGATGGACCGGGCGCGCTTCACTGCCTACAACGTCGGCGGCGCGCTGCTGTGGGTGCTGGGCGTGACGATGGCGGGTTACCTGTTCGGCAACGTGCCGTGGGTGCAGGCGAACCTCAGCAAGATCATCTGGGCGATGATCATCATCCCCGGCCTGATCGCGCTGGTCGGCGCCTGGCGGGCGCGCGGCACCTCGACGGCCTGAGCGAGATCGCCGGCCGGCCGCGCGACACCGCGTGCATCACGACGTCGCGCGGTTTCGCGCGAGCGGGGGGTTCTTCGCGAAGTAGCGCTGGATGCCGCCCATCAGCGCCTCGACCAGCGCGATCTGGTAGTCGGCGTCGCGCAGCTTGGCCTCCTCCTGCGGGTTGGAGATGAAGGCGGTCTCGACCAGGATCGAGGGCACGTCGGGGGCCTTCAGCACCGCGAAGCCGGCCTGCTCGACGCGCGGCTTGTGCAGCCGGCCGACCTTGCCGATGCGACCCAGCACCTCGTGGCCCAGCCGCAGGCTGTCCTTGATCTGCGCGCTGGTGCTCATGTCGAGCAGGGCG
>CAZUUU010000273.1:0-3901 GCA_964622685.1 uncultured Methylibium sp.
ACGACGGTGTGCAGCGACTGGTAGCCGTTGGCCTTGGGCCGCGCGATGTAGTCGTCGAACTCTTCGGGCAGCGACCGCCACAGCTCGTGCGCGCGGCCCAGTGCGGCATAGCAGGCCGGCACGTCGTCGACGATGACACGCAGCGCCCGCACGTCCAGCACCTGCTCGAAGCCCAGCTGCTTGCCCTGCATCTTCTTCCAGATGCTGTAGAGGTGCTTGGGGCGGCCCTGCACTTCGGCGTGCAAGCCGGCCTGCCCCAGCACGGCGGCGAGGCGCGCGCGCGCGGCCTCGACCACCTGCTCGCGCTCGACGCGCTTCTCGTCCAGCAGGCGGGCGACGCGCTTGTAGTCCTCGGGCTGCTGGAAGCGGAAGGCCAGGTCCTCGAGCTCCCACTTGATCTGCCAGATGCCCAGGCGATTGGCCAGCGGCGCGAACACCTGCATCGATTCGCGCGCCAGCGCCTGCGGGCAGGGCTGCTTGCTGGCGGCGTAGTGGCGCAGGGTCTGCAGCCGCGAGGCCAGCCGCAGCAGCACGACCCGCAGGTCGCGCGAGAAGGCCAGCAGCATCTTGCGCACGCGCTCCACCTGCGCCGCCTGTTGCGCGGCGTCGAGCAGCGCGTCGCCCAGCGCCTCGCGGGCGGTGCGCTGCGCCTGCACCAGCTTGCGCGTGTGCGCGACCAGGCTGGCGTAGCTCTCGCCCCAGGCCTTGGCGATCACCTCCTCCGGCCGGGTCAGGTAGTCGCCGGCGTAGACCAGGTAGGCGGCCGCGCGCATCGACGGTGCCGCACCGACCGCCTGCAGGATGGCCGCGACGCCATCGGCATGCGCCAGCGCGTCCTCGCCGGTGTCGAAGCGCTCGCCGGCCAGCAGCGGCGCCGCGAAGGCGCGGGCGCGCACCAGCACGTCGTCGTCACGACCCGTGCCCTCGCCGTCCCCGGCTGCCAGCTGGACGATCGGAGCCGCGTTCGGCGCGGACTCCGCCAACGCGGTCTTCATGGCCGGTCCAGGAACTCCTGCACCAGCGCCACCTGGTCGTCGGCCACCAGGGTCGGTGCGTGGCCCACGCCCGCCAGCTCGACGAGGCGGGCCTTCGGGCCGCGCTGCGTCATCGCCTGGGCGGTCTCGCGCGACAGCAGGTCCGACTGCGCGCCGCGCAGCAGCAGCGTCGGGCACTCGAGCGCGTCATAGCGTTGCCACAGCAGCGCCTCGCCGGCGGCCGCCATCTCGGGCGTGACCGCCTTGAAGGGCAGCCCGATGCGCGGGTCGTAGGCCGACACATAGCCCTCGCCCTGCTCGTCCTGGACGGCGCGCAGCTGCGGGCGCGTCAGTGCCAGCCACTGCTCGCGCGTGTGGGGCCCGAACCCCTGAGAGATGCTCCATAGGTAGTCGGCCGCCTCCTCCACGCTGGCGTGGCGCCGGGGCAGGCCGAGGTAGGCGCCGATGCGCTGCACCGCCTCGGCGTTGATGGTCGGGCCCACGTCGTTGAGCACCAGGCGCTTCACCAGCGAGCGGCCCTCGCGGTCGCGCAGCGAGGCCAGGCCCAGGCCGATCAACCCGCCCATCGAGGTGCCGACCCAGTCGACCTGCGGCGCGCCCAGCCGGGCCAGCAGGCTCACCATGTCGGCCACGTAGGCCGGCACCTGATAGCCCATCGGGTCGGCCAGCCAGTCCGACCGGCCGCGGCCGACGATGTCGGGGCAGACCACGCGGAAATCGCCGGCCAGCGCCTTCGCCAGCGTGTCGAAGTCGCGGCCCTGGCGCGTCAGCCCGTGGACGCAGACCACCACGCGCGGGTTGTCGCGCTCGCCCCATTCCCAGTACGCCACGCGGTGCAGCCCCTGCCCGTCGAGGCAGTGGACGAAGTCGAGGCGCGGTTCATGCATGTCGGGGCTCCATTCGATAATCATCCTAACCAAGGAACGGAGAACCCCATGCTCAAAGGCAAGACCGCCCTCGTCACCGGCTCCACCAGCGGCATCGGCCTGGGCATCGCGCTGGTGCTGGCGCGCCAGGGCGCGCACCTGATCCTCAACGGCTTCGGCGACGCCGAGGGCCCGAAGGCCGAGGTGCTGGCCGCCGGCCAGGCGCACGGCATCCGCGTCGGCTACCACGGCGCCGACATGAGCAAGCCGGCCGAGATCGAGGCGCTGATGGCCTATGCGGCCGGCGACTTCGGCGGCGTCGACATCCTGGTCAACAACGCCGGCATCCAGCACGTGGCCAACGTCGAGGACTTCCCCGTCGCCAAGTGGGACGCGATCATCGCGATCAACCTGAGCTCGGCCTTCCACACCACCCGGCTCGCGATCCCCGGCATGCGTCAGAAGGGCTGGGGCCGCGTGATCAACATCGCCTCGGCGCACGGCCTGGTGGCCTCGGCCGGCAAGTCGGCCTATGTCGCGGCCAAGCACGGCATCGTCGGCTTCACCAAGTCGGTCGCCCTGGAGACCGCGACCAGCGGCATCACCGCCAACGCCATCTGCCCCGGCTGGGTGCTGACGCCGCTGGTGCAGAAGCAGATCGACGACCGCGCCGCGCGCGAAGGCATCCCCGTCTCGCAGGCCGAGAAGGACCTGCTCGGCGAGAAGCAGCCCTCGCTGCGCTTCACCACGCCCGAACAGCTGGGCGAGCTGGCCGCCTTCCTGTGCTCGGCCGGCGGCAGCAACGTGACCGGCCAGGCCTGGGCCGTCGACGGCGGCTGGACCGCGCAGTAGCTACCGGGTCAGCTGGACGCTGCCGCTGACGGTGGCGCTGATCAGGCCCTTGCCCGGCTCGACCGGCACCGGCGCGTCGCTGGCCATCGACATCTGCGTCTTCGCGCGGACCATGTAGGGCTGCGGCCCGCCGCCCTGGTCGGCGGCCTGGACGTTGACCTCGCGCAGCTGGTAGCCGGTGTAGCCGAACTGCTTCGCGTACTCCTGCGCCTTCGCGCGGTACTTCTGGATCGCCTGGGCAGTGACCTCGGCCTCGTGCTTCTCGGCCAGCTCGCGCGAGATGCTGTAGCCGACGCTGGTGACGTTCATGCCGGTCAGCCTGCCGGCGGTCTGCGCCACGCGCTGGCTGTCCTTGCCCTCGAGCACCAGCTCGGCCTGGCCCTGCCAGCCGCTGATCTTGCCGTCCTTGCCGTAGCGCGGGAACAGCGAGAAGTTGCCGCTGCGCACTTCCATCGCGCCCGGCGCGGCCGACTTCTTCGCCTCGGTCAGCGCCGCGTCGAGCACCTGCTTGAGCTGGGCCTGCAAGGCACCCGCATCGTTGCCGTCGCGGACCGCCTGCAGCGTGATGCCGAGCAGGTCCTTGGTCACCTCCAGGTTCGCACTGGTGCTGAAGCTGACGAGGTTCTCGCGCGGCGGCTCGGCGGCCTGGCCGAGCGGCATCCACAGCATGGAGACGGCGAGGCCGGCAAGGGCCCGGCGGCTGACGATGGACATGAGCTTCCTTTCGTGGAAATGCGGAGGCGGCCACTGTGGCACAGGCCCGATGCACCGCCCTCTCGACAGCCCCGGGGCGGCCGGCGCAAGATATGTAACAACGCGAAAAGCCCCCGGCGGACCCCGAAACCCCTGCGCACAATCGCCGCTGTTACAAATAAGGAGTTGCGATGAACGCCACCGCCAACAACCAGCGGGCCGACCGCATCGTGGTCGTCGACGACGACGCTCGGATCCGGGACCTGCTGCGCCGCTACCTGACCCAGGAGGGCTTCGAGGTGCTGCTGGCCGAGGACGCCAAGGCGCTGAACCGGGTGATGACGCGCGAGACCATCGACCTGATCGTGCTGGACCTGATGCTGCCCGGCGAGGACGGCCTGTCGATCTGCCGCCGCCTGCGCGCCAACAACGACACCACGCCCATCATCATGCTGACCGCCAAGGTCGAGGACGTGGACCGCATCGTCGGCCTGG
>CAZUUU010000274.1:0-3850 GCA_964622685.1 uncultured Methylibium sp.
CGGTGGAATGCTGCACGCCCTTGGGCTTGCCGGTCGAGCCGGACGTGTACAGCAGGAACAGCGGGTGCTCGGCGCCGACCCACTCCGGCTCGCAGGTCGCGCCCTGGCCGACGGTTTCCTCGGCCATCCAGCGGTCGCGCGTGCCGTCCCAGGCGATCTTGCCGCCGGTGCGCTTGTAGACGATGACATTGCGGATGCTCTCGCAGCCGCCCAGCGCCAGGGCCTCGTCGACGATGGCCTTCAGCGGCAGCGCCTTGCCGCCGCGCTGCTGCTCGTCGGCGGTGATGACCATCACGGCGCCGGCATCGTTGATGCGGTCGCGCAGGCTCTGCGCCGAGAAGCCGCCGAACACGACGGAGTGGGTCGCGCCGATGCGGGCGCAGGCCTGCATCGCGACCACGCCCTCGATGCTCATCGGCATGTAGATGACGACGCGGTCGCCCTTCTTCACGCCGCGCGCCTTCAGCGCGTTGGCCATGCGGCAGGTCATCTCCAGCAGCGCGCGGTAGCTGACCCGGGTCACCTTGCCGTCATCGGCCTCGAAGATGATCGCGATGCGGTCGCCGCGCCCAGCCTCGACGTGGCGATCCAGGCAGTTGTACGAGACGTTGAGCGTGCCGTCCTCGAACCACTTGAAGAACGGCGCGTTCGAATCGTCCAGGGACTTCGTGAACGGCTGCTTCCAGGCCACGAACTCGCGGGCCAGCCGGGCCCAGTAGCCGGCATAGTCGGCCTCGGACTCGGCCACCAGCTTGTCGTAGGCGGCGATGCCCGACACGTGGGCGCCGGCGACGAGCGCCGACGGCGGGGAATAGACCTTCGACTCACTCATGCGCGTCTCCTCGATTGTTGTGCAGTGCACCATAAGCAGGCGCTCTTACGAAGCCCTTACTGCCGATGGCGGACCGACGACTCGGCGCAATGTAGCGCGGCCCGCCTCGCCCCGACCATTGCGGACAGTCACTAGCCGGATCGTCCCACGCTGCGCCACAACGGCACGCTCCCCTGTCCGCCCCGGCAGGCTCGCTGCTTGCTGCGGAGCGCTTCACTAGAATCCGCCCTCCCCGACCGGTTCCCCGCCATGGCCCAGATCCCCGATCCCAGCACCGCCAAGCTCCGCCCGTTGCCCAACCTGATCTTCGCCAGCCGCTGGCTGCAGTTGCCGCTCTACGTGGGCCTGATCGCCGCGCAGGGCGTCTACGTCTGGCACTTCCTGCTGGAGCTGTGGCACCTGATCGAGGCCGCCTTCGGCAGCCAGACCGCCGTCACGGCGCTGATCAAGAGCATCGGCTATACCGGCGTGGAGACCAGCGCGCTCAACGAGACCATCATCATGCTGGTGGTGCTCGCCCTGATCGACGTGGTGATGATCAGCAACCTGCTGATCATGGTGATCGTCGGCGGCTACGAGACCTTCGTGTCGCGCATGAACCTCGAGGGCCACCCCGACCAGCCCGAGTGGTTGAGCCACGTCAACGCCTCGGTGCTGAAGGTCAAGCTCGCGACCGCGATCATCGGCATCAGCTCGATCCACCTGCTCAAGACCTTCATCAACGCCGCCAACTACACCGACAAGGTGCTGATCGCACAGACCGCGATCCACATCACCTTCCTGCTGTCGGCGATGGCGATCGCCTACACCGACCGGCTGATGGCCGGGCCGGCGCCGGCGGGCGGCCAGGCTCACTGAGCCCGCGGCGCGCGCAGCAGGACCAGCGTGCCCGCCACGCCGGCCAGCAGCGAGCCACCCAGCACGCCGAGCTTGACCTGCGTGTCGTAGGCCGCGCCCTGGCCGTCGAAGGCCAGCGCGCCGATGAAGAGGCTCATCGTGAAGCCGACGCCGCACAGCAGGCACACGCCGAAGAACTGCCAGCGGCTCGCGCCCGCCGGCAGCTCCGCGCCCGTGTAGCGGATCAGCAGCATCGAGCTGCCGAACACGCCGATCGCCTTGCCCAGCACCAGGCCGGCCGCGATGCCCAGCGGCACCGACTGGCCCAGCGTGTCCAGCCCGACGCCGTCCAGCACCACGCCGGCGTTGACGAAGGCGAACATCGGCAGCACCGCGAACGCGACCCAGGGATGCAGCGCATGCTCGGCACTCTCGAGCGGCGAACCTCCGTCGGGCGCGCGCAGCGGAATCGCGAGTGCGGTCACCACGCCGGCCAGCGTGGCGTGCACGCCCGACTTCAGCACCAGCACCCAGACGACCAGCCCGACGACCACGTAGGGCCCGAGGCTCATGACGCGCGCACGATTCAGCGCGAACAGCAGCGCACTGCCGGCCAGCGCGCCGCCCAGCATCGCGAGCGAGACCTCGGCCGTGTAGAAGAGTGCGATCACGACGATCGCCCCCAGGTCGTCGATGATCGCGACGGCGGTGAGAAAGACCTTCAGCGAGGCCGGCACGCGCGAGCCCAGCAGCATCAGGATGCCCAGCGCGAAGGCGATGTCGGTCGCCGCGGGGATGGCCCAGCCGCGCAAGGCGACGGGATCGCCGGCGTTGATGGCCGCGTAGATCAGCGCCGGCACGAGCATGCCGCCCAGCGCCGCGCCGGCCGGCAGCAGGGCCTGGCGCAGCGAGGCCAGCTCGCCGGCCAGCAGCTCGCGCTTGATCTCGAGCCCGACGAGGAAGAAGAACACCGCCATCCACAGATCGTTGACCCACAGCAGCAGCGGCTTGGATAGCTGCAGCGCATCGCCGATGCGCAGTTCGCCCGGCATCTGCACGAAGCGCTGGTAGGCCTCGCCGAGGCCCGAGTTGCTGACCCCCAGCGCGGCGATCGCGGCCAGCGCCAGGACGACGCCGCCGGCCGATTCGGAGGCGATGAAGCGACGGATGCTGCCGATCACGAGGACTCCTCCCGGTTCATTAAAATTCGCGGCTCGGGCCGTGCCGCAGGGCCCTGTTGCCAGACCGGCGCGAGGCCCCGAAGGTTCCCGCGCCGCCTCCAGCCTCCCGGAACCCGCCATGACCACGATCCGCCACGCCGACTTCGTCGACAGCATCGCCGCCGCGCTGCAGTACATCAGCTACTACCACCCGGCCGACTACATCGCGCACCTGGCGCGGGCCTACGAGGCCGAGCAGAGCGTCGCCGCCAAGGACGCGATCGCGCAGATCCTGACCAACTCCAGGATGTGCGCCGAGGGCCGCCGCCCGATCTGCCAGGACACCGGCATCGTCAACGTCTTCCTGAAGATCGGCATGGACGTGCGCTTCGAGGGCTTCGACGGATCGATCGAGGACGCGGTCAACGAAGGCGTGCGACGCGGCTACCTCGACCCCGACAACAAGCTGCGCGCCTCGATCGTCGCCGACCCGCACTTCGAGCGCAAGAACACCCGGGACAACACGCCCGCCGTCGTGCACATGACGGTGGTGCCCGGCAGCACGGTCGACGTGCAGGTCGCCGCCAAGGGCGGCGGCTCCGAGAACAAGAGCAAGTTCGTGATGCTCAACCCCAGCGACTCTCTGGTCGACTGGGTGCTCAAGACCGTGCCGACGATGGGCGCCGGCTGGTGCCCGCCCGGCATGCTGGGCATCGGCATCGGCGGCAGCGCCGAGAAGGCGATGCTGATGGCCAAGGAGTCCCTGATGGAGGACATCGACATGGCCGAGCTGAAGGCCCGTGGCCCGCAGAACAAGACCGAGGAACTGCGCATCGAGCTGTGCGACAAGATCAATGCACTGGGCATCGGCGCCCAGGGCCTGGGCGGCCTGACGACCGTGCTCGACGTCAAGATCGCCATGTACCCGACGCACGCCGCCAGCAAGCCGGTGGCGATGATCCCCAACTGCGCCGCCACGCGGCACGCGCACTTCGTGCTCGACGGCTCGGGGCCGGTCTAC
>CAZUUU010000275.1:0-3813 GCA_964622685.1 uncultured Methylibium sp.
AACCCCGAGGAGCTGGAGAAGCGCATCGAGGAACTGCGCACCGTGCAGTTCTGGCTGGAGCAGAACGCGCGCATGCTGGGCGCGACGATCCAGGCGCTCGAGGTGCAGCGCATGACGCTGTCGACGCTGAAGACGATGAACGTGCAGGTCGCCGACCTGCGCGAGTCGCTGCGCATCAAGATGCCCGACGAGGTCGCCGCCGCACCCGCCGCGGTGCCGGCCTCGGCGAAGAAGCCCGCCGCGCGCAGCGCGAAGGCCAAGGCCGCTGCGCTGCCGCCGGCCGGCGTCGTCGACCCGACGCAATGGTGGGGCGCCCTCACCAAGCAGTTCACGCAGCTGGCGGCGACCGCGATGAAGGACGCCGCCTCCGACTCGGCCAAGCAGCTGGCCGGCAACCTGGTCAAGCAGAGCTTCAACGCGGCCGAGCAGACCATCAAGGTCGGCATGGCGCCGGCCCGCAAGGCCGCCGAGGTGGCCGGCGGCGTGGTCAACAACGTCGCCCGCTCGGCCGCCCAGGCCAAGGCGGTGCGCAAGGGAACCGCCGCCAAGCGCGGCCGCAGCCGCTGAGTCCTTTCGCCCGTTCACGTTCCGGATCCATGCAGACCTTTGCCCACGCCCACGCGGCGCATCCCGACTGGCGGACCGCGCTGGCGCGCGTCACCGCCGAGCTCGACGCGCGTCGCGTCGGCCGCCCCGCGCCGACGCTGGGCTGGTGCTACTTCAGCGAGGCCCATGCCGCCGCGGCCGAGCCGCTGCTGGCCGCGCTGCGCCAGCACTACCCGGGCACCGCCTGGGTGGGCTCCGTGGGCATCGGCGTGTGCGCCGGCGGTGTCGAGTACTTCGACGAACCCGGCTTGGCCGTGATGCTGTCCGAGCTGCCGCGCGAGCAGTTCCGCGTCTTCTCCGGCCGCCGGCCGCTGCAGGCCGAGCGCGGCTTCCTGCCGCACACGGCGCTGGTCCACGCCGACCCGTCGACGACCGAGCTGGCCAGCCTGGTCGGCGAGCTGAGCCGGCGCGTCGGCAGCGGCTACCTGTTCGGCGGCCTGGCCTCGGCACGCAACCGCACGCTGACGCTGGCGGCCGATGGCGCCGGCGGCGGCGTGTTCGAAGGCGGCCTGTCGGGCGTGGCCTTCGACGCCGACGTCGCCATCGTCTCGCGCGTCACCCAGGGCTGCCAGCCGGTCGGGCCGACGCGGCGCATCACCGAGGTCGAGCGCAACGTCGTCTATGCGCTCGACGGCGAGCCGGCGCTCGACTGCCTGCTGGGCGACCTGGGCGTCGACGAGCAGGCGCCGCGCGAGGCGCTGCCGCGCCTGCGCAGCACGCTGGTCGGCCTGAGCGACCACGAGGAGGCGGCCGAGTTCGGCCTGCCGGCGCAGAACCCCGAGTTCGCGACCCCGGCGCGGCGCGGCGCCTTCGGCACCGAGACCCGCGTGCGCCACCTGGTCGGCATCGACCCGCAGCGGCGCGGCATCGCGATCGCCGACGTCGCCGAGCGTGGCCAGCAGCTCGCCTTCTGCCGCCGCGACACCGACGCCGCACGGCGCGACCTGGTCCGCATTGCCACCGAGGTGCGCGCCGCGCTCGAACCCGAGGAACTGCCGCTGGTCGCGCAGCCGCTCGCGCTGGCGACCCAGGCCGCCACCGGCATGCCGCCGCCGCCCGCGGGCGGACGCCAGATCGCCGGGGCGCTGTACATGAGCTGCACCGGCCGCGGCGGCCCGCACTTCGGCGCGCCCTCGGCCGAACTGCAGCTGCTCAAGCACGCGCTGGGCGACGTGCCGCTGGTCGGCTTCTTCGCCGCCGGCGAGATCGGCCATCATCACCTCTACGGCTACACCGGCGTGCTGACGGTCTTTACGGCGCCCGTATGATCTGATCGATGCATCGACTGGCCGCACTGTTGCTGATCGCCGCACTGCCGGTCGCCCAGGCGGCCGATGCGCCCGTGAATGCCCCTGGCCACGCGGCCTCGGCGCCGCCGTCCGGCCCGCCGCCGGCGCGCGAAATCGTCCAGCAGCGCCTGCCCGACGGCCGCGTGATCTTCAGCGACCAGATCCAGCCCGGCGCGAAGATCGAGCGCCGCTGGACGATGACGCCCGAGGATCCGGCCGAGGCCGCCGCGCGGCGTGCCGCCTCGCAGCGCGAGTCCGACGCCGTCAGCGAGCGCATCGCGCGCCAGATCGAACGCCAGCGCGAGCGCGACAAGGAGCTCGAGCTCGCCCGTGCCAAGGCCGCGCAGGCCGCCGCCGAACGCGATGCCGCTCGTGCCCGCGCCGAGGCCGAGCGGGCCCCGCAGGTCGTCGTGCTGCCGCCGCACCGCCCGTGGCGACCGCGGCCCGAACCACCAGCACGTCCCCCCGACGCCAAGCCGCCCCAGCCGGGTCCCAAGCCCGCGCCGCGGCCGGGCGCGACGCCACCGCCCGGCCCCAACCGCGAGCCGGGCTCGGTCTCCTGACGCCGGCGGCGGCGCGATTGCGCACGCCGCCGTCAAAGGCGACGGAACCACCGCACACGGATGGCCGGTGCCGTCAGCGCTTAAGCTAGCGTCCGCCCGGTACGGCGCCCAGCAGGACGCCGACCCCGCGAGGAGACCGCCATGAATGCCCCCGCCGACGCCCGCGCGTCGGAAGCCGCCGTGTCGCGCCAGGAGCGCAGCCGCCGCCAGGCCGAGGTCGTCGCGGCCCTGCGTCCGCTGCTGCCGGCGCATGCGCTGCTGTGGCAGCGCGAGGACACCATCCCCTACGAATGCGACGGTCTCACCGCCTACCGCGCGATGCCGCTCGCGGTCGCGCTGCCCGAGACCGAGGCCCAGGTCAGCGCCGTGCTGCAGGCCTGCCACCGGCTGCAGGTGCCGGTGGTCGCACGCGGCGCCGGCACCGGCCTGTCGGGCGGCGCGATGCCGCACGAGCTGGGCGTGACGCTGTCGCTCGCCAAGTTCAACCGCATCCTCAAGGTCGACGCGACGAGCCGCACCGCGGTGGTCCAGGCCGGCGTGCGCAACGCGGCGATCAGCGAGGCGGCCGCACCGCATGGCCTGTACTACGCGCCCGACCCCAGCAGCAAGATCGCCTGCACCATCGGCGGCAACGTGGCCGAGAACTCCGGCGGCATGCACTGCCTGAAGTACGGCCTGACCATCCACAACGTGCTGCGCGTGCGCGGCTTCGCCATCGACGGCGCGCCGGTCGAGTTCGGCAGCGAGGCGCTCGACGCGCCCGGCCTGGACCTGCTGGCGGCGGTGATCGGCTCGGAGGGCATGCTGGCGGTGACGATCGAGGTCACCGTGAAGCTCGTCCCCAAGCCCATCCTGGCGCGCGCCATCCTCGCCAGCTTCGACGACCTGCGCAAGGCCGGCGACGCGGTCGCCGCGCTGATCGGCGCCGGCATCATCCCGGCCGGCCTGGAGATGATGGACAAGCCGATGACCGCGGCGGTCGAGGACTTCGTCCACGCCGGCTACGACCTCGAGGCCCAGGCCCTCCTGATCTGCGAGAGCGACGGCACGCCGGAAGAGGTCGAAGAAGAGATCGCGCGCATGGTGGCGGTGATGGAGGGCGCCGGCGCGACGCGCTTCGCGATCAGCAACTCCGAGGCCGAGCGGCTCAAGTTCTGGAGCGGCCGCATGAACGCCTTTCCGGCCAGCGGCCGCATCAGCCCCGACTACATGTGCATGGACTCGACCATCCCGCGCAAGCAATTGGCCGAGATCCTGACGCGCATCGGCGAGATGGAGACGAAGTACGGGCTGCGCTGCTGCAACGTCTTCCACGCCGGCGACGGCAACCTGCACCCGCTGATCCTGTTCGACGC
>CAZUUU010000276.1:0-3770 GCA_964622685.1 uncultured Methylibium sp.
GGCGTCATCGTCGTCCAGGCGGCGGCGCGCAGCCAGTAAGCCAGTAAGCCCGCCGCTTCGCGGGAGCACCCATGGCCGCTCTGATCATCGGTGTATGGATCGTCAGGATCAGCAGCCATCGCGCATCCGGCGTCGACGCCGCGCCCGAGTCCTTTGCACGCTGGCGGTTTTGTGCTGGCGGCCACCGCGTCGCGGTGAACCGGCCGGGCCCGAGGGCAGCAGCTATCGGTTTCAACGCGCCGGCGCCGCGGAATCCCTCCGACATGCGCTGCCGTTGCGACCGGTGATCGCCGTCGGCTGAAGCGCGGCGCCACGGGCTGTCGCCGACATCTGACCCGCTGTGCCGTCGAACCCGGCGCCAGGAGGCGGCATGAAGAACTCTTCCAAGGAAATCGACTCCAATCCCATGTCGGAGCAACGACAAAGTCGAGAGGGCAATCATGAGCATGTTCCGGGTCTGTGCATCGATGTCCGCGCTGTTGCTCGCCACCGCTTGCGCTTCGGCACCGCCGGCTCAGCCCACGCCGCCGCCGGTGCGGCTGGACGAGCTGGCAGCGCTGTCGAAGCAGCAGCCGGACGACGATGCGATGGTCGCGCAACTGTCGCAGCGGGGCGTCGCCTTCGTGCTTTCGCCGCAGGACGCCGTGTCCTTGCGCGAGGCCGGCGTGAGCGACGGTGTGGTTCGCTACCTTCAGGGGCGCGCCGATGGCGACGCGGCGCTCGCCGCGCGCATCCAGCGGGGTCGCTACCCGGTGTCGGGGTACTACGGCGTCGCGTACCTGGGGTATCCGTACCTGGGCTATGCAGGAGGCCTGCACTACTACGGCGAACCTGGCTATGGGTTCTTGCTGCACGGCGGGTACCACGGCGGCCACGGCTGGCATGGGGGGCACGGCGGACATGTGCGCGGCCACGGAGGCGGCCACCACTGACCCCGCGTTCAGGTCCGCGTGCTGGCGCGCAAAGGCAGCGGAGCCCTTGCGGTCACCGCTCCCCCGCCGCTATCTCGCGGCAGCGCTCGGACCGGCGGCCGGACGGGCATTCGCGAAGATGTCGCCGGCTGGCGCGTAGAGTGAGCTGCGCACCGCGAACAGGCCAAGCAGCGTCGGTACCAGGTCGTCGTGCGACCACGCGCGGCCGGCCACATGCCGCAACTCCGCGACGCCGACGCCCAGGCGCCGCGCCGCGCCATCGGACAGCCAGGCGATCATCGGCACCTGCTTCTGCTCGGCTGGCGCCAGCCGCCACGGCAGCCCGTGCAGGTAGACGTTGCCCTCGCCGAGCGATTCGCCATGGTCCGAGACGTACAGCAGCACGCTGTCCTGGCTTTCCGACCGGGCTGCGAGCCGGTCGATCATGCCCGCCAGCACCTCGCTCGTGTAGCCGATGCCGTTGTCGTAGGTGTTGCGCAGCGCTTCGCTGCTGCAGCGCTGGATCTCGCGCGTGTCGCAGGTGGGTTGCCAGCGGCGCAGCTGCGGCGGATAGCGCCGGTAGTACGCCGGCCCGTGGCTGCCCTTCATGTGCAGCACGACGAGGCCGTCGCCCGCGGCGGGCCGTTCCAGCGCGTCGTCCAGCCCGCGCAGGAGCACGCCGTCGAGACACTCGCCACCCTCGCACAGGGCCGGATCGCCCGCCGACGACAGGTCCAGCGTCTCGATGCGCGCGCACACGCCCTTGCAGCCGGAGTTGTTGTCGATCCAGCGTACCGCGACGCCCGCGCGCTTCAGCACGTCGAGCACGTTCTCCCGCCGTGCTGCGGCGGCGGCCGAGAAGCGTTCGCGTCCGAGGTCGGAGAACATGCAGGGCAGCGAGGTC
Source organism: uncultured Methylibium sp. (assembly GCA_964622685.1). Taxonomy (GTDB): domain Bacteria; phylum Pseudomonadota; class Gammaproteobacteria; order Burkholderiales; family Burkholderiaceae_C; genus Methylibium. Next base: position 1,816 of record CAZUUU010000276.1, read on the forward strand.
GCGGTGTCGGTGCCGCAGGAGCTGACGTTGCCGAAGTACACGACCGGCTTGCCGTCGAGCGCCTGGTTGGTCGGACGCGCGTAGCCGCCGAGCGAGAAGTTGGCCGCGCGTGCGGTCTCGCCGACCACCAGCACCACGCGCAGCGGACGGTCAGCCGCAGGGGCCGGGTCGCGCCGCGCGTCCGTGCCGATTTGCTCGAGCGTCGTCGGCGCGGCGCGCTGTTCGCGCCACAGGCCGTGCAGGCCGTTGAACACGTTGGTCGGCGTCAGCAGATGGCGCAGCTCGCGGTGGTTGCGGGCGGCGGCGGCGTAGTCGGCGTAGAACGCGGCGATAGCGCCGGCACCGAAGGCGACGAGCAGCAGCACGTGGGCCCCGAGCGTCGCCACGCCGCGGCGCCAGCGGCCGAACTCGACGCGCAGCGCGAGCACCAGCGCCGCCGGCAGCAGGCCGCGCAGCGCCACGTCCGCCAGGAACGATGCCGTCATCAGGTCGCCCGCTTCTCGCCAGTCGGTCTGCAGCACATTGCGCAGCATGCCCCGGTCGACGACGATGCCGTAGCGGTCGATGAAGCTCGCCGTCACCGCCGCCAGCACCAGCAGCAGCGCGACGACGGGCTTGCCCACGCGCGGCCAGCACAGCAGCCGGATCAGCAGCGCGAACAGCGTCCACAGCAGCAGGGCCAGGGCACCGAGCGCGAGCGCGCCGCGCAGCGAGGAGTCGTCGCGCACGGACCACAGCGTGCGCCAGAAGGCCAGGTTGTCGACGGCCACGATCCACAACGCGGCGGCCCACGCCAGCGCCGTCGCGGACAGCACCCACCGCCGCGATCGCAACGGCGCACCTCGCTCAGCGAACTCGATCGCTCGGGTCTTTGGCATCCGCGGTCTCCTTCTTCTTCTGGCGCTGTCCCCGGTAGCGCTGTTCGAGCCGCTGCGCGTACGTCTGCGGCGGCCGCTCGGGCTTTTTCGGCGGCTTGTGGCTCAACCACCACCAGAAGCCCAGCATCGCCACGACGATGCCCAGCCCGATCAGCAGCAGCGGCAGGGCCAGCGGCCCGTGCATCGGGTGGCGAAACATCCGCAACTCCGGTCCAGGCGACACCGATCGACGCGACGCGCAACTTGCGCGTCGCGCCTGCTCAGTCCGCCTGCACCGCCTGATCGACGGGATTGACGTAGATCCAGCCCGCACCGGGCCGGCCGGTGCGCGCCTCGCGGCGGATGATCGCGACCAGCTCGTCGACATGCTCTTCGCTGCAATGCAGCTCGAGCTTGTATTCCTCGACGACTTCGTCGCCCAGGTCCAGCGAGTAGTGGCGCTCGGCGTCGTCGAGCGGCAGCAGCGAGCCCTTCACCACATACGCGGTTAGGTTATGCCCGCCGCCGCCGGGCGCGTTCCAGGCGTCCGACGCCTTCAGCGCGGCGATCACGCCGGCGATGCGGTTGGCATGCACGTAGGCCTTGATTTCCTTCATGTCGTGGCTCCTTCGGGGACGGGTGCGGCCTGCAGGCGGCGCTCGGCGCGCGCCTCGGCCCATTCGTAGATCAGCGGCAGCAGCAGCAGCGTCAGCGCGGTCGAGGTGAACAAGCCGCCGATCACCACCGTGGCCAGCGGGCGCTGCGTCTCGGCGCCGACGCCGGTGGAGATCAGCATCGGCACGAGGCCGAGAATGGCCACCGAGGCCGTCATCAGCACCGGCCGCAGGCGAAGCGCGGCGCCCTGGCGCACTGCGTCGCGGATCGACAGTCCGTGCTTGCGCTGGTCGTTGAGGAACGACACGAGCACGATGCCGTTGAGCATCGCCACGCCGAAGACCGCGATGAAGCCGATCGCCGACGGCACCGACAGGTACTGCCCGGTGACGAACAGCCCGACGATGCCGCCGATGATGGCGAACGGAACGTTGGCGATGATCAGCGTGGCATGGCGCACCGAGTTGAACGCCGTGTACAGCA
>CAZUUU010000277.1:0-3765 GCA_964622685.1 uncultured Methylibium sp.
CCGTTGTAGCCCTCGAAGACGAAGTCCTCGGGGCGCAGCTCCTCGGCGTGGAAGTCGACGGTCTCGAGCACGTCGATGACGGTCGGCAGCATCTTCTTCGTCAGCGTGAAGGTGCTGTCGTGCTTGGGGTCGCAGCCGATCTGCAGCACGCGCTTGCCCATCTTGGAGAAGGCGGCCGAGAGGTTGCTGGACGTCGTGCTCTTGCCGATGCCGCCCTTGCCGTAGATCGCGAGCACCTTGGCGGTGCCGATCTTCAGGTTCGGGTCGAGTTCGACCTGGACGCTGCCTTCGCCGTCCTCGCGGATGGAGCGCGAGCCCGGGCGCTTGATGTCGGGGAACGGAACGGTGGTGGTGCTCATGCGAATGCCTCCGATCGATTACTGACTTGGCAGGCTCCGAGCGGTCGGCATCCGCCCGCATTCGCCTCGACTCCGATCCCCCTGCGGGGGGCCCTCTCCGTGGGTCTCATGCGGGGCTTCCTTCGAATACGCCTTCGAGGCGGTCTTCCAGCTCGTCGCCCGCGCGTCGCAGCGCGTCGAGCATCTGCGCGTCGGGCTTCCAGAACTTGCGCTCGCAGGCTTCGAGCAGGCGGCTCGCGACCCTGGCAGACGCCGTGGGGTTCAGCTTCGCGAGGCGCTCGCGCATCGCCGGGTCGAGCATGAAGGTCTGGCTCAGCTGCTCGTAGACCCAGGGCTGGACCTGGCCGGTCGTCGCCGACCAGCCCATGGTGTTGGTGACGTGCACCTCGATCTGGCGCACGCCCTCGTAGCCGTGCTCCAGCATGCCCTCGTACCACTTCGGGTTGAGCATGCGGGTGCGGGTCTCCAGCGCGACCTGCTCGGTCAGCGTGCGCACCGTGCCACCGCCGCTGGCGTCGCGCGTCTGGTCGCCGATGTAGACCGGGGCCACCTCGGCGTCCGCGCCTTCCCTGGCCGACTTCGCGCGCTTGACCGCGCGGCTGATGCCGCCCAGCGTGTCGAAATAGGTGTCGATGGTGGTGACGCCGAGTTCCACCGAGTCGAGGTTCTGGTAGGCCAGCTGCACGCCGGCCAGCACGCTGTTCAGCAGCGCGGCCTGCTGCACCGGCCGGCCGGCACGGCCGTAGGCGAAGCCCTTGCGGCGCGTGTAGGTCTCGGCCAGCTGGTCGGCGTCGTCCCAGCGGCTGTTGTCGACCAGGCTGTTGACGTTGGAACCGTAGGCGCCCTCGGCATTGCCGAAGACGCGCAGCGACGCGGTCTCGAGGTCGCCGCCGTGTTCGGCCTGGTAGGCCAGCGCGTGCTTGCGGATGAAGTTCTGCTCGATCGGCTCGTCGGCGGATGCGCCCAGGAAGGCCGCCTCGGCCAGCAGCTTGATCTGCAGCGGCAGCAGGTCGCGGAAGATGCCCGACAGCGTGATGATCACGTCGACGCGCGGCCGGCCCAGCTGCTCGAGCGGCAGCAACTCCGCACCGGCCAGCCGGCCGTAGCTGTCGAAGCGCGGCCTGGCGCCCATCAGCGCCAGCGCCTGGCCGATCGGGCCGCCCTCGCTCTTGAGGTTGTCGGTGCCCCACAGCACCAGCGCGATCGACTCGGGGAAGGCGTGGCCGTCGGCCATGTAGCGGTCGAGCAGGCGCTGTGCCTGGCGCGCGCCGTCCTGCACCGCGTAAGCGCTGGGGATGCGGAACGGGTCGAAGCCGTGCAGGTTGCGGCCGGTCGGCAGGATGGCCGGCGTGCGCAGCAGGTCGCCGCCCGGGGCGGGGCGCAGGAAGCGGCCGTCGAGGGCGTGCAGGATGCCGTCGAGCTCGTGGTCCTCGGCCATCAGCGCGTCGGCCGCGGCCAGCTCGGTCAGGAGCGCAAGCGTGTCGGCGTCTTCCACGAGCGCCGCAGCCGGCGTGCCGCCGACCAGCGCCGCGACGACGTCGCGCGGCGGCCGGGCGCCGTGCGAGGCCTCGGCCAGCGACAGCAGCAGGTCCACGCGCTGTGCCGGGGTCGGCGCCTGGCCGACGACGTGCAGGCCGTGCGGGATCAGCGTGTACTCGAGCTCCAGCACGGCGTCGTTGAGTCGCGCGATGCGCTCGGGCGCGTCGGCGCTCCACGCCGGCTCGACGGTCGCGAGCTCGAGCCCGGCGGCCTGCGCCTGGATCATCGTCGCCAGCTCGGCCGACTCGACCGCGGCGTCGGGCTCCAGCCCGCGGTAGCGCTCGAGCAGCGCCTTCAGGTCGACCAGCCCCTTGTAGAGCCCGGCTTGTGCGACCGGCGGCGTGAGGTAGCTGATCAGCGTGGCGGCCGCGCGGCGCTTCGCGATCGTGCCTTCGGAGGGGTTGTTCGACGCGTAGAGGTAGAAGTTGGGCAGGTCGCCGATCAGCCGGTCGGGCCAGCAGCTGGCCGACATGCCGTTCTGCTTGCCGGGCATGAACTCCAGCGCGCCGTGGGTGCCGAAATGCAGCACCGCGTCGGCGCGGAAGTCCTCGCGCAGCCAGCGGTAGAAGGCCGAGAAGGCGTGCGTCGGTGCGAAGCCCTTCTCGAACAGCAGGCGCATCGGGTCGCCTTCGTAGCCGAAGGCCGGCTGCACGCCGACGAAGACGTTGCCGAAGCGCTCGCCCAGCACGAAGATCGAGCGGCCGTCGCTCTGCTGCTTGCCGGGCGCCGGGCCCCACTGGGCCTCGATCTCCTTGAGGTGCTTCTCGCGCCGCACGTGGTCGTCGGCCGCGACGCGCGCGTGCACGTTGGCCTGGGCCCCGAGCTGCTGGGCGTTGCCGTGGATGATGCATTCGCGCAGTTCGTCGACGCTGGCCGGCATCGCGACGGTGTAGCCCTCGCGCTGCATCGCTGCCATGGTGTTGAACAGCGACTCGAAGACCGACAGGAAGGCGGCCGTGCCGGTATTGCCGGCGTTGGGCGGGAAGTTGAAGACGACCGCCGCGACCTTGCGCTCGGCGCGTTGCGAGCGCCGCAGGTCGACCAGCCGGCCGACGCGCGCCGCCAGCGCATCGGCGCGCTCGATGCAGCTGTGCATGTCGTGCGCGTCGTGGTTCCTGAAGGTGCAACCGTGCGAGCAGCCGGTGCAGGCGATGTGCTCGGCGCTGCCGCGGCCGCCGAAGACCATCGAGCCGGTGGCGCCGTCGAGCTCGGGGATCGCGACCATCATCGTGGCCTCGACCGGCAGCAGGCCGCGCGGCGAACCGCCCCACTGGTCCAGGCTCTGGAACTCGACCGGCGTGACGGCCAGGTAGGGCACGTCGAGCCGCGCCAGGATGTCCTCGGCCGCCTTCGCGTCGTTGTAGGCCGGCCCGCCGACCAGCGAGAAGCCGGTCAGCGACACGACCGCATCGACGACCGGCCGTCCGTCGGCGAGGAAGTAGGCGTCGATGGCCGGCCGCGAGTCGAGCCCGGTCGCGAAGGCCGGCAGCACGCGCAGGCCGCGCGCCTCCATCGCGGTGATCACGCCGTCGTAGTGGTCGGTGTTGCCGGCCAGCAGGTAGGAGCGCATCAGCAGCAGGCCGACGGTGCCGCGCCTGCCGGTGGTGGCGACGCTCGGCAGCTGCGTCGCATCGACCGCCATGCGCTGGCGCAGGCGCGGATGGTAGACGCCGACCTCGGGGTACTCGGCCGGCGGCTGCGGCTTGACGAGCCCGCGCAGCCCCTTGCGCGGCCCGTCGGCATAGCGATCCACGAGGAACTGCACGAGGTTGCCGATGTTGGCTTCCGATCCGGCCAGCCAGTACTGCAGCGTGAGGAAGTAGGCCCGCACGTCCAGGGCCGTACCCGGGATGAAGCGCAGGATCTT
>CAZUUU010000278.1:0-3748 GCA_964622685.1 uncultured Methylibium sp.
CCTGCTCGCCGACACCTACACGCTGTACCTGACGACCCACAACTTCCACTGGAACGTCACCGGGCCGATGTTCAACACGCTGCACGCGATGTTCATGGCCCAGTACACCGAACTGTGGAACGCCGTCGATCCGGTGGCCGAACGCATCCGCGCGCTGGGCTTCCCCGCCGCCGGCAGCTATGCGCAGTTCGGCAAGCTCAGCTCCATCAAGGACGCGCCGGCCACGCCGCCCAAGGCGATGGACATGGTGCGCATCCTGGTCGAGGGCCACGAGGCCGTGGCCCGCACCGCACGCGGCATCTTCCCGCTGGCCGACAAGGCCGGCGACGAGCCGACCGCCGACCTGCTGACCCAGCGCCTCACGGTGCACGAGCAGACGGCCTGGATGCTGCGCAGCCTGCTGGAGGATTGAGTCCGGCGGCCGGCAGGCGGCGTCGGTGGCGTGGCAGCATAGTCGCGCGCCATGACCGCCTCGACCTCCGCCCCCGGGCCGCGCCTGACCCTCTACCTGGACCTGATCCGCTGGAATCGCCCGGCCGGCTGGCTGCTGCTGCTGTGGCCGACGCTGTCGGCGCTGTGGCTGGCGGCCGCGGGCTTCCCGGGCTGGCATCTGCTGGCCGTGTTCACGCTCGGCACGGTGCTGATGCGCAGCGCCGGCTGCTGCGTCAACGACGTCGCCGACCGTGACTTCGATCGCCACGTGAAGCGCACCGCGCTGCGGCCGGTGACGGCCGGACGGGTGTCGGTGCGCGAGGCGCTGGCGCTCGGCGCGGTGCTGGCGCTCGCCGCCTTCGCGCTGGTGCTGACCACCAACGCACCGACCATCGCCTGGTCCTTCGCCGCGCTGGCGATCGCGATCGCCTACCCCTACGCCAAACGCCACGTGTCGATGCCGCAGGCGGTGCTGGGCGTGGCCTTCAGCTTCGGCATCCCGATGGCCTACGCCGCGGTGCAGGGCAGCGTGCCCGGGCTGGCCTGGGCGCTGCTGGTCGGCAACCTGTTCTGGGTGCTAGCCTACGACACCGAGTACGCGATGGTCGATCGCGACGACGACCTGAAGATCGGCATCCAGACCTCGGCCATCACGCTGGGTCGGCACGACGTGGCCGGCGTGATGGGCTTCTACGCGATCTACCTGCTGGTCTGGGGGGCGCTGGGGTCGCACCTCGGCCTGGGCACGCCCTTCGTCGTCGGGATCGCGGTCGCCGCCATCCAGGTGGCCTGGCACTACACGCTGATCCGTGATCGCAGCCGCGACGGCTGCTTCAAGGCCTTCCGGCTGAACCACTGGGTCGGCTGCGCGGTCTTCGCCGGCATCGCCGCCGACTTCGCGCTGCGCGGCTGAGGTTCAGCCCGCGGTTCAGCCGGCGGGCGCGAACGGCGGCACCGGCCAGGGCCGCTGCGGCGCACGCAGCCGCTCCCAGGCCCGCGCCATCTGCAGCACGCCGACGTCGTCGAAACGCCGGCCGACGATCTGCAGGCCGATCGGCACGCCGTTGCCGGCATGGCCGGCATTGACCGACACCGCCGGCTGTTCGCCGACGTTGGCCGGCAGGGTGAAGGCGATGTGCTCGAGCGAACGCGCCGGGTCGTTGGTCGGCCCGGCCCATTCGGCCGGGAAGCTGACCACCGGGCACACCGGCGACAGCACGTAGTCGAAGCGCGCGCAGGCCGCGACCCCCGCCTCGCGCAGCGCCTGCCACTGGCTCCAGGCGCGGTAGCCGTCCTCGGCCGACAGGCCGCGCGCACCGGCGGCCCAGTCGGCGATGAAGGGCAGCACGCGCGCACGGCGCTCCGCCGACAGCGCCTGCAGGTCGACCCAGGAGCGGATGCGGAAGTAGCGGTCGATGCCTTCGGCCATCGCGCGCGTCGAGAACGGCGCCAGGATCTCGACCGCGGCGCCGGCGGACTCGAAGGCGCGCGCCGCCGCCGTCACCGCGTCCCGCACCGCGGCCTCGGGCGCCAGGCCCCAGCCGGCGTCGGACATCAGGCCCAGGCGCAGGCCGCGCAGGTCCCGGTCGAGATCGAGCCAGGGCAGGGCCTGCGGCGGCAGGCTCATGGGATCGCGCGGATCGGCGCCGGCCAGCACGCGCATCGCGAGTGCCGCGTCCTGCACCGTGCGCGTCATCGGACCGGCGACGCGGCCGAAGGTGGTCGGCTGGATCGGCACGCGGCCGAAGCTGGGCTTGAAGCCGACCACGCCGCACCAGCCGGCCGGCAGGCGGATCGAGCCGCCGATGTCGGTACCGAGGTGGATCGGCCCATAGCCGGCCGCGGCCGCGGCGCCGGCGCCGGCACTCGACCCGCCGGGATTGCAGGCCAGGTTCCAGGGGTTGCGGGTCAGCGCGTGGAAGCTCGACAGGCCGGAGCTCAGCATGCCGTAGTCGGGCATCGTGGTCTTGGCGAGGATCACCGCGCCGGCCTCGCGCAGCCGCGCGGCCGGTGGTGCATCGGCCGCCGCCGGGCGCAGCTCGGTCGCCGCGGTGCCCAGCGGCACCGGCGTGCCGCGGGTCGCGATGTTCTCCTTGACCGTGACCGGCACGCCGTCGAGGGCCAGGGCCTCGCCGCGCTGCCAGCGCGCCTCGCTGTCGCGGGCCGCCGCCCGTGCCGCTTCGGCATCGAGCGCCCAGGTCGCCTGGAGTTGCGGCTCGCAGCGATCGATCCAGGCCAGCACCGACTGCGTCACCTCGACCGGCGACAGCTCGCGGCGCGCATAGCGCGCCAGCAGCTCGGCCGCGCTCAGCTCGTGCAGGGACCTCATGCGCCGAGTGTGGCCCAAGCCGGCCGGCGCCGTGGGCGCTCAGTCGTCCAGCGCCGACAGGAACTGCCTGAGCTCCGGCGTCTGCGGCGCGCCGAACAGCGCCGCCGGCGGGCCGATCTCGTGGATGCGGCCGGCGTGCATGAAGACCACGCGGTCGGCGACCTTGCGCGCGAAGTTCATCTCGTGCGTGACCATCATCAGCGTCATGCCGTCGGCCGCCAGGCCTTCGACGACGCGCAGCACCTCGCCGACGAGCTCGGGGTCGAGCGCCGAGGTGATCTCGTCGCACAGCAGCACCGCCGGCTCCATCGCCAGCGCCCGCGCGATCGCGACGCGCTGCTGCTGGCCGCCCGACAGCTGTTCGGCGTAGGCATCGAACTTGGCCTCCAGGCCGACGCGCTCGAGCAGCTGGCGCGCCTGCGCCTCGGCCTCGCCGCGGCCGCGCTTCTTGACCAGCGTCGGTGCCAGCATCACGTTGCGGCCCACGCTCAGGTGCGGGAACAGGTTGAAGCCCTGGAAGATCATGCCGACGCGCTGGCGCAGCGCGCGCATCGCCGCGACATCGCCGTGGCGCAGCGGCTGCGCGTCGACGCTGAGCGCGCCGTCGTCGAAGGCCTCGAGCCCGTTCACGCAGCGCAGCAGCGTGCTCTTGCCCGAGCCGCTCTTGCCGATGATGGCGATCACCTCGCCGGGCTCGACCGACAGATCGATGCCCTTGAGCACCTCGTTCGTGCCGAAGCGCTTGCGCAGCCCCTGGATCTCAACGATGGCCATGCGAGAGCTTCCTTTCGAGCGCGCGGCTCCACAGCGACAGGGGCCAGCACAGCGCGAAGTACATCGCCGCCACCGCGCTGTAGACGACGAAGGGCTGGAAGGTGGCGTTGGCGATCATGCTGCCGGCCTTGGTCAGCTCGACGAAGCCGATCACCGACGCCAGCGCCGTGCCCTTGATCACCTGCACCAGGAAGCCGACCGTCGGCGGCACCG
>CAZUUU010000279.1:0-3744 GCA_964622685.1 uncultured Methylibium sp.
CATTGCGGATGCGCTCGGTCGAGCCCATCGACGTGCCGCCGTACTTGTGAACGATCAATGCCATGCGGGGGACGCGGCGCCCTGACTGTCGGCGGGATGCCCCGCGCCGCGAACCGCACATTTTAGCGGGCCGCTCGTCCGTGCCCGCACCGTTCAGGCCGGGCCGGCGTCCTGCCAGCTCAGCGCCACCTGGCGCTCGCCGGGAGCGGCCAGCACGCGGGCGTCGATGCCGAGGCCGGGCACGAACAGCAGCCGCCCCGCTGCGTCGTGCAGCAGCGGCCCGCGGCGCGACCACTCGGGCACGGCCAGCGCCTGGAACTGCTTCTTCAGGCTGCGCGGCGGACGGTCGGGGGCGAACTGGAAGCGCTCGCCGCCCTGGCGCGGCAGCAAGCTGACCGCGGCCAGCCGCGCCAATGCGATACCGCCCGCCCGGACGGGCTTCACGACCAGCACCCCGCCCCAGCCGGGCAAGGCGTAGCGGCCGGCACGCCCGATCGACAACGCCGCCTCCGGCGCCAGCGATGTCGCCACCGCCACGGGTTCGAAGCTCAAGCGGCCGCGATAGCGCCGCAGTTCGCCGCCCCGGAGCGTCCAGCGCGCCGCACCCGACGCCGGCAGTTCGGCCATCAGCCGTTCGACATCGCTGGCCGTCACGGCCCGCGCGCCCGCGGCCTTCAGCCAGACCCGCAAGGCCTGCACCGCACGGTGTGGCGGCAAACCCTGCCAGGCCTCCAGGTCCAGCCCTTTCGCGTCGGCGCAGAGTTGCAGGTCCCCGGCGGCGAGGTCGGCGATACCCGCAGCGGCCTGCGCCGCCCAGGTGGCCGCATCCGCCAGCGTCGCCTCGGCCTGCGGGAAGGCGGCCACCAGGGCGGGCCAGACCTGCAGCCGCAGGCGGTTGCGCGCAAAGCGCGGGTCGGCATTGCTGTCGTCGTCGACATGGCGCAGGCGATGGCGTTTCAGGTAGGCCTCGACCGCCTCGCGCGGGCGGCCGAGCCAGGGACGGGCCCAGGTGATGCCGTCGCGTTCGATCAGCGCCGGCATGCCGGCCAGCCCGGCGACGCCCGCGCCCCGCAGCGCCTGCAGCAGCAGCGTCTCGGCCTGGTCGCGCCGGTGGTGGGCCAGCAGCACCAGCCGCGCGCCCTGCTCGAGCGCCATCGTGCGCAAGGCGGCATAGCGGGCACGCCGGGCCAGCGCCTCGACGCTATCGCCACGGCGCGGCGTCAGCTGCACGTAGGCGACGTGGAGGCTGACCGGCAGGCCGCGCCGCGCCCAGCGGTCGCACTGCGCGGCGCAATGCGCCAGCCACTCGTCGGCGTGGGCGCTCAGCCCATGGTGCACGTGCAGCGCCAGCACCTGCAGGCCGCGGCCCTCGACGGCCTTCAGCGTCGCGTGCAGCAGCGCGGTCGAGTCGCGGCCGCCGCTGTAGGCGACCGCGACGGACCGCGATGGGGGCGGCTCAGCGCTCCTTGGTGTCGTTGAAGCGGCCGTAGCTCTTCAGGCGCTCGTAGCGCTGGTTCAGCAGTTCGCGCGGCTTCAGGTCGGCGACCTGGCGCAGCGCGTCGTTCAGCGCACGCTTGAGGTAGACCGCCATCTGTGCCGGGTCGCGATGCGCGCCGCCGACCGGCTCGTTGACGATCTTGTCGACCAGGCCCAGGGCCTTGAGACGGTGCGCCGTGATGCCCATCGCCTCGGCGGCCTCGCTGGCGCGCTCGGCGGTCTTCCAGAGGATGGAGGCACAACCCTCCGGAGAGATCACCGAGTAGACCGAGTACTGCAGCATCAGCACCTGGTCGCCGACGCCGATCGCCAGCGCGCCGCCGGAGCCCCCCTCGCCGATGATGGTGGCGATGATCGGCACCTCGAGCTGCGCCATCTCGAAGATGTTGTGGCCGATGGCCTCGGACTGGCCGCGCTCCTCGGCGCCGATGCCGGGATAGGCGCCCGGCGTGTCGACGAAGGTGAAGAGCGGCAGCCCGAACTTCTGGGCCAGCTTCATCAGCCGCAGCGCCTTGCGGTAGCCCTCGGGCCGGCTCATGCCGAAGTTGCGCGCCGCGCGCTCCTTGGTGTCGCGGCCCTTCTGGTGACCCAGCACCATGCAGGCCTGCCCGTTGAAGCGCGCCAGGCCGCCGACGATGCTCTGGTCGTCGGCGAAGGCGCGGTCGCCGTGCAGCTCCTGGAAGTCGGTGAAGACCTGGCTGATGTAGTCGAGCGTGTAGGGCCGCTGCGGGTGCCGCGCGATCTGCGTCACCTGCCAGGGGTTCAGGCTCGAGTAGATGTCCTTGGTGAGCTGCTGGCTCTTCTTGGACAGGCGGTCGATCTCCTCGGAGATGTCGACCGCCGACTCGCTCTGCACGTAGCGCAGCTCGTCGATCTTGGTTTCGAGTTCGGCGATCGGCTGCTCGAACTCGAGGAAGTGCTTCTTGATGCTCATCCCGAACGATCCTTTCGGTGGAAAGGTGGGCGCATTGTGGCCGAAGCCGCCGGCGATCAGTACGACACCGGCAGCGGGTCCAGGCTGCGCCAGAGGTACCAGGTGGCGACCGACCGGAACGGCGCCCACGCGTCGCCGACCTCGCGCGCCTCGTTGCGCGTGACCGGCTCGCCGCTGAAGTAGTTGAGGCTGATGCCCTTCATCAGGCCCAGGTCGTCGAGCGGCAGCACGTTGGGCCGCATCAGGTGGAAGATCAGGAACATCTCCGCGGTCCAGCGACCGATGCCGCGGATCGCCACCAGTTCGTCGACGATGGCCTCGTCGTCCATCGAGTCCCAGGCCTTGACGTGCACCGTGCCGGCGTCGAAGTGGCCGGCCAGGTCGCGCAGGTACTCGACTTTCCGCGTCGACAGGCCGGCCGTGCGCATTGCCTGCGTGTCCAGCGCCAGCACGTCGGCCGGCGACACGCGCGCCGCCGCGCTGCCCATTAGGGCGGCGAAGCGGTCCCACACCGACTGCGCGGCCGGCACCGAGATCTGCTGCCCGACGATGGACCGCGCCAGTGTCGTGAACGCGTCACCGCGGCTCTCGAGCCGGCCCTCGCCGAACTGCGGGATGAGCTTGCGCATCACGCGGTCGCGCTTGGCGAGGTGCTTGCACGCCTCGTCCCAGTAGGCGGGCGTGACGAGACCGGAACCGCGAGGCGACATGGCGATGGGCGTGAAGCGCTCGGACCGCGACGGCCTCAGGCCTTGACCCAGGTCGTGCCGGCGGGCGTGTCCTTCAGGACGATGCCCTCGGCCGCCAGCGCGTCGCGGATGCGATCGGACTCGGCGAAGTCCTTCGCCGCCTTGGCGGCCGCCCGCGCGGCGATCTGCGCGGCGATGCGTGCCTCGTCGACGGCGCTGCCGCCCTGCAGGTACTGCGCCGCCGGTTGCTGCAGCAGGCCCAGCGTGCCGCCGAGCGCCCGCAACAGGGCGGCGGCACGCGCCGAACGGGTGCGGTTCACCTCGCCGGCCAGGTCGAACAGCACCGACACGGCGATCGGCGTGTTGAAGTCGTCGTCCATCGCCGCCTTGAAGCGCGCGGCGTAGGGGTCGCTCCAGTCGACCGGATCGCCGGCGGCGTCCGCGCCCTCGAGCGCCGTGTAGAGCCGCCGCAAGCCGTTGCGCGCGTCGTCGAGGCCGGCGTCGCTGAAGTTGAACGGGCTGCGGTAGTGCACGCGCAGCATGAAGAAGCGGATCGTCTCGCCGTCGTAGCGCTTCAGCACGTCGCGGATGGTGAAGAAGTTGCCCAGCGACTTGGACATCTTC
>CAZUUU010000280.1:0-3731 GCA_964622685.1 uncultured Methylibium sp.
GGCGCCTCCAGCAGCGTGTAGCCCCCGGTGGTCATCTCGCCCAGGCGCACGCCGATGGCCAGGATCAGGTCGGCGTCCTTCACGCGTTGCGCGAGCCTGGGGTTGATGCCGATGCCGACGTCGCCGGCATAGAGCGGATGGCGGTTGTCGAAGCTGTCCTGGAAGCGGAAGCCGCAGCCGACCGGCAGTTGCCAGTTCTCCGCAAAGCGCTGCAGCGCGCTCGCCGACTCGGCATCCCAGCCGCTGCCGCCGGCGATCAGCAGCGGCTGCTTCGCGGCCAGCAGCATCGTGCGCAGCTCGCGCAGCGCGCCGGGCGCGGGCCAGGCCTGCGCCGGCTCGATGCGCGGCAGCACCGGGGTGGCCGTCTCGCGCGTCAGCATGTCCTCGGGCAGCACCACGACCACCGGGCCGGGCCGGCCCTGCAGCGCGGTGCGGAAGGCGCGCGCGACGTACTCCGGCAGGCGATCGGCGTCGTGGCATTCGCCGACCCACTTGGCCATGCCCAGCGTGCCCGGGCCGAACATCTGGCGGTAGTCGACTTCCTGGAAGGCCTCGCGGTCGCGCTGGTCGCCGGCGACCTGGCCGATGAACAGGACCATCGGCGTCGAGTCCTGGAAGGCGGTGTGCAGGCCGATGCTGGCATTGGTGGCGCCGGGCCCGCGCGTCACGAAGCAGATGCCGGGCCGGCCGCCGAGCTTGCCCTGCGCGTCGGCCATGAAGGCCGCGCCGCCTTCCTGGCGGCAGGCGATGAAGCGGATGCGCTCGCGGTGCTGGTGAAAACCGTCGAGCACCGCGAGGTAGCTCTCGCCCGGCACGCCGAAGCAGGTGTCGACGCCCTGCGCGATCAGGGCCTCGACCAGCGCGTGGCCGGCGAGGCGCGGAGTGGGGGGATGCGACATGGCCGGCACTTTAGCCGGCCGGCGGCGCGGACCAGGGCCTGTCAACGCTATCGGAGGGCACGCACCCGGGCCGCGCAGGCCCTAGCCTGCCGCCGCGAGGACACGCGTGCGCGCGACCCGCAGGCCCACCAGCGAGGCCGACGCCACGCCCATCAGCAGCAGCGCGGCGGCGCCGTGGAAGATGCCGTTCGCGTGGCCGTGGTCCAGCAGCGCGCCGAAGGCCGGCGCCGCCAGTGCGAAGCCGATGTCCAGACCCGAGTACACCGTGCCGTAGACGCGGCCGGTGGCGCCCGGTGGCGCGGCGCGCTTGATCAGCATGTCGCGCGACGGGCCGGCCAGGCCGGTGCCGAAGCCGGCGAGCGCCGCGACCGCGGCCGTCATGAGGCCCGGCAACCAGCCGGTGCCGGCGACGAACAGCAGCGCGGCCGCCGCGGCCATGGCCCAGCCGATGGTGCGCTCGAGCCGGTCGACGCGCGACACCAGGAAGCCGCCGACCACCATGCCGGCCGCGCCGCACAGCATGTAGCCGGTGACGACGAAGGCGGTGATCGACAGCGGCAGGCCGTACATCTGCTGCAGCGCCGGGCTCGCGAAGCTCTGGATCGCCGACAGTGCCGCGGTGGTCCAGAAGAAGAAGGCGAAGCACAGCCACACCGAGGGCAGCCTCCGGAAGGCGAGCGGATGTTCCTCGGCCAGCGCCTTCGCGCCGGCCTGGGTCTCGTGGGCCCAGGTGCCGGAGCGGTCGTCGATGGCCTCGCGGTGGATGATCATCAACAGCAGCACGACCCCCGCGTAGGCCGCGGCGGCCAGGTAGGCGATGCGCCACGACCCCGACAGCGCCGTGATGCCGGCCAGGAAGACCGGCGCCAGCGCCCAGCCCAGGTTGCCGGTGATGCCGTGGACCGAGAAGGCATGCCCCAGCCGCGGCTGCGACACGCGCTTGTTGAGGATGGTGAAGTCCACCGGGTGGAAGGGCGAGTTGCCCAGCCCGGCCAGCGCGGCCGCCGCCATCAGGCCCGCGTAGCCGGTGGCACTGGCGGCGACCAGCGCCGCGCCGACGAAGCAGGCCAGCGCCAGGAAGAGCACGGGGCGCGCGCCGACCTTGTCGACGACGAAGCCGGCCAGCGCCTGGCCGATGCCGGAGATGACGAAGAACACCGTCACCAGCAGGCCGAGCTCGGAATAGCTGAGGCCGAAGTCCCGGATGAAGGCCGGGAACAGCGGCGGCAGCAGCATGTGGAAGAAGTGCGAGGTGCCGTGGGCCAGGCCGATCAGCGAGATGGTGCGGGCATCCTGGGCCAGCGGCACGGCCGGCGCGGCGGCGGAGGACGCAGTCGAGGTCGTGGAGATCATGACCGGATCATCGACCAGGACGCTCCGGCGCGCTTACGATAGCGGGACAACTTCTATCGCGATCATGCCAAGACCTCCTGCCCGCGCCGCCGGTCGGCGCCCGGTCCCTGTGCTCGTCGGCCCGCAGGCGCCGCACCTCTACGCGCCGACGCCCGAGCGGCCGCTGCGCGCCAAGCACAGCCGGCTCGCCGCCGACACCCAGGTCGAGCCGCACAGCCATCCGTGGGCGCAGCTGGCCTGGTCGGCCACCGGCGTGCTGCGGCTCACCGCGCGCGGCGGCACCTACCTCGTGCCGCCATCGCGGGCGCTGTGGATCCCGCCGGGTGTCGAGCATGCGGTCACCGTGGTCGAGTCGGCCGAGCTGTGCACGCTCTACCTGCACCAGCGGCCCGGCTGCTGCGGCCCCGCCGCGCGCAAGGCGTCGGCCGAGGGGCACTGGCAGCAGTGCCGCGTGCTCGAGGTGTCGGACCTGCTGCGGGCCCTGATGCTGGCCCTGCCGGCCGCGCCCGACGATGGCCCGGTGCCCGCCCCGGCCGACCTGGACCGCGAGAAGCTGATCGGCCCGCTGCTCGCCGACGAGCTGAAGCGCGCGGCCCCCGTGCCGCTGGGCGTGCCCATGCCACAGGACAAGCGCCTGCGCACGCTTTGCGAGGCGGTGCTGGACGAGCCCACGCGCCACGACACGCTGGGCGACTGGGTGCGCGACATCGGCGCCAGCGAGCGCACCGTCGCGCGCCTGTTCCGCGACGAGCTCGGCACCAGCTTCGGCCAATGGCGCCAGCAGGTGCTGCTGGCCCGCGCGCTGACGCTGGCCGCACGCAAGCGCCCGATGAGCGAGATCGCCGCCGAGCTGGGCTACACCAGCCCGAGCGCCTTCAGCGCGATGGTGAGGCGCTCGCTGGGCGCGCCGCCCTCGAAGTTCTTCGCGTCGGCGTAAGAGAATCCGCAACACGGAGCGAGCCACGATGAGCCAGCAGATCCTCTACGACTTCACCCGGCAGGACGCCCGCGGCGCCTGCTCCACCGCCCAGGCCTGGGCCAAGGTGCCCGAGCTGCTGACGCCGCCGCGGCGCGCCGAGCTGAAGGCGCGCGCCAGGGAGCTGTTGAAGGCGAAGAACGCGGTCCTCGTCGCGCACTACTACGTCGACGGCGACCTGCAGGACCTCGCGCTCGAGACCGGCGGCTGCGTGTCCGACTCGCTCGAGATGGCGCGCTTCGGCCGCGACCACGCCGCGCAGACGCTGGTGGTGGACGGCGTGCGCTTCATGGGCGAGAGCGCCAAGATCCTGTCGCCCGAGAAGACCGTGCTGATGCCCGACCTCGAAGCCACCTGCTCGCTCGACCTGGGCTGCCCGCCGGACCAGTTCGCGGCCTTCTGCGACGCCCACCCGGACCGCACCGTGGTCGTCTACGCCAACACCAGCGCGGCGGTGAAGGCGCGCGCCGACTGGATGGTGACCAGTTCCTGCGCCGTGGCGA
>CAZUUU010000281.1:0-3720 GCA_964622685.1 uncultured Methylibium sp.
GGCAAGCACGACGACTCGATGAAGGCGCTCGGCGAGGCCAAGAAGATCCTCGGGATCTGAGTTCCCGCCCGGCAGCAAGGGGCCGCGCCCAGGCGCGGCCCCTTGTCTTTCGACGTTCCGCCCGGAGATGTCCGTCATGAAGCTCTACTTCAGTCCCGGCACCTGCTCGCTGTCGCCGCACATCGCGCTGCGCGAGGCCGGGCTGCCGTTCTCGCTGGTGTTCGCCAGCACCAAGACCAAGAAGCTGGCCGACGGCAGCGACTTCCTCGCGATCAACCCCAAGGGCCAGGTGCCGGTGCTCGAGCTCGACGACGGCACGCGCTTCACCGAGGGTCCGGCGATCGTGCAGTACATCGCCGACCTGGTGCCGGCCAAGCAGCTGGCGCCGCCCAACGGCACGGTCGCCCGCGTGCGGCTGCAGGAGTGGCTGAACTTCATCACCTCCGAGCTGCACAAGGGCTTCGCGCCGCTGTTCTCGCCGACGACGCCCGAGGACTACAAGGCCACGTTGCGCGGCAAGCTCACCGAGCGCCTGCAGTGGGTCGACGGGCAGCTGGCCGGCAGGGACTACCTGCTGGGCGACGGCTTCAGCGTCGCCGACGGCTACCTGTTCACCGTGGCCGGCTGGGGCCAGTACGTCGGCGTGGACGTCAAACCGATGGCGAACCTGTCGGCCTACCTGCAGCGCGTCGGCGCGCGCCCGTCGGTGCAGGCCGCGCAGGCTGCCGAGAGGCCCCCGAAATGAGCGCCGTCGCTTCGCCGCTCGTCGAGGCGGTCGAGCATCCGCGCGCCGTCGAGCGCCTGGTCGCCGGCCAGCCGACCAGCGACGGCGCCGGCGTCAAGCTGACGCGCGTGCTGACCCAGCCGCTGCAGCGCCGGCTCGACCCCTTCCTGATGCTCGATGCCTTCGGCAGCGACGATCCGGACGACTACATCGCCGGCTTCCCCGACCACCCGCACCGCGGCTTCGAGACCGTCACCTACATGATCGCCGGCCGCCTGCGCCACCGCGACAGCGCGGGCCACGAGGGCCTGCTGCAGAACGGCGGCGTGCAGTGGATGACGGCCGGCCGCGGCCTGGTCCACAGCGAACTGCCCGAGCAGGAGTCCGGCCGCATGGAAGGCTTCCAGCTCTGGCTCAACCTGCCGGCGCGCGACAAGATGGGCGAGCCCGGCTACCGCGACATCCAGAGCGACGAGATCCCGGAGTTCAGCGTCGACGGCGTGACCGCGCGGCTGATCGCCGGCCGCAGCCACGGCGTCGACGGCGCGGTGCAGCGCGAGGCGACCCAGCCGCTCTACCTCGACCTGCACTTCGCAGCCGGCGCGCGCTTCGCGCAGGCGCTGCCGGCGGCGCACAACGCCTTCGTCTACGTCTATCGCGGCGGCCTGCGCATCGGCAAGACCGCGGTGCCGCTGCAGCGCATGGCCATCCTGGCCAACGCGCCGGACAGCGACGGCGTGCGGCTCGAGGCGGGCGAGGAGGGCGCGCGCGCCCTGCTGATCGCCGGCCGGCCGCTGAAGGAGCCGATCGCGCAGTACGGCCCCTTCGTGATGAACAGCAACGAGCAGATCTTCCAGGCCGTCGAGGACTTCCGCGCCGGGCGATTGGGTTGACGCCCACCCCCGTTGCGGCGGCGCCGCTCCCCCTCGAGGGGGCGACGCCAGTGGCCCGGCGGAGCCGGCTCCACGGCGTCCGCTGGGTCGGCCGAACGGGCGTGGCTCAGCGCGGTGGCTTCAGTGCGGCGCGCGCCGCCAACGCGCGCTCGCGCACATGGCAGCCGTCGAGGTGGTCGTTGACCAGGCCCATCGCCTGCATGAAGGCGTAGACGGTCGTCGGGCCGACGAAGCTCCAGCCGCGCTTCTTGAGGTCCTTGCTCATCGCCACCGATTCGGGCGAGGTGGTCATGGCCTTCAGCGCGGCCAGCGTCATGCGCTTCGGCCGCGCCGCCGGCGGCGGCTCGTAGCCCCAGGCCCAGGCCGCGAGCGAGCCGAACTCGGCGCGCAGCTCCAGCACGCGCTGCGCGTTGTTGATCGTCGACTCGATCTTGCCGCGGTGGCGCACGATGCCGGCATCGCCCAGCAGGCGCTCGATGTCGCGCGCCGTGTAGCGGGCCACGCGCTCGGCGTCGAAGCCGTCGAAGGCGGCGCGGAAGTGCTCGCGCTTGTTGAGGATCGTCAGCCAGCTCAGGCCGGCCTGGAAGCCCTCGAGGCAGAGCTTCTCGAACAGGCGCCGGTCGTCGGTGACCGGGAAGCCCCACTCGTGGTCGTGGTAGTGGCGGTAGGCGGCACTGGCTTCGCACCAGCGGCAGCGCGGGCAGGTGTCGCCGTCGGCGACGAAGAGGCCGGGGGCCAGTCGGGGCATGCGCGTCCTTGGGGTCGTCGGGGCGACATCATCGCGCAGCCGGTCATTGCCGCCGGTCACTGCAGTCGGTCACTGCAGCCAGCTGCCGAAGGCGGTGTCGATCGCCATGCCGATGGCCAGTTCGAGCGTCGCGGGGTGGTCGAGGTCGCGGTGCTCGGTGACCAGCAGGCCCTGGCTCAGCTCGTAGCTCGAGTCGAACCAGCCGCAGCCGGGCAGGTCGGCCTGCGTGTAGCGCTGCTCGCGGGCGGCGCGGCGGGCGCGCGCCGCGGCCAGGGCGCTCGGCACGCGGCGCAGCGGGAGGGTCGGGGCGGTGAACCGGATGCTGGGCATGGAGCACTCCATCGCTTGGTGTGCCTCCACTGTCGTCGGCGCGGCCGACCCTGACCATCGCCCCGACCGTGGCCGGGCGAGGGCTCCCCCGAAAGGACGCGCCACCCCCTTCGGATCGACTCTGAGCCTGCGTTCAGCCCAGCGGGCGCACGCCGATCAGCCAGGCATGCGCCCAGAAGGCGAAGCCGGCCCAGGCCGCGAGGCCGACCACCAGCGTCAGCAGCGTGGCCGTGGCGCTGTCGCCGTGGTAGCGGATGCGCTGCGAGCGGTCGCGTCGCCGCGCCGCGCGCAGGCTGAACACGGCCCACAGCAGGAAGCCGCCGAACAGCAGCACGTCGGCCAGCGTGCCGTTGGACAGCAGGTGGGCGAAGGCCCAGACCTTGACCGAGATCACCATCGGATGGTGCAGCCGGGTCTTCAGGCGGTTGCCCGGCACGTAGGCGGCGGCCAGCAGCACGAAGGACGGCAGCATCAGCAGCGCGGCCACGTGGCGCATGAAGCTCGGCGGCTCCCACAGCAGCATCGGCTGCTGCCGCGCCAGGCCGTAGCCCCAGACGATGAGCGCGAACCCGGCCAGCGACAGCAGCGTGTAGCCGAGCTTCCAGCGCTTCTCGCCGCCGCGCTGCGCCAGCACACGCGTGCGCCAGGGTTCGGCGACGATGCGCAAGGAGTGGACGCCGAGGAACAGGATCAGGCCGGCGATGAGGACGAGAGGCAGCATGGACGAGGCTCCGCGAGGGCGGCAAGCGTAACGCAGCCGCGGTACGCTTGGCCACCGCCCACCGACCTTGACGGAACCCGCCATGCCCCTCGACAGCATCGAGATCGAAACCGACGACTCGCCGCGCGCCAGCATGATCGTGCTGCACGGCCTGGGCGCCGACGGCAACGACTTCGTGCCGATCTGCGAGGAACTGGAGCTCGACGCCGTCGGGCCGATGCGCTTCGTCTTTCCGCACGCACCGACGCGGCCGGTCACGATCAACGGCGGCTACGTGATGCGGGCCTGGTACGACATCCTCGGC
>CAZUUU010000282.1:0-3715 GCA_964622685.1 uncultured Methylibium sp.
CCTGGCTGGCGCGTCACGACCGGGATGCCAATCCGGCGGTGCGTGGTACGGGCCGCGTCCGCGTGGGCGTCGGCGTTTTCGCCTTTGAAGAACAGATCGGTGACAAGCAGGGGACAAAGAAATGAATCAGCGACTTCTCGAGCGCTTGTGCGTCGTGGCCACGATCGTGGTCCTGGGTGCCTGCGGCGGCGGCACTGACGGCACGGGAGCGGGCCCGGCGCCGAGCTCGGCTGTCACCTCCAGCGGTGCCATGGTCCGCGGCAGCGTGATCCTCAACGGCACGCGCTTCGATGACGGTTCGGCGGTGATCACCGACGACCGCGGGCGTGGGGCTGCCCAGCTCGCCACCGGCATGGTGGTCAAGCTGCGCGGTCGCAGCGACGATGGCGTGAGCGGCAGTGCCGAGCGCGTCGACGTCGAGAACGAGGTGCGGGGCACGATCCAGTCGGTCGATGCTGCGGCGAGCCCGCAGCGCTTCACGGTGCTGGGCCTCCCGGTGCTGGTCGACGGCCAGACGGTGTTCGCCAACGTCGCCGGCTTCGCCGCCCTGACGATCGGGACGCGCGTCGAAGTGCACGGCCTGCGAGACGGCCTGGGTCAGCTGCGTGCGACGCGCGTCGAAGCGGTCGGCGCCCAGGATGGCCTCGACGAACTGCGCGGCGTGGTCGCGAACCTCGACAGCGCGGCCGATCGGTTCACCCTGAACGGCAACGTGACGGTCAACTACGCAGCGGCCAGCTTCGCGCCGGCCGGCGCGACCGAGGCCTCGCTCGCCGCCGGTGTGCTGGTCGAGGTGCACGGCAGCTTCTCCGGTGGCATGTTCACGGCGACTCGTGTCGAGATCGAGGATCTGGAGGACAACGTGTTCCGCGGGGCGCCAGGCGAGAAGCAGGAAGTCGAAGGCTTCGTCGGTGGCTTCAGCACCCATCCCGGTAGCTTCCAGGTCAACGGCCGCACCGTGCGGACGACCGCGAGCACACGCTTCGAGGGCGGCAGCGCGGCCGATCTCGCCAACAACGTCAAGGTCGAGGCCGAGGGCCGGATCGACGCCCAGGGCGTGCTGGTCGCCGACAAGATCGAGTTTCGCCAGGCTCGCGTGATCCTGCACGGCCGCGCGACCGCGGTGACTCCGACGGCACGCAGCCTGGTCGTGCTCGGTCAGACCGTGCAGGCCGACGACCTGACGCGCATCGACGCGCGCACGCCCGGCGGCAACTCGACCCAGCTCGCCGACATCGTGGCCAATATCGATTGCGTGGAAGTGCGCGGCTTCGTTGCCGGTGGTCTGCTCATCGCCGAGGAGATTCGCGAGCCCAGTGGCTGCGGGCGCGACCTGGTGCAGGCGCGCGTCGCGACCGAGGACGAGGCCAATGGCAGGCTCGGATTCTTCGCGACCCTGGTGGCCGTGCTCCCGGCGAACACGGAGTTCCGCAACGCCGCCGACGCGCCGATCACGCGCGCCCAGTTCTTCTCGGCCGTGACCGCGGCCGGCGCCAACGACGCCGGGACGCTGGTCAAGGTGCGGGGCGCATTCGCAGCCGGTGTCCTGACGGCCGAAGAGGCCGAACTGGAGGACTGAGCGTTCAGTCCCCCGGCGTGCACCCGTCGCACGGCGGTCGCGCGTCCAGCGCCTTGCGCAGCTCGCGCAGCGCGGTGCGCAGGCCTTCCTCGATCACCGGGTGGTAGAAGGGCTGGGCCAGCGCCTCGTCGACGGTCGCGCCGTGGCCGATGCTCCAGGCCAGCAGGTGGCCCAGGTGCTCGGCTGCCGGGCCGATCATCTCGGCGCCCAGCAGCCGGCGCGTGGCGCAATCGGCGTAGACGTGCAGCGCGCCGACGTTGCGGCCGATCACGCGGCTGCGGCCCTGGTTCTCGAAGCTGACGTGGCCGGTCGCGAACAGCACATGCGCGTCGCTCAACTCGTGGTGGCTGCGGCCGGCCAGCATGATCTGCGGCTCGCTGAACACCACCGCCAGCGGCGTGCGGCGCGGCTGCGGCTGCACGTCGGGCCAGCGGCCGGCGTTGTCGCCGGCGATGTGACCCTCGTCGGCGGCCTCGTGCAGCAACGGCCTCTCGTCGGCCACGTCGCCGGCGATGAAGACGTGGCTGTCGCCGATGCGCCCGGTCGCCGGGTCGTGCCGCGGCACGCCGTCGTCGCCCAGGCTGTCGGCCGGCAGGCCCAGGTGTTCGAGCCCGATGTCGTCGACGTTGGGCCGGCGCCCGATCGCGGCCAGCAGGAAGTCGAAGCGCTCGCGCTCCTCGCCGGCCGGCGTGCGCCAGTGCAGGTCGACCTCGTCGCCGTCGCGCTGCAGGTGGAAGAACGTGGCTTCGCGCTGCAGCGGCAGCTGGGTCTCGAAGATGCGCACCGCCTGCGCCGCCAGCACCGGGTCGGTCAGCGGGCCGATGCGCGGGCCGCGTGCCAGCAGGTGCACGCGCACGCCCAGCCGGTGCAGCGCGTTGGCCAGTTCGAGGCCGATCACGCCGGCGCCGACCACCGCCACCGAGCGCGGCAGCTCGGTCCAGTCGAACACGTCGTCGTTGACGATCAGCCGCTCGCCAAGCGTCGCGCGCCACGCGGCCGGCACCTCGGGCCGCGAGCCGGTGGCGATGACGAAGCGGCCGGCGCGCACGCTCAGCGCGCCGTCCGGCGTGTCGACCTGCAGGTCGTTCGGCCCGGTGAAGCGCGCGCGGCCGCGCAGCAGGTGTGCGGGCTCGAGCGGCTGCATGTCCTCGAGCACGAAGCCGACGAAGCGGTCGCGCTCGCTGCGCACGCGGTCCATCACACGCGCGCCGTCGACCTGGAGGCCCTGCACGTCGATGCCGAAGCGGTGCGCGTGCCGCGCCGCGTGCGCGGCCTCGGCGGCGGCGATCAGCAGCTTGCTCGGCATGCAGCCCACGCGCGCGCAGGTCGTGCCCCAGGGGCCGGGGTCGATCATCAGCACCTGCGGCGTGTGCTGGCGCGCCGCACGCCAGGCGCTCAGGCCAGCGGAACCGGCGCCGAGGATCGCGACATCGACTTCGCGTGTGGCCATGGGGTCTGGCTAGATGAGCCCGTCGAAGGGCAGCACGTCCACGTGCCCGCCCACCGGCACCGAGCCCTGCTCGTGGTGCAGCACGACCAGGCCGTTGGCCACGCTCATGCTGCGCAGGATGCCGGAGCCCTGGGCGCCGGTCAGCTCGAGGTCCCAGTCGCCGTCGGCGGCGCGCCGCACGATGCCGCGCTGGTACTCGGTGCGGCCCGGCTTCTTGCGGATGGCTTCCAGCGTGCGCGCGCGCAGCAGCGGCAGCGGCACGGGCGTCGCGCCGGACATCGCCAGCAGCGCCTCGCGCACGAAGGCGTAGAAGGTCACCATCACCGCGACCGGGTTGCCGGGCAGGCCGAACAGCACCGCCGACTTCGAGCCCGGCCCGTTGGTGGAGATGCGCCCGAAGGCCATCGGCCGGCCCGGCCGCATCGCGATGCGCCAGAACGCGACCTCGCCGAGCTGGGCCATCACCTGCTTGGTGTGGTCGGCCTCGCCGACGCTGACGCCGCCCGAGGTGATGATCGCGTCGGCGTTCTCGCAGGCGCTGCGGAAGGCCGCTTCCAGCGCTGCCGGATCGTCGCGCACCACGCCAAGGTCCAGCACCTCGCAGCCCAGGCGCGTGAGCATCGCGTGGATCGTGTAGCGGTTGCTGTCGTAGACGCAGCCTTCGTCCAGCGGCTCGCCGATCGAGC
>CAZUUU010000283.1:0-3683 GCA_964622685.1 uncultured Methylibium sp.
AGCCCTTCCCGCGCTTCATCTACTGCGTGCCCTGCGGTTCTACGCTGGTCGAGCGGCGCGCGATCCGCGCGTCGGCGCTCGGGGCCGGCGCCCGCGAGGTCTACCTGATCGAGGAGCCGATGGCCGCCGCGATCGGCGCCGGCCTGCCGGTGTCCGAGGCCTCGGGCTCGATGGTGGTCGACATCGGCGGCGGCACCACCGAGGTCGGCGTCATCTCGCTGGGCGGCATGGTCTACAAGGGCAGCGTCCGCGTCGGCGGCGACAAGTTCGACGAAGCCATCATCAACTACATCCGCCGCAACTACGGCATGCTGATCGGCGAGCCGACGGCCGAGGGCATCAAGAAGCAGATCGGCTCGGCCTTCCCCGGCAGCGAAGTGCGCGAGATGGAGGTCAAGGGCCGCAACCTCAGCGAAGGCGTGCCGCGCGCCTTCACGATCAGCAGCAACGAGATCCTCGAGGCGCTGACCGACCCGCTGAACAACATCGTCTCCAGCGTCAAGAACGCGCTCGAGCAGACGCCGCCCGAGCTGGGCGCCGACATCTCCGAGCGCGGCATGATGCTGACCGGCGGCGGCGCGCTGCTGCGCGACCTGGACCGCCTGCTGGCCGAGGAAACCGGCCTGCCGGTGCTGGTGGCCGAGGACCCGCTGACCTGCGTCGTGCGCGGTTGCGGCATGGCGCTCGAGCGCATGGAGCGCCTGGGCTCGATCTTCACCTCCGAGTGATCCCTCCGCGATGAACCCCGGAAGCCGGCGCGTCCCGCACGTGGCCGGCTTCTTCGCTTCCGCCTTCCCGCCGCTGTAATCCCGATGCCGCTGGGCACCCTCGACCGGACCCCACCGCCCTTCTTCAAGCAGGGCATGTCGGCGCTGACCAAGCTGGTCTTCTTCTCGGCCTTCGCGCTGTTCCTGATGGTGGCGGACACGCGCTTCGCGCTGACGCAGCCGCTGCGCGCCGCGATGGCGACGGTGCTGCATCCGGTCGAGCGCATGCTGCTGCAGCCGGTGGTGGCCTGGGAGGTGGTGCGCGACTACTTCGGCGGCGTCGCCCAGGCGCGCGACCGCGAGACCACGGCACTCAGGCAGCTCGCCGATCAGGCCGAGCGCGCCGCGCGCGTCGACCCGCTGACCCGCGAGAACGAGCGGCTGCGCGAACTGCTGGCGCTGCAGCCGCAGTTCAGCGTGCGCACGCAGGCGGCCGAGGTGCTGTACGAGGCCGCCGACCCCTACACGCGCAAGCTCGTCATCGATCGCGGGGCCACGCAGGGCGTGGTCGCCGCCTCGCCGGTGGTCGACGCCAGTGGCGTGCTGGGCCAGGTGACGCGGGTCTATCCGCTGGCCTCGGAGGTGACGCTGCTGGTCGACAAGGATGCTGCGATCCCGGTGCTGAACGTGCGGACCCAGGCGCGCGCGGCCGCCTACGGCGATCCGACCAGCGCGACCGCCGGCGCCGGCATGGAGCTGCGCTTCCTGGCCGGCAACGCCGACATCGAGCCCGGCGACCTGCTGCAGACCTCGGGCGTCGACGGCGTCTACCCGCCCGGCCTGCCGGTCGCCCGGGTGGTGACGGTGGACCGGCGCGTCGGCAGCGCCTTCGCCAAGGTCACGCTGGCGCCGATCGCCCGCCTCGACAGCGCTCGGCACGTGCTGGTGCTGGAGCCGCTGAACCTGCAGCTGCCGCCGCGCCCGCAGGACCCCGCGGCCAGCGCCGCCGAGGCGCCGCGCCGCAAGTCGGGAGCGCGGCGATGATCATGGGCAACCGCGATGCGGACCAGCTGCTGCTGCCGGTCAACCCGGTCTTCATGTGGGGCTCGCTGCTGCTGGCGCTGGCCCTCAACCTGATCCCCCTCGGCCGCGTCGCCGCAATGCCGGACTTCCTGGCGCTGGCGCTGGTGTTCTGGAACGTGCAGCAGCCGCGGCGCGTCGGCATCGGCGCGGCCTTCCTGTTCGGCCTGCTGATGGACGTGCACCAGGGCGCGCTGCTGGGCCAGCACGCGCTGGCCTACACGCTGCTGAGCTTCTTCGCGATCACGATGCACCGCCGGCTGCTCTGGTTCAACGTCTGGAGCCAGGCGGTCCAGGTGCTGCCGCTGTTCGTCGCGGCGCACGGCGTGTCGGTGCTGGTGCGGCTGGCGACCGGCGGCGTGTTCCCCGGCTGGGGGCTGGCGCTGGCGCCGCTGTTCGAGGCGCTGCTGTGGCCGGTCGCCGCCGTGCTGCTGCTGGCGCCGCAGCGCCGCGCCCCGGACCCGGACGAGAATCGGCCCCTGTAGTGCCGCCCTCAGGCCGACCATGACGGAGTTTCGCGACAACGAGTACGAGCTGGACCGCTTCCGGCTGCGCGTGGTCGCGGCCGGCCTGCTGGTGCTGCTGGGCTTCGGCCTGCTGGCCGCGCGCCTGGTCACGTTGCAGGTGCTGCGCCACGAGGAGCTCTCGACCCAGGCCGAGAGCAACCGCATCACCGTGCTGCCGGTCACGCCCAACCGCGGCCTGATCCTCGACCGCAACGGCGTGGTGCTGGCCAACAACTACTCGGCGTACACGCTGGAGCTGACGCCGTCGAAGATCGCGCAGCTCGACGCCACCATCGACGAGCTGGCGACGGTGGTCGACATCAGCACGCGCGACCGCAAGCGCTTCAAGCGCCTGATGGACGATGCCAAGAGCTTCGAGTCGCTGCCGATCCGCACCAAGCTCAGCGACGAGGAGGTGGCGCGCTTCACGGCGCAGCGCTTCCGCTTTCCCGGCGTGGACATCAAGGCGCGGCTGTTCCGCAACTATCCCTACGGCGAGCTCGGCAGCCACGTGCTCGGCTACATCGGCCGCATCAACCAGGCCGAGAAGGAGGCCCTCGACGAGACCGAGGACGCCGCCAACTACAAGGGCACCGACTACATCGGCAAGCTCGGCATCGAGCAGAAATACGAGGCCGAGCTGCACGGCCGCACCGGCTTCGAGGAGGTCGAGACCAGCGCCGGCGGCCGCGCGGTGCGGCGGCTGCGCGCCAGCCCGCCGACGCCGGGCAACACGGTGCGGCTGTCGATCGACATCAAGCTGCAGGGCCTGGTCGAGCGGCTGTTCGGCGACCGTCGCGGCGCGCTGGTCGCGATCGATCCGCGCTCGGGCGAAGTGCTGGCCTTCGTCAGCAAGCCAACCTTCGACCCCAACCTGTTCGTCGACGGCATCGACGTCGAGAGCTGGAAGGAGCTCAACGAGTCCATCGACAAGCCGCTGCTGAACCGGGCCCTCCGGGGCACGTACCCGCCGGGCTCGACCTTCAAGCCCTTCATGGCGATCGCCGCGCTCGAGACCGGCAAGCGCACGCCCCAGCAGACGACCTTCGACAACGGCGTCTTCATGTTCGGCAACCACCGCTTCCGCAGCCACGGCGACGGCGGCCTCGGCGTCGTCGACATGAACCGCTCGATCGTCAAGTCGAGCAACGTCTACTACTACCAGCTGGCGGCCGACATGGGCGTGGACCTGATCCACGAGCAGCTCGAGCCCTTCGGCTTCGGGCGCAAGACCGGTATCGACGTGTTCGGCGAGGTCACCGGCGTGCTGCCGTCGACCGAATGGAAGCGCAAGTACTACAAGAAGCCCGAGCAGCAGCGCTGGTACGCCGGCGAGACCATCTCGCTGGGCATCGGCCAGGGCTACAACAACTTCACGATGCTGCAGCTG
>CAZUUU010000284.1:0-3681 GCA_964622685.1 uncultured Methylibium sp.
TTCGAGCAGTACCAAGAGCGCATACGCCGACTCATGGAGGACATGAACGACGTTGGCAAAGCCAAGTTGGCAGACTACGTCGCACATCGCCGCAGCATTCTGGATTTGGTCGACCACAGCCTCAAGCGCGTACAGAACGATGGGACTTATCCGTTCGAGAAGGTTCTGCACAAGATGATCTTCCCGATGGGCGCCACTTCACGCGATGTCTTTCTCGACCAGCAGAACCTGTGGATGATTGACGAGCGGTTGTGCTTTCACACCATCCTCACCTCCGACAAGAAGCTCAACAAAGTGCCTGGTCTGGAAGGCTCATCTGGCAAGGAGCCGGACATCTTTGCCTTCTTCTACGACACCCCGATTGGCATCGCCGAGCCGGACAACTTGGCGGGCGGCGGGGTCGTGATCATCGAGTTCAAGCGACCCGGCCGCGACGACTACGACAAGGACCCGGCTGACCAGATCATCCAGCGCTTCGTCGAGATCGAGCAGGGCGGCGTTCGCGACATCGACGGTCGTCCAATCAATCCTGAACGCATTCGCTACACGGGCTACTTGATCGCAGATCTGACCCCCACCTTGCGTAAGCGGGTCCAGATGCGGTACCACCGTACCGCCGACAACGAGGGCTTTTTCTACACGCTGCCCGAAGGAAATGGGTGGATAGAGGTCATTTCCTACGACAAGTTGCTGCGTGATGCCAAGCGCCGAAACCGAGTGCTGTTCGAGAAGCTCGGACTGCACAAACACTGACGCAACGCACCCTGGCTCATCCGGTCAGCCAGGGCTGCCGCTGCGGGTGTAAGCCTGGTCACCCCGTCCTGAACCAATAGGTCGCGGTCAACGCAGACAAGGTGGCGCTAACCGTCACGGCGTCGTGAGGAATGAGCAGGTACTTCCAGCCCTCTGACCCGTTCGCCGCGGCGAACGCGGATGCATGCTCGCACCATGCGGCCGCCGCTCTTGCTTTGGCCTGCACTTCGTCGGTCTGCATGTCGGCGGCCTTCTTGGTCTCGATGAGCAGGTTCAAACCGTCGGTCGCCGCCACGAAGTCCGGCACGTATTCCGGCTGGTCCGCACCTCTGAGGTAGTAGATGTTGAACTGGCCGGCCACTGGGCGCAGCCATTTGCGCGCGTCACGCTCGAGGATGACGGCCAGCACCCTTTCGGTGTCGGACTGGAACTTTTGGTAGCTGTAGGCGCACTTGGTGAAGCCACCATAGACCAAGGTCGCAATGCGGCTCTTGTCCGGTGGCGCCTGGTGCAGCGGGAGCACATCGCCGTCGGCAGTCACGGCGCCGGGCTTCAGCGGCGTGAAACCCTGGCTGACCACCACCTCGGACTCGCCCGGGTCCTCGAAGTAGTGCAACGCCATCTGCGCGTGGATGTTGTCGGCGATGGCCCTGCCCTGGTTGGCCAGCACGTTGTGCAGCTTCTCGTCGTCGCCCAGATAGCTGCGGAAGTGCGCCACCGCCTGGGCTGCCAGCTCGTACAGCAACTCGCCGTGTTGGTCGTAGGCGATGTCGTCGAAGCCGATCAGCTCGCGGACGATGTAGTCCTCGGGTCGTCGTTCGGCCACGAACGACGATTGTCCGTACAGCAGCTCCTTGCCCGTCTGCAGCCCACGCCCCACCAACTGCTGGTCCTGCGGCTGAAAGTTCATGCGGCTCACGTCCAGGCTGAACACCCGGTAGCCGCTGCTCACCGCGCCCTTGGGTTTGACGAGGATGCGCGGAATGTCGATGGTGTGCTGCGCCACCAAGGCTGCCGTCTGCTTGACGATTTCTTCGACACTGGGGCCGGCAGGCGGCAGCAGCTGGCCCTGGGCCGGCGTCACCCGCGCCTGCACCCGCCGCACCAGTTCGGCCTGTACCTCGGGCAAGGCCAAAGACGCCGTGGTGGGGGCCGTCACTCCACCGGCCGGCGCCGCAACTGCCGGCGCGCCGGGCACGCCAGGCGAGGTGGCCAATCGGCTCATGTCGTTGATGACATCCATCGCGATGGCCGCCACCTGTGCCTGTTCACCGGTGTACAGCACCGTCGCAGCCGGCGGCGCAACGTAAGGCGTGCCGGCGGCCGGGGCCACCGGCGCGGTGATGCCCAGCATCGTGTGCAGTGTCGGCGTGACCGCCACGCTGCGAAGGCCGGGCCCTGCACCGTCGGGCGGCGCCAGCTTGAGCTGCTTCAGCCGGATCGGCGAATCGCCGCGCCCGGCCTCGTCCACCACCTCCTGGAACTTGTCGTGCGCGATGATGTTCAGCCGGTCCACGGCCTCGACACCGGTCTTGCGCCCATACGGCAGCCGCAGACCGCGGCCGATGGACTGCTCGATCAGCGTGCGCGCATTGGCCGCCCGCAACGGCACGATGGTGTAGAGGTTGGTGACGTCCCAGCCTTCCTTGAGCATGTTGACGTGGATGACGATCTCGGTCGGCTCGTCGTAGCTTTCCACCGCCAGCAGCCTTTGCACGATCTCGTCGCCCTCGGCGCCGCTGGTGGTACCGCTGTCCACCTGGATCACCTTGCCGGCGTAGCGCCCGTCGAACAGCTCGGCCGACAGCAGCTTGCTTAGCGCGGCGGCATGCGTGGTGTCGCGCGCAATCACCAGCATGAAGGGCTTCACCGGCTTCACTTCACCAGCAGCGCCCTTCTGCTGGGCGTAGGTCAGCAGGTGCACCTTGGTCTCTTCGTGTACCCGAACACCGTCCATCAGCTTGATGCGCTCCAACTGCTCGGCGCTGTGCGCCGCGGCGTCGAAGTTCTGCTGCGTCACGACAGCCGGCTCCTTGACGAAGCCGTCCTCGATGGCCTGCGCCAGCGGGTAGTCCATCACCACGTTCTTGAACGGCACCGGGCCCTTGTTGCCCGACCCGCCTTCTGTGAACGGCGTGGCCGTCAATTCCATGGCCAGCAGCGGCTTCAGCTCATTCAACGCACGCACACCGGCACTGGCGCGGTAGCGGTGCGACTCGTCCATCAGCAGCACCAGGTCGGGCAGGCTCGCCAGGTAGTCGAAGTAGCTCTGGCCCAGGTACTCCGACAAGCGCTTGATGCGCGGCGCACGGCCGCCGCGCACCTCGGTGTTGATCTTCGAGATGTTGAAGATGTTGATCTGCACCGGCGCGTCGATGGCCTGCGAAACCAGGTCTCCGCGCTGCTCGTAGGTCTCACCGGTGATCACCTCCGGCGCCGCGACCGAGAACTCGGCGATGCCTTTGAACACGTACTTCGGCGTGCCCGGCGTGAAGTCGCGGATCAGCTTGTCGTAGATCGTCAGGTTGGGCGCCAGTACGAAGAAGTGCTTGTAGCCATAGGCCGCATTCAAGTAGCTGATGAAGGCACCCATCAGCCGCGTCTTGCCCACGCCCGTGGCCAGCGCGAAGCACAGTGACGGGAAGTCGCGTTCGAAGTCGCTCAGGTTCGGAAACTGGCCCTTCAGCGCTTCGACCATCGCGGCCAGGTCGCTGGCATCGCGCGCCTTGTGGTCACGCAACGCCGGCACGGCATCCAGGGCCGCAGCCAGCCGGCGCAGGCTCTCGGCCTGGGGCTCACGCAGGCTCAGGCGGCCGGCCACCGCTCGCAGGGTTTGCTCCAGACTCATTCTTTCCCTTCCCACGCCTTCTTCTTGGCGGGAGCAGCCGCGGCCAACAACTCCCGCAGCACGCGCTACAGTTCCTGCTG
>CAZUUU010000285.1:0-3657 GCA_964622685.1 uncultured Methylibium sp.
TTCACGCATGCACAGCGCGTGCCGGGCGCAGGGAATTGATCAGCATCTCCTTAGGAAGATCACAGACGCCTCATACACAGGAGCTACTCATTCCACGGTGCCCATTGTGGCGGGCGGGCTGCGGTGCTGCCGATCCGGCTGTAGATGACAGCGACCTCGGACGCATCGGGCCAGATCAGCTCAACTGCCCGCTCTCCTACAGCAGTTTCAAAGATGACACCACGCGGTCGATAGTGGCCCCAGGCTGCAGGATTGTCGGGAACGGCTAGCAGCAAACTGAAGTGCACCCCGGCGACGCGGAAGGCGGCAGTCAGGACTGCTCGGGTCCGCGGATGAACCTTGGATTCGACGGAGAACTCGTTCACTAGGACCTGGGAGCCTGTTGGGATTGGCACGTAGAGACCCCACGAGGTAGGCCAAGGGCCACCTACGAGCAGTGTTTTCCAGGAGTCAGGCACGGTCCCGTTGTTCCAGCGAACTCCTGCGGACATACCGCAGATGACTTTCAGTAGCCACCGCTCGACGAGCAATCCATCGAACTTCGTCACAGCTGAAAGCGACTGAGGCTGCTTGTCGATTGCATTCAGCACGCGGATCAACTCGCCACCAACGGTGTCCAGTGGACTCAGGCGGGAGTTGTGATTGGCACACAGGATGTTGGACACAAGCGCACCGATGCCGAAACTTTGGAGAGTGTTCGCTAGCTGCCAAGGGAGCCCGCCAATTCGCGCAGTGCCGTCCGCACTTCCAGCTTCGAGTACTGTCCGCGAGATGTAGTGCTCCGCTGAGATCCCACCCCCGCAGGGACCATACCCATTGAGGAAGCACTCTCGCATGATCGAACCTCCTGCGGGTTGCCTACCGTTCGAACAAGGCGAGCAACGGCAGCGCGCTACCAAGCTCGCGAAGAGCAGGACCAGCAAAGGCGGTTCGCCAGCCACGCGCCACTCCGCCGGCGCTCCGCTCTAGCAGGTGGTTAGGAGGCATGTCCCTCCAACAGGCTGACGTCTCGGAGATGCTTTTCGCTCTGCGCCGAATCGATCTGGGCAGCACGCTGCTTCATGACGATAAGCATTGAGGCAGACGCGACACGAACCGGGATGCTGAAGAGTTTGGCGTCCACGGCCTGCGCCTCGAACACAGAGAACTCCGGCAAGTCGTGAGTCGGTGTGAGCAACTCAGCGTAGTACTTCCCCTTAAGAGGAACTTGCAATCCCGGCCTGGCAAACGATTCAGCAGAGAAGCCATGCAAGTGGAGCTTCGCAAGTGCCGTAGCGATTCGCACCGAGTTGTCAGTACTTGGGTCAACTAGAAGATCCATGTCATCCGCCTGCCGCTCAGGGCAATGCCACGCGACGGCCAGACCGCCGATGACAACAAACTTGACGCCTGAGTCGACCAGGGCGCGAACAAGCTCTTCGTTCGCACCGAAGTGAACCAAATTGTTGCCGATGCGGTTGTTCACGCTGCCAAACGTTCGAACTCAGCGGGCGCCGGAGGTGCGGTGCTTTCGCCCTGATGGGATCTGATGCTACGAGTTCAGCTTTACTGAAGAAAGCCCCCTCGTCGCTACCACGGTGTGTGTCGGGCAGCGCGCAGGCGATCTAGGCTTCAGCAGATTGGAGTTGGCGGTGCGACGGCCGGGGCAAGGCAGCGCTGTGCCGCCCCACTCCGAACAAGCCCGCAAAAACCCGCCTTTTCCCACCCTTCGCCCCCCTCCAGCCCCGCCATCATCGGCCGACAAGGAGCCCCTGGCCATGATGCGTTCCCTTTGGATCTCAAAGACCGGCATGGAGGCCCAGCAGACCCAGCTGGACCACATCTCGAACAACCTCGCCAACAGCGCGACGAACGGCTACAAGCGTTCGCATGCGGTGTTCGAGGACCTGATGTACCAGACGCTGCGGCAGTCCGGCGCCAACAGTTCCGAGCAGACGCAGCTGCCCACCGGCCTGCAGGTCGGCCTGGGCACGCGCGCGGTCGCCACGTCGCGCCAGTTCAGCCAGGGCAACCTGCAGCAGACGACCAACTACCTGGACGTCGCGGTCAAGGGGGACGGCTTCTTCCAGATCCAGATGCCCGACGGCACCACCGGCTACACCCGCGACGGCGCCTTCCAGGTCGACGCGCAGGGCCAGCTGGTCACCAACAACGGCTTCGTCGTGCAGCCCGGCATCGTGATCCCGGCCAATGCGCAGAGCGTGACCATCGCCGCCGACGGCACGGTCACGGTGGCGCTGCAGGGCCAGGCGGCCACCACGCAGATCGGCCAGCTGCAGCTGGCGCGCTTCGTCAACCCGGCCGGCCTGGAGCCGCGCGGGCAGAACCTCTACGCCGAGACGGCCGCGTCGGGCACGCCCAATGCGGGCGCACCGGGCAGCAACGGCCTGGGCTCGCTGGCCCAGGGCTTCGTCGAGACGAGCAACGTCAACGTGGTGGAAGAGCTGGTCGCGATGATCCAGACCCAGCGCGCCTACGAGCTCAACTCCAAGGCCATCCAGACCTCGGACCAGATGCTCCAGCGTCTGGCGCAGTTGTGATGAAGTTCAGCGCCCTCGCCCTGGCCGCGGCCGCCCTGCTGGCCGGCTGCCAGACGCTCACGCCCCAGGTCGACGTGGCCGACACCTCGCCGGTGCGGCCGCAGGCCGTGGCCGCGCCGGTGGTCAACAACGGCGCCATCTTCCAGGGCGCCAGCTACCGCCCGCTGTTCGAGGACCATCGCGCCCGCCTGGTCGGCGACACGATCACCGTGCAGATCGTGGAGAAGGTCGCGGCCAGCCAGCAGTCCACCAGCAGCATCGACAAGAGCGGCTCGGTCAACGCCGGCATCTCGGCGCTGCCGCTGTTCGCGCCCAACTCCTTCACCCGCGCCTCGGCCACCGGCTCCAGCGAGCAGGCGTTCGAGGGCAAGGGCACGACGGCCAGCGCCAACACCTTCAGCGGCACCATCACCGCCACGGTGGTGGGCGTGCTGCCCAACGGCCACCTGCAGATCGCCGGCGAAAAGCAGATCGGCGTCAACCAGCACGTGGATGTGCTGCGCTTCTCGGGCCAGGTGGACCCGCGGGCCATCAATCCGGGCAACGTGGTCGCCTCGGCGCAGATCGCCAACGTGCGCATCGAGCAGCGGGGCCGCGGCGCCCAGGCCGAAGCGCAGGGAATAGGCTGGCTGGGGCGCTTCTTTTTGAACGTTCTGCCGCTCTAAAGCTTTTGAGAATGGTGTCCAACGACCCTCGTTGGACACCGCCATGCACCGCCCCTCCCTCGCCGACCCGCTGTTGCGCCTGACCATCGCGGCGGGCCTGCTGGCAGCCAGCGCGGCCCTCTGGTGGCCGCACGAGGCCCAGGCGGCCCGGCTCAAGGAAGTCGCCGCCGTGCAGGGCGTGCGCAGCAACCAGCTGGTGGGTTACGGCCTCGTCGTCGGACTCGACGGCACCGGCGACCAGACCACCCAGACCCCGTTCACGACGCAGAGCCTCAACGCGATGCTGCAGCAGATGGGCGTGACGGTGCCGCCCGGCACCAGCGTCCAGCTGCGCAACGTGGCCGCGGTGATGGTCACGGCCACGCTGCCGGCCTTTGCCCAGCCCGGCCAGGCGATCGACATCAACGTGTCCTCGATGGGCAACGCCAAGAGCCTGCGCGGCGGCACGCTGG
>CAZUUU010000286.1:0-3648 GCA_964622685.1 uncultured Methylibium sp.
GCACGAGCCCATGCTCAGCACCCAGCGCGGCTCGGCCATCTGGTCGTAGACCTTGCGCAGCGCCGGCGCCATCTTGTTGCACAGCGTGCCGGCGACGATCATCAGGTCGCTCTGCCGCGGGCTGGGCCGGAACAGCATGCCGAAGCGGTCGATGTCGTAGCGCGCGGCACCCGCATGCATCATCTCGACCGCGCAGCAGGCCAGGCCGAAGGTCATCGGCCAGAGCGAGCCGGTCTTCGACCAGTTGATCAGCTTGTCGGCGGAGGTGGTGATGAACCCCTCCTTCAGGACGCCTTCAATTCCCATCAGGCCTCCCGCCGGGCCGCCCCAAGGGAGGCCAATGCCCCCTCGGGGGCAGCGAACGAATGTGAGCGTGGGGGTTCATGTCGTCATTCCCAATCCAGGGCGCCCTTCTTCCACTCGTAGGCGAAACCCACGACGAGGATGCCCAGGAAGACCATCATCGCCCAGAAGCCCGTCGCGCCGATCTCCTTGAGCGAGATCGCCCACGGGAAGAGGAAGGCGATCTCCAGGTCGAACAGGATGAACAGGATGGCGACGAGGTAGTAGCGCACGTCGAACTTCATGCGCGCGTCCTCGAAGGCCTCGAAGCCGCACTCGTAGGGCGAGTTCTTCTCGGCGTCGGGGCGCCGCGGCCCGAGCAGGAAGCCGATCGCCTGCGGCGCCACGCCGACGGCGGCCCCGATCAGGATGAACAGGATCACCGGCAGGTAGGGCTCGAGGTTCATCGGTTCAGGACCAGGGCTCTGACATCGTCATCGAAAGACCGAACGACCGGAAATGAGCGCCCGCCACGTGCAGCACCGGCTCTCGTCGAAGTCTCCGCAAATCCTTGGTGCCGTCGGCGAGACTCGAACTCGCACAGCTTTCGCCACTACCCCCTCAAGATAGCGTGTCTACCAATTTCACCACGACGGCCCGGCACGCGAATCGGTGCTCGGAAGGATGTTCGGATCGCATGAGGTCTGGCTCACCGAACAGCCGCAAATTCTAGCGCCAAACCCTTCGTGTTCCTGACCCGGCAGGCAGGCTGCGGGCCAGGATCGAAGGGCGATCCGTCACTTGGTCGGGATCTGCGCGGCGCCCGAGGCCGGCGCCGCGGGCGCGGCCGGCTCGCTGGCGGCGGCCGGGGTCGGGGCCGCCCCGGGAATCTGCGCAGCCGGCGTGCTGGCCGCCGGCGCGACGGGCGCTGCCCGGTCGAGGATGCTGCTGCCGCCGCCGGCAGCGTCGCCGCGCAGGTTGCCGAAGTAGGCCAGCGCGAGCGTGCACGAGAAGAAGATCGCGGCGCACACGCCGGTCGAGCGCGACAGGAAGTTCGCGCTGCCGGTGGCGCCGAACAGGCTGCCCGAGGAGCCGCTGCCGAAGGAGGCGCCCATGTCGGCCCCCTTGCCGTGCTGGATCAGCACCAGGCCGATCATCACCAGCGCGGACAGCAACTGCACCACCAACACGATCGTCAACAAGGCTTGCATGGAATCGACTCCGGATCTCGAAACGGGAAGCGATCAGCGCACGGCAGCGCGGCAGATCGCGAGAAAGTCCTGGGCCTTCAGCGAGGCGCCGCCGATGAGGCCGCCGTCGATGTCGGGCTGGGTGAACAGGCTGGCGGCGTTGTCGGGCTTGACGCTGCCGCCGTAGAGCAGCCGCATCTGGTCGGCACGCGGCGTGGCGGCACGCAGCTGCGCGCGCAGCAGCGCGTGCACGGCCTGCGCCTGCTCGGGTGTCGCGGTGCGGCCGGTGCCGATGGCCCACACCGGTTCGTAGGCGACGACCATCTCACCGGCGCAATGCGCCAGCGTGTGGATCACGGCCGAGAGCTGGCGCTTGACGACCGCCTCGGTCTCGCCGGCCTCGCGCTGCGCCAGCGTCTCGCCGACACAGACGATCGGCGTCACGCCGCGGGCCAGTGCCGCCTGCGCCTTGTCGGCGACGAGCTGGTCGGCCTCGGCGTGCAGCGCGCGCCGCTCGGAGTGGCCGACGATGGCATAGCGGCAGCCGAAGTCGGCGAGCATCGCCGCCGAGACCTCGCCGGTGTAGGCGCCCTGCTGGTGCGCCGAGCAATCCTGCGAGCCCCATTGCAAGGCCGTGCGGGCGAGGCGCTCGGCGGCTTGCGCGAGGTAGGGGAAGGGCACGCAGACCGCCACGTCGGCCGGCAGCGGCCCGGCCGCCTTCAGGCCTTCGAGCAACTGCTCGTTGGCGGCATGGCTGCCGTGCATCTTCCAGTTGCCGACGACGAGTTTGCGACGCGCTTCGCTCATGCTCCAGCACTCCTCACCAGGTCAGCACGATCTTGCCGACGTGCTGGCTCGATTCCATCAGACGATGGGCCTGCACTGCCTCGGCAGCGGGAAAGCTCTTGCAGATGATCGGCCGGATCGCGCCGGCCGCGAGCATGGGCCACACGCGGGCGCGCAGCGCGGCTGCCACGGCAGCCTTGAAATCGACGGTGCGCGGCCGCAGCGTCGAGCCGGTGATCGTGAGGCGCCGGCGCAGCACGCTGCCCGCGTCGATCTCGGCCTTGCTGCCGCCCTGCACCGCGATGATCGAGAGCCGGCCGTCGTCGGCCAGGCACTGCAGTTCGCGCGCCACGTAGGGGCCGGCCACCATGTCCAGGATCACGTCGACACCACGGCCGCCGGTCAGTCGCTTGACCTCGGCGACGAAATCCTGGGTCTTGTAGTTGATCGCGTGGTCGGCGCCGATCTCCAGGCAGGCTCGTGCCTTCGCGTCGTCGCCGACGGTCACGATCACGGACGAGCCCAGCGCCTTGGCCAGCTGGATCGCGGTCACGCCGATGCCGCTCGAGCCGCCCTGCACCAGCAGCGTCTCGCCGGGCTGCAGGCGTGCGCGCTCGAAGACATTGATCCAGACCGTGAAGAAGGTCTCGGGCAGGCTGGCCGCCTCGACGTCGCTCAGGCCCGCCGGCACCGGCAGGCATTGGCCGATCGGCGCGACACAGCGACGCGCGTAGCCGCCGCCGGACGTCAGCGCACAGACGCGATCGCCGAGCGCGAACCCGGCGGCCGCCAGCGCTGCCGCATCGCCGCCGACGATGCGACCGGCAACCTCCAGGCCCGGCAGGTCGGACGCCCCGGGCGGCGGCGGGTAGGCGCCGGACCGCTGCAGCACGTCGGGCCGGTTGACACCGGACGCGGCCACCTCGATCAGCAACTCGCCCGCGGCCGGCACCGGCTCCGGGCGCTCGGCCAGGCGCAGGACTTCCGGGCCACCGGGCTGAGAGATCTCGATCGCTTGCATGCGTGCGTGCGATGACGCGTCACCGGGCCGCAACCCGGTGACACGACACCCTCATTCCGGCTGCGACGGGGTGTCGTTGGAGGTCGACACCTCGGCCGGGCGGTCGCCCTCGTCACGCCGCTCGCGGCGCGGCGGACGGTCGCCGCGGTCGCGACCCCGGTCGCCACGATCCCCGAACTCGCGACGCGGCGCGCGCTCCGGCTCGACGTAGCCCTCGGGCTTGTCGAGCAGCGCCTTCATCGACAGCTTGATGCGACCCTTCTCGTCGGTCTCGAGCACCTTGACCTGCACGACCTGGCCTTCCTTCAGGAAGTCCTCGACCTTCTCGACGCGCTGGTGCGCGATCTGGCTGATATGCAGCAGGCCGTC
>CAZUUU010000287.1:0-3623 GCA_964622685.1 uncultured Methylibium sp.
CGCCGACCTGACCATCAAGGCCACCGGCTACCAGTGGAAGTGGGGCTACGACTACCTGAAGGGCGAGGGCGAGGGCATCAGCTTCCTGTCGACGCTCGACGTGACGCACCGCGAGATGTCCAACAGCGGCAAGCCGCCCGCGACCGACAACTACCTGCTGAAGGTCGACAACCCGCTGGTCGTGCCGGTCGACAAGAAGGTGCGCATCATCACGACCGCCAACGACGTGATCCACGCCTGGATGGTGCCCTCGCTGGGCGTCAAGCAGGACGCGATCCCGGGCTTCGTGCGCGACACCTGGTTCCGCGCCGAGAAGACCGGCGACTTCTACGGCCAGTGCGCCGAGCTCTGCGGCAAGGAGCACGCCTACATGCCGATCCACGTGAAGGTGCTGTCGCAGGCCGACTACGCCGCGTGGGTCGAGGGCGAGAAGAAGAAGCTGGCCGCCAAGGCCGACGATCCGGCCAAGGTGTGGGCGCTGCCCGACCTGGTGGCGCGCGGCGCGGCGGTCTATGCCGCCAACTGCCAGGCCTGCCACCAGGCCAACGGCAAGGGCATGGGCCCGATCAAGGCGGTCGACGGTTCGGCGGTCGTGCTGGACGCCGACAAGGCCAAGCAGATCGCCATCCTGCTGAACGGCGCCAACAACGGCGCGATGCCGGCCTGGAAGCAGCTGTCCGACACCGAGCTCGCGGCCGTGATCACCTACACCAAGAACAACTGGTCGAACCAGACCGGTCAGATCGTGCAGCCGGCCGACATCGTCGCCGCGCGCAAGTAAGCCGTCGCACAGACTGGAAGGATAGACATGAGCGCAGTTCTCCCCCACGGTCACGCCGACGACCACGCGCACGACCACCACCACCCGCACGGCTGGCGGCGCTGGGTCTTCGCCACCAACCACAAGGACATCGGGACGCTGTACCTGCTGTTCTCGCTGACGATGTTCATGATCGGCGGCGTGCTGGCCCTCGGCATCCGCGCCGAGCTGTTCCAGCCGGGCCTGCAGGTCGTGAACCCGGAGCTGTTCAACCAGCTCACGACGATGCACGGCCTGATCATGGTGTTCGGCGCGATCATGCCGGCCTTCGTCGGCTTCGCGAACTGGATGGTGCCGCTGCAGATCGGCGCCAGCGACATGGCGTTCGCGCGCATGAACAACCTGAGCTTCTGGCTGCTGATCCCGGCGGCGCTGATGCTGGTCGGTTCGTTCTTCATGCCCGGCGGCGCGCCGGCGGCCGGCTGGACGCTCTACGCGCCGCTGACGCTGCAGATGGGCCCGTCGATGGACGCCGGCATCTTCGCGATGCACATCCTCGGCGCCAGCTCGATCATGGGCTCGATCAACATCATCGTCACCATCCTGAACATGCGCGCGCCCGGCATGACGCTGATGAAGATGCCGCTGTTCGCCTGGACCTGGCTGATCACCGCCTACCTGCTGATTGCGGTGATGCCGGTGCTGGCCGGTGCGATCACGATGACGCTGACCGACCGTCACTTCGGCACCAGCTTCTTCACCCCGGCCGGTGGTGGCGACCCGATCATGTACCAGCACATCTTCTGGTTCTTCGGGCACCCCGAGGTCTACATCATGATCCTGCCGGCCTTCGGCATCATCAGCCAGGTGGTGCCGGCCTTCGCGCGCAAGCGCCTGTTCGGCTACACCTCGATGGTCTACGCGACCTCGTCGATCGCGATCCTGTCGTTCATCGTGTGGGCGCACCACATGTTCACCACCGGCATGCCGGTGACGGGTCAGCTTTTCTTCATGTACGCGACGATGCTGATCGCGGTGCCGACGGCGGTGAAGATCTTCAACTGGATCGCGACGATGTGGCGCGGCTCGATGACCTTCGAGACGCCGATGCTGTTCGCGGTCGGCTTCATCTTCGTGTTCACGATGGGCGGCTTCACCGGCCTGATCCTCGCGATCGCGCCGGTCGACATCCAGCTGCAGGACACCTACTACGTCGTCGCCCACTTCCACTACGTGCTGGTGGCCGGCTCGCTGTACGCGATGTTCAGCGGCTACTACTACTGGGCGCCCAAGTGGACCGGGGTGATGTACTCCGAGGCGCGCGGCAAGATCCACTTCTGGGGCTCGCTGATCTTCTTCAACGTGACCTTCTTCCCGATGCACTTCCTGGGTCTCGCCGGCATGCCGCGCCGCTATGCCGACTACCCGATGCAGTTCGCCGACTTCAACATGCTGGCCTCGGTGGGCGCCTTCGGCTTCGGGCTGATGCAGGTCTACTTCGTCTTCTTCGTCGTGCTGCCCGGCATGCTGGGCAAGGGCGAGAAGGCGCCGCAGAAGCCCTGGGACGGCGCCGAAGGCCTGGAGTGGGAGGTGCCGTCGCCGGCGCCCTTCCACACCTTCGAGAACCCGCCCAAGCTCAACGCGGCGGCCACCAAGATCGTCGGCTGACGGTCGCACGCAAAGCCAGGTCGAGACGGCGATGGCCCTCACCCCCGAGCAGCGCAAGAGCAACCTGCGACTGGGCCTGATCCTGGCCTCGGTGGCGGTCGCCTTCGCGCTCGGCTTCGCGGTGAAGATCGTGCTGCTGGGCGGCTGAGGCGCACGGCATGAACGATCCCCGCAGCCGCGAACCCCGCGCCGGCGCCAGGCTCCTGAGCGGCGACAACCGCCGGCTGTTCGTCAAGCTGGTGGTGGTCACGGCGATGATGTTCGCCTTCGGCTACGCGCTGATCCCGATCTACCGCCACATCTGCGAGGCGCTGGGCATCAACGTGCTGTCGCGCTCCGAGCAGGTCGTCAACGGGACCGGCGGGCGC
The DNA here is from genome assembly GCA_964622685.1 of uncultured Methylibium sp. GTDB lineage: Bacteria > Pseudomonadota > Gammaproteobacteria > Burkholderiales > Burkholderiaceae_C > Methylibium. Next base: position 2,797 of record CAZUUU010000287.1, read on the forward strand.
CTGCCGGCCAACAGCCAGGTGGACCGCAGCCGCAGCATCACCGTCGAGTTCGACGCGAACGCGCGCGGGCCGTGGGATTTCAAGCCGGCCGTGCGCTCGCTCGAGGTGCACCCCGGCGAGCTGACGACCGTGATGTACGAGTTCCGCAACGTGCAGAACCGCGCGATGGCCGCGCAGGCGATCCCCAGCTACGCACCGCAGCAGGCATCGCCGCACTTCAACAAGCTGGAGTGCTTCTGCTTCAACGAGTACCAGCTGCAGCCGGGCGAGGTCAAGCAGTGGCCGGTGGTGTTCTACATCGACCCCAAGCTGCCGCGCGACGTCAGGACGATCACGCTGAGCTACACCTTCTTCGAGGTCGGCGGCAAGACGCCGGCGGCGCCGCTGGCCAGCGTGGCCCCCACGGGGAGGGCGGGCTCGTGAGCGGCGCCGACTTCAAGGCCGCGGTGCAGCGCAAGGGTTCGTTCGGGCAGACGATGAAGGCCGTCGCATGGTCCTTCTTCGGCGTGCGCCGCAGCAGCGACTACGAGAACGACGTGAGCCGGATCAACCCGCTGCACGTGGTGGTGGCCGGCGTGCTGGGCGTGCTGGTGTTCATCGGCGTGCTGCTGGCCCTGGTGCGCTGGGTGATCGGCAGCGGGGTGGCTGCCTAGGCGGGACGAGGGATCGAGGGGCGGCGGCGCTTCGGCGTCGTTGCGGAGCAGGACATCAGGACAGCGGAGCATTCAGGAGCAAAAACATGTCGGCAGCAACCCCGCACGGGCACCAGCCCTACTACTTCGTGCCCGCGCCGTCGCGGCATCCGGTGATGGCCTCGATCGGCCTCT
>CAZUUU010000288.1:0-3623 GCA_964622685.1 uncultured Methylibium sp.
AGCTGGCGCTCCACGACGATCTGCGTGGCGATGCCGGCATGGTCGGTGCCCGGCAGCCACAGCGTGTTGAAGCCGCGCATGCGGTGGTAGCGCGTCAGCGCGTCCATGATCGTGTGGTTGAAGCCGTGTCCCATGTGCAGCGTGCCGGTCACGTTGGGCGGCGGCAGCTGGATGCTGAACGAGGGCTTCGCCGCATCCAGCGTGGGCCGGCCCAGGCCGCGCTGTTCCCACAGCGGTGCCCACTTGGCCTCGATCGGCGCGGGTTCGAAGGATTTGGCGAGTTCGGTCATGGCGGGGCAGGAAACACGAACGGCGTCCCGTGGGACGCCGTTGCAGCGGGGATCGACCGATTTTACGGGGCGGGTCGTGCCGGGCAGCCTTCCAGCACGAGCCCGCCGAGCTGCTGGCGGCCATCGACCCACCAGGCGGCGCCGCGCAGGCGCTCGGCACGCGCGCCCTCGGGGATGCGCAGCGCGCGCAGCTGTGTCGACGCGCGCCCGCCGGCGTCGAGCGCCAGCGGGCCTGCGACCGCGCGCACCAGGCGGCGTGCCACGGCCGTGCCTTCGCTGCCGGCCGGCACGTCCTCGACCAGGGCGACGTAGGCGACCGCGCCGGCCGGCGGCTTGCCGCGTGCCGTGAGCTCGAGCCCGAGATAGCCGTTCCAGGCCGGGCCGCCGGCCACGCGCAGCGTCAGCGCCGGCCGGGCCGGCAGGGTCCAGCGGAAGGTCTGCGTCGACGCCGCGGCCGGCGCGACGCCCAGCGCATCCAGCCGTTCGGCGGCTTCCGCGAGCGCGGCCACGGCCAGTGGGGCCTCGGGGCCGCGCGGGCTGGGGGCGATCCAGTCCAACACCCAGGCCGACCCGGGCAGGGCGGCCCCGGCCTCGGCCCAGCAGGCCTCGCAGTCGGCAGGAACGAAACGCTCGACCACCTGGCGCGGCGCCGGGCAGGCCGGGGCCGCCTGCGCGCCGGCGGTCAGGAAGGAGGCGACGATCGGAAGCAGGATCTTGCGGAGCATCGAGTCTGGTCGAGCGCGTCGCCGCGGCCTTACACCGGCGGCTCGTTGGCCATTCAGTAGCCGCGCCGCGCGCGCGCCGCGGCCAGGAACTCCTGCAGGATCGGCCCGCCGTCGAGCTGCTCGGGGTGCAGCTGTCGCTGCGCCATGAACTCCGGGTGCCACTGCATGCCGAACACGTAGCTCGGCCCGCGCCAGCGCACCGCCTCGACCAGGCCGTCGGGCACGGCGATGGCCTCGACGGCCAGGCCCCGGCCCAGGTCCTTGATCGCCTGGTGGTGGATGGAGTTGATCTCGGCACTGGTCCGGTCGGGGTAGAGCGCCGCCAGCCCGCTGCCGGCGACGAGGCTGGCGCGGTGGAACTGGTGCTCGTAGCGCGCCTCGTCGCGATGCAGCGTCGCCTGCGGCAGCTGGGTCGGGATGTCCTGGTAGAGCGTGCCGCCGAGTGCCACGTTGATCAGCTGGCAGCCGCGGCAGATGCCGATGACCGGCTTGCCGGCCGCGACGAAGGCCTTGAACAGCGCGATCTCGTAGCGGTCGCGCACGCGGTCGCCGGCCCACTCGGGCTGCAGCGGCGTCTCGCCGTAGGTCTCGGGTGCCAGGTCGGCGCCGCCCTGCAGCACCAGGCCGTCCAGGCGCTCGGCGTAGTCGGCCAGGCTCACCTCGCTGGGCTGGAGCAGGCCTTCGCTCTCGACCGGCGGGATCATCAGCGCCAGCACCTGCGGCTGCAGCACCCAGTGCGCCACCGACTGCTCGAGGTAGTGCAGCGTCTTCGTGAAGATGCCGCCGAGGTCGGCGACCGGGGTGCTCGGGTGGTAGATGCGCGCGGAGATGCCGATGAGCAGCGCGTCCGACATGAGGCTGGCCGTGGCGATGAAGACGCTTCGCAGGATACCCGCCGCGGCGAGGCGGCTCCCTAGAATCCACGAATGTCACTGTTCCCCGCTCATGATCACGACGCACCGGCCGCGGCCACCGAATCGGCCGGCCTGCTGCGCCACCTGAACCCGGAGCAGCTGGCTGCGGTGACCCTGCCCGCGGGCAACGCGCTGATCCTGGCCGGGGCCGGCTCGGGCAAGACGCGGGTGCTGACGACGCGCATCGCCTGGCTGGTGCAGACCGGCCAGGTCTCGCCGGCCGGCGTGATGGCGGTGACCTTCACCAACAAGGCGGCGAAGGAGATGCTCACGCGGCTGTCGACGCTGCTGCCGGTCAACCCGCGCGGCATGTGGATCGGCACCTTCCACGGCCTGTGCAACCGCTTCCTGCGCGCGCACTGGAAGCTGGCCGCGCTGCCGCAGGGCTTCCAGATCCTCGACGCGCAGGACACGGTCTCGGCCGTCAAGCGCGTGATCAAGGCGATGAAGCTCGACGAGGAGCGCTACGTGCCCAAGCAGGTCGCGTGGTTCATCGCCGCGGCCAAGGAAGAGGCGCTGCGGCCGAAGGACGTGGACGTGCGCGACGAACTGACGCGCACCCAGCAAGCCGTCTACCAGGCCTACGAAGACCAGTGCCAGCGCGAGGGCGTGGTCGACTTCGCCGAGCTGCTGCTGCGCGTCTACGAGCTGATGCGCGACCACGCCGAGCTGCGCGCGCACTACCAGCGGCGCTTCCGCCACATCCTGGTCGACGAGTTCCAGGACACCAACAAGCTGCAGTACGCCTGGCTGAAGATGTTCGCCGGCGATCAGAACAACGTGATGGCCGTCGGCGACGACGACCAGAGCATCTATGCCTTCCGCGGTGCGCAGGTCGGCAACATGGCCGACTTCGAGCGCGAGTTCCGGGTCGCCAATCTCATCAAGCTCGAGCGCAACTACCGCAGCTTCGGCAACATCCTCGACAGTGCCAACGCGCTGATCGCGCACAACCTGCGGCGCCTGGGCAAGGACCTGCGCACCGAGGCCGGCCCCGGCGAGCCGGTGCGCGTCTACGAGGCCACGAGCGACTTCGCCGAGGCCCAGTGGTTCCTCGACGAGTCGCGCCAGCTCATCCGCGACGGCTCGCCTAAGCGCGAGATCGCGGTCCTGTACCGCAGCAACGCGCAGAGCCGCGTGATCGAGAGCGCGCTGTTCAACGCCGGCGTGCCCTACCGCGTCTACGGCGGCCTGCGCTTCTTCGAGCGCGCCGAGGTCAAGCACGCGCTGGCCTACCTGCGGCTGATCGAGAACCCGAACGACGACACCAGCTTCCTGCGCGTCGTCAACTTCCCGACCCGCGGCATCGGTGCGCGCACGATGGAGCAGTTGCAGGACGCCGCGCGCCAGAGCGGCCGCAGCCTGTACCAGAGCGTCGGCGCCCTGGCCGGCAAGGGCGGCGCCAACCTGCTGGCCTTCACCACGTTGGTCGACGCGATGCGCGAGGCGACGCGCGGCCTGACGCTGCGCGAGATCATCGAGCACGCGGTGCAGACCTCGGGCCTCGCGGACTTCTACCGCAACGAGAAGGAAGGCGGCGATCGCCTCGAGAACCTCGACGAGCTCGTCAACGCGGCCGAGGCCTTCGTCACCCAGGAAGGCTTCGGCAAGGATGCGATCAGCCTGCCCGTCGATGAGACGGGCGCCTCCGCCCCCTCGGGGGGCGGGGTTGGGGTCGGGGGTGGGGGCCTCAC
>CAZUUU010000289.1:0-3622 GCA_964622685.1 uncultured Methylibium sp.
TGGTATCGGCACTGGGTCGTGCAGGCCCTGGCGGCCTTCGTGCGGCGGCTCGCCGGCGAGCCGCTGACCGGTCGCCATTGCCACGGCGACGCGCCGACGCTGGCCGACTGCGTGCTGGTGCCGCAGATCTTCAACGCACAGCGCTTCGACTGCCGGCTGGACCACGTGCCGACGGTGATGCGCGTGTTCGACGCCTGCATGGCCCTGCCGGCCTTCCAGCGCGCCCAGCCTTCGGCCTGTCCCGACTTCGAGGCGTGAACGAGGATCTGCCCGGCGCACTGCGCCCGCGCTTCGCGTCGCCGCGTGTCGGTGCGCTGATGAGCACGCGGGTCGGCGGCGTGAGCCACGGCGTGTTCGACAGCCTCAACCTCGGCAGCGCGGTCGGTGACGATCCGACCTGGGTGGCCGAGAACCGTGCGCGCTTCTCGCGCGCGCTGGGGGCCGAGCCCAGGTTCCTGAAGCAGGTCCACGGGCAGCGTGTCGTGCGGCTGCCGACCGCCGAACCGCTGCCCGAGGCCGATGCCTGCGTGACGACCGAGCCCGGGATCGCCTGCGTCATCCAGGTCGCCGATTGCCTGCCGGTGCTGCTGGCCGCGCCCGAGGATCGCGGCGTCGCCGCGGCGCATGCCGGCTGGCGCGGGCTGGCAGGCGGCGTGCTCGAGGCCACGGTGGGGGCCTTGTGCGAAGCGGCCGGCTGCGCGCCGGCCGAGATCGAGGCCTGGCTGGGGCCGTGCATCGGCCCGCGCCGCTTCGAGGTCGGGGGCGACGTGCTGGCCGGCTTCGGCCTTGCACCGGAGGCCGAGCATCCCCGCTTCTTGCCGCATGCGCCCGGCAAGTGGCTGGCCGACCTGCCTGGCCTGGCGCGCGATCGCCTGCGGGCGCTGGGCCTGGTCCGGATCGACGGCGGCACGTGGTGCACCGTCGAGGACGCATCACGGTTCTTCTCGTTCCGGCGCGACCGGCCGCTCCACGGCAACAGCGGGCGCATGGCCGCCGCCATCTGGATCACTCCCGCTTGACGCCGCGTCGGCCCGCCGGCGGGCGCGGCGACGTGCCGGCGAACCCAGGATGTAGAGCACCACCGCCAGCGGCAGCGCACCCCAGAACACGAAGGTCATCAGTGCGCCGAGCAGGCTGCCGCCGGGATGCGCCGCTTCGGCGATCGCGACCATCAGCACCACGTACATCCATGCGATCGCGACCAGGTACATCGAAGGGTCCTGCAAGGGGCAGCCGGTTTGGCACGGGCGTTCAGTTCCGCGCAAGTGTCGTCAGGATAATCGGGTAAACCCGCAAGGGCAGACAGCAGCCGACACAAGGCCTGCAGACGGTTCATCATCGAAGGACCGCGCACCCGACGAGGAGACAGATGAACAGCACCGGTGCACCCGCGTGGGCCGCCTTCGGCCCGAGCATGGGAATGGACGTCGCCCGATCGGCCCAGCAACTGGGCGAGGGCTGGACTCAGGCGCTCAAGGGCATGACCGGCGTGAGCCTGGCGCCCGACGCGCTGCCGGCGCTGCAGGCCGAGTACCTGCGCGAGGCGACGGCCTTGTGGAACCAGACCGCGGCGCAGCCCGACGGCTCGCCGGCCATGGGGGACCGTCGCTTCGCGGCGAAGGACTGGCTCGTCAACCCGGCTGCGGCCTACACCGCCGGCATGTACCTGCTGAACGCCCGCACCCTGCTGAAAATGGCCGACCAGGTGCAGGGCGACGAGAAGACCCGGCAGCGCGTGCGCTTCGCCGTCCAGCAGTGGATCGACGCAGCCTCGCCGTCGAACTACCTCGCGCTCAACCCCGAAGCCCAGCGCAAGGCGCTCGAGACCCAGGGCGAAAGCATCGCCCAGGGCATGAAGCACCTGTGGCAGGACCTCCGGCAAGGCCACGTCTCGCAGACCGACGAAAGCCTGTTCGAGGTCGGGCGCAACGTCGCGACGACCGAGGGCAGCGTCGTGTTCGAGAACGAGCTCTTCCAGCTGATCCAGTACAAGCCGCTGACTGCGAAGGTGCACGAGCGGCCGCTGCTCATCGTGCCGCCGTGCATCAACAAGTTCTACATCCTCGACCTGCAGCCGGACAACTCGCTGGTGCGCCACGCGCTGAGCCAGGGGCAGCAGGTCTTCATGCTGAGCTGGGTCAATGCCGACGAGTCGATCGCCGACCGGACCTGGGACGACTACATCGAGCATGCGGTCATCCGCGCCATCGACGAGGTGCGCGCGATCAGCAGGCAGCACCGCATCAACACGCTGGGCTTCTGCATCGGCGGCACGCTGCTGGCCACGGCGCTGGCGGTGCTGGCGGCGCGCGGCGAGAAGCCCTCGGCCAGCCTGACGCTGCTGACCAGCTTCCTGGACTTCAGCGACACCGGCGTGCTGGACCTCTTCGTCGACGAGAACATGGTCCGGATGCGCGAGATGGCGCTGGGGCAGGGCGGCCTGCTCAAGGGCAAGGAGCTGGCGGCCACATTCAGCTTCCTGCGGCCCAACGACCTAGTCTGGAACTACGTCGTCGGCAACTACCTGAAGGGCGAGACGCCGCCGCCTTTCGACCTGCTGTACTGGAACTCGGACTCGACCAACCTGCCAGGGCCGATGTACTGCTGGTACCTGCGACACACGTACTTGGAGAACAACCTCGTCAAGCCCGGCAAGCTGACCGTCTGCGGCGAGAAGCTCGACCTGCGGCAGCTCGACATGCCGGCCTTCGTCTACGCCTCGCGCGAGGACCACATCGTGCCGTGGCAGAGCGCCTACCTGTCGACCGCGGTCCTGAGCGGCAAGACGCAGTTCGTGCTGGGCGCCTCGGGCCACATCGCCGGCGTCATCAACCCGCCCGAGAAGAAGAAGCGCAGCCACTGGACCAACGCCAGACTGCCGAAGACCGCCGCGGCCTGGTTCGACGGCGCGACCGAGCACCCGGGCAGCTGGTGGCCGGCGTGGATCGGCTGGCTGGCATCGCACGCCGGCAAGCAGGTCGCCGCGCCCAAGTCGGCCGGGGACCGCCAGCACAAGCCGATCGAGGCGGCGCCGGGCCGCTACGTCAAGACCAAAGCCTGACTTCGCGCAAGGTCCGCCGGCACGCGACATGCTCTCATCCGCCCCGAACCCCTGAAGGAGATTCCGCCATGACCACCGACATCGTCATCGTCGCCGCCACCCGCACCGCCGTCGGCAAGTTCGGCGGCAGCCTCGCCAAGACGCCGGCGCCCGAACTCGGCGCCGCCGTCATCCAGGGCCTGCTCGGCAGGTCCGGGCTGGCGGCCGAGCAGATCGACCAGGTGATCCTGGGTCAGGTGCTGACGGCTGCGGCGGGGCAGAACCCGGCGCGCCAGGCCACGCTGAAGGGCGGGCTGCCGAACTCGGTGCCGGCCGTGACCATCAATGTCGTCTGCGGTTCCGGCCTGAAGGCGGTGATGCTGGCCGCCCAGGCGGTGCGCGACGGCGATGCCGAGATCGTCATCGCCGGCGGCCAGGAGAACATGAGCCTCGCGCCCCACGCGCTGATGGGCTCGCGAGAAGGCCAGCGCATGGGCGACTGGAAGATGGTCGACACCATGATCACGGACGGCCTGTGGGACGTCTACAACCAGTACCACATGGGCATCACGGCCGAGAACG
>CAZUUU010000290.1:0-3611 GCA_964622685.1 uncultured Methylibium sp.
GTCGCGTAGAAGATGTACTTGGGCTTGAAGTAGGTGTACTTCTTGGCGCGCGCCAGGAAGCCCAGGTCCACGCCGATGCCGAAGTCCTTGAGCCACTGGTTGATGAAGCCGGCATGGCGGCTCTCGTCGCGCGCCATGTAGCCGAACAGGTCGCGCATGTCGGGGTTCTTCACGCGCTTCTTGATCTCGGCATAGAGCACGCAGCCGGAGAACTCGGCCGTGACCGAGCTGATCAGGAAGTCGCTGAACTCCTGGTACAGGCCTTCGGGCAGGTTCGAGAAGTCGCCCTGCATGTCGGCCGGGCGCTGGAAGTGCTCGCGGTTGGCGTCGGCGGCGAACTCGGCCATCAGCGCGTCCCACTGCGGGCGCACGGCGCTGATGTCGAGCCGGTCCATCGCCTCGAAGTCGGTCGTGTAGAAGCGCGGGTTGAGCGCGGTGTCCTGCAGCGCGCGCTCGGTGGCCTCGTTCGGGGCGGCGGTCGGGCCGGGCAGGGCGTCGGTGGCGTTCATGGGCGCTTCCTCGGAAGGGGACGGGCGTGGGCCGGGGCGGTGCGCCCGGCGGAGAAGCTCACTTCGTACAGCAGGGTCAGCTCGAAGCGCGCCGTGAGGTGGGTCCACAGCCGCGCCAGCCAGCCGGCGCGGCGCACGCTGGCGCGGCGCTCGCAGCGCAGGCGCTGGCCGTAGGCGACGTGCGTCGGCGCGTCGAGCACGCGGACCGCATCGCCGGGGCCGACCTCGACGCCCTGCAGCTCGACGTGGGCATGGCAGTCGTCCGGCGTGTGCGCGATGACGACGGTGCAGGGCACCTCGATGCGGCGGGCGAAGGCGCTCATCGTGGGTCCTGACGATCGTTCTGCGGATCGTTCTGCCGATGCGCCAGCAGCCGCGAGAAAACCGCCGCATTGGTCGGGCCGAAGGACCCGAGGTCGATCTCGCGGCCGGTGCCCGGGTCGAGCAGCGTCAGCCGGCCGTCCGCATGACCGATCAGCCGGAACGGCAGGTCGGGCGTGAGGCCCTGGCGCTTGCGCTCGCGGGCCAGGCCGCGCATGGTGCCGCGCAGGAAGCCGTTGCTGCCCGGCGCGACCGAGTCGATCTGCCGGCCGGCCTCGACGATGGCGATGCTGCCGTCGGGCCGGTCCTCGAAGTTCAGCTCGCGCACCAGCACCGAGGCGGCTTCGGGCGCGTGCGTGGCGCCGATGCCGGTCAGGCGCACGGCGCCGGCGGCCAGCAACGCGGCGACCAGCATCGCGCCCAGCGCGATCAGCGGCGCGCGCGGCACGGAGGCGGCGGCGGTGTGCGACATGGCGTTCCGATCAGGCAGCGAGCGGCCGGCCCTGCGGCGGCGCGCCGGGCACGGTGGATTCCACGATCGCCGGTCGCGCCATGCCGGCGGACTCGGCCAGCGCCGCGGCGAACAGGCTCGCGGTGCGCTCGGCCTGGGGCAGCGCCCGCAGCATCGGCTGCGTGCGGGCGAGGTGCCACGGGCGCGCGTGCGGCCACAGGTGCAGGTAGGCGATGCGCTCGCCGGGCAGCAACTGCAGCGCGATGTCGCCGCTGCCGTCGCGGCGACGCTGCAGCGAGGCCGAGGCGATGCGCTCGAAGGGCAGGTTGTAGCTCACGCTCAGCACGATGCCGATGCGCATCACCACGCGGCGGTCGGTCAGCGTGTACAGGCTGGTGCGCGCCGTCAGCCAGGCCAGCGCAGCCAGCAGGCCGAGCGCCAGCAGCGCCAGCGGCAGCATCGTCACCGCGTGCAGCGCGGCCTGCAGCGGGTCCAGGCCGTCGTTCCAGGCACTGCTGCCGCGCCACGCCAGCAGCAACGCGAAATAGAGCGCGAGCTTGCGGACATGGAAGACCTCGACGGCGATGGCGCGCCAGTCCGGCGCGCCCTGCCACAGCAGGCGTTCGCCGGCCGGCAGGCGCTCGGGCAGGCCGGGGAAGGGTTCGAAGTCGTGGTCATCGCTCATGGGTTGACTCCATCACCGGCCCGGCTCAGAACAGCGGCTCCTGCCGGTCCGCCGTGGCGTACAGGGTTCCGGCACCGAAGTAGGCGCCGATCTTTTCTTCCTCGAGCAGCGTGACCTGGTCGGGATGCCGGGTTCGCGGCACGCCGGCCAGCTGGGAGCCCAGCACCGACTGCACCACGACCTGCCGGTCGGTGATGCGCGCGAAGTTGATCGGCACCAGGACCTGCGGCCCCTTGGCGGCATGTGGCACGCTGACCTCGAGGTAGCGGAACAGCGCCTCGGAGCGGTCGACCCACAGCTCGCGCACGGTACCGCCGACCCGCCCGTCGGAGCCGACGACCGGCAGGCCGCGCGGATCGGCGTCTTCGCCCGCCACGCCGTAGCCCGGCGCGGCGCGCAGCGGCACGATCTTGGTCTCGCCCTCGAAGGTCACGTCGGCCACGTCGGCGCGGTCGGCATAGGCGCCGGGACCGACCCCCAGGTCCTGCATCGGGTCGCCGGTCGGCCGCAGCGGTGCGCCCGGCCAGGCGCCGGTCGGCACGGCGGCCAGCGACTGCTTCGAGGTCTTGCCGCTGGGCGCCATGACGCTGTCGCCGTTGGCCATCCGGAAGGTCTTGGGTTCGGGCACCGAGGGCCAACCCTGGACCTTGACGCGCGCGTTCGTGCGGTCGGATTCGAGCGGGTAGCCCTCGCGCTTGTTCTCGCGGTGCAGGTAGTAGATCAGGCCGGCGAAGAAGATCCAGAAGACGTAGAGCGCGATCTGCGCCACGTCGATGTAGCCGGTGATGGCGCCTGTGCTCATGGTGCGTCTCCTCTTGGTGGAACGGGGTCAGCCGGGGAACTCGGCCAGGCCGAACTTGGCGGGGGGCGGGCGTCGCTGCCCGGTTGCGTCGCGGACCAGCGGGCCGATCGCCACCAGCGTGGCGAACAGCAGCAGGATCTCGAGGTGGTAGACGAAGCTGTAGCCGACCGAGGGGCCGCTCAGCGCCGGGCCCAGGCGGCCGTCGACCGCGAGGCCCGAGACGACATCGCGCAGCGCGCCGCCGAAGGCGATCGCCACGCCGCCGGCCGTGGCCTGCACGGCGCCCCAGGCGCCTAGCGCCAGGCCGCGGCGATCGCGGTGGTCGAGGTTCATGGCGGCCGTGAGCGTCGCGACCGAGAACAGGCCACCGCCGAAGCCGATCAGCACGGCGCCGCAGCGGAACAGCAGGGGCGAGCCCATCGGCTCGGCGAAGATCACGGCCGCGAAGGCCACGACGCCGGTGAGGATGCCGAAGGCCGCCAGGCGGTAGGGGTCGCCGCCATGGTGCAGCCAGCGTGCGGCCAGCGCGAAGGCGGCCAGCGCCCCGCCGGCCATCAGCGCCGTCAGGGCGCTGGTGGCGCCGACGGCCAGGTGCATGATCTGGCCGCCGTAGGGCTCGAGCAGGATGTCCTGCATGCTGAAGGCCGCCGTGCCCAGGCCGATGGCCACGAGCAGCCGGCTGGCCTGCCCGCCGCCGATGAGGGCCTGCCAGGAGGCGCGGAAGGACGGGCGCGGCGCGCCGCGCTGGCCGGCGGTGCGCGACGGATCGCGCGCCTCCTGCTTCCACAGGGCCACGATGTTGAGGGCCATCGTCAGCATGGCCGCGCCCTGGATCACCTGGAT
>CAZUUU010000291.1:0-3593 GCA_964622685.1 uncultured Methylibium sp.
CACCTCAGTTCTTGAACGGGAACTTGAATGCGGCGAGCAGCGCCTTGCATTCGTCGTCGGTCTTGGCGGTGGTGGTGAAGCTGATGTTCATCCCGCGCAGCGCGTCGATCTTGTCGTACTCGATCTCGGGGAAGATGATCTGCTCCTTGACCCCGATGTTGTAGTTGCCGCGGCCATCGAAGGCCCGACCCGAGATGCCGCGGAAGTCGCGCACGCGCGGCAGCGCGATCGTGACGAAGCGATCGAGGAACTCGTACATGCGCACGCCGCGCAGCGTGACCATGCAGCCGATCGGCACGCCGTCGCGGATCTTGAAGCCCGCGATGGCCTTCTTGGACTTGGTGACCACGGGCTTCTGGCCGGCGATCTTGGTCAGGTCGCCGACGGCGTTGTCCATGACCTTCTTGTCCGACACCGCCTCACTCACGCCCATGTTGAGCGTGATCTTGGTCAGGCGCGGGACCTGCATCACCGACTTGTAGCCGAACTTCTTGACGAGCTCCGGCGTGATCGCCTCGCGGTAGATCTTCTGCAGGCGGGCGCCGGCGACCGCGGCTTGTGGGGCTTGCTGTTTGGCCATGATCTTTACGCCTTGATCTCTGCGCCGCTGGACTTGTAGACGCGCACCTTCTTGCCGTCTTCCAGGAGCTTGATGCCGACGCGGTCGGCCTTGCCGCTCGCCGGGTTGTAGATCGCCACGTTGGACTGGTGGATCGGCATGGTCTTGTCGACGATGCCGCCGGTCGTGCCCTTCAGCGGGTTCGGCTTGACGTGCTTCTTGACGACGTTGATGCCTTCGACCAGCAGGTGGTCGACATCCACGCGCGACGACACGGCGCCGCGCTTGCCCTTGTCGCGGCCGGTCAGCACGATGACCTGGTCGCCCTTGCGAATCTTGTTCATGGTGGATTCCTCGCCGACGATCAGAGGACTTCGGGCGCCAGCGACACGATCTTCATGAAGCGCTCGGTACGCAGTTCGCGCGTGACCGGGCCGAAGATGCGGGTGCCGATCGGCTCGAGCTTGGCATTCAGCAGGACGGCGGCATTGCCGTCGAACTTGACCAGCGAGCCGTCCTGGCGGCGCACGCCCTTGGCCGTGCGCACGACGACGGCGCTGTAGACCTCGCCCTTCTTCACACGGCCACGCGGCGCGGCCTCCTTGATGGAGACCTTGATGATGTCGCCGATGCCGGCGTAGCGACGCTTGGAGCCGCCAAGCACCTTGATGCACATGACGCTCTTCGCGCCCGTGTTGTCCGCGACGTCGAGCCGCGATTGCATTTGAATCATTGTCTGTCCCCAACTTGTCCCGCAGCCCGCATCGGCAGGCCTCGGTCAGTCTTGGGCCCGTCATCGACGCCCGCATCGCGGGCGTCTCTGCTTGGGGCGAAACCGCGGCCTTCCGGAGCATTCGGCCCGCCAGCGCTGGGGCTGGCGGCACCGCAATCTCGAGCGGGCCTTCGGCGAAGCTGCAGATTATCTACGGACCGGGTTCGCTTGTCAACGAACCCCAGGCTCCGGTCACTCAGCCCGCCAGGCTCCGGGCCTGGGCCAGCAGCGTCTCGGCATTGCTGACTTCGAACTTGCCCGGCGCCTCGACGTTGAGCGTCTTGACCCTGCCGTCCACCACCAGCATCGAGTAGCGCTGCGATCGCAGCCCCATGCCGCGCGCCGTCAGGTCCAGCGTCAGCCCCGTCGCCTGGGCGAACGCGGCGCTGCCGTCGGCCATCATCCGCACCTTGCCGGCCGTCTTCTGGTCGCGGCCCCAGGCGCCCATCACGAAGGCATCGTTGACCGCCACACACCAGATCTCGTCGACCCCGGCCGCCTTGAAGGCGTCGGCGTTCTTCACGAAGCCCGGGACGTGCTGCGCCGAGCAGGTCGGGGTGAAGGCCCCCGGCAGCGCGAAGACGGCGATGGTCTTGCCTGCCGTTAGCTTGTCGACTTCGAACGAGTTGGGGCCGAGCGAGCAGCCTTCACCCTCGACCTCGATGAACTCCTGCAGCGTGCCGGCGGGCAGCTTGTCGCCAACCTTGATCATGGTGTCTCTCCAGAAAGTGGGGCCGCGAAAATGGGAACGACCGGTCGCCAGCTTGCCAGCGGTCCGGTCGTCGGTGTCGCGGAGCGCGCAAGCCCCTCGACGCAGGTGGGCTTCAGACCGCGCGGGCCTTCTCGACCAGCCGGGTCACGACCCAGGCCTTGGTCTTCGAGATCGGCCGGCCTTCGGCAATCTCGACGACGTCCCCGAGCTTGTACTCGTTGTTCTCGTCGTGGGCGTGGTACTTGCGCGAGCGGCCGACGATCTTGCCGTAGAGCTCGTGCTTCGTGCGGCGCTCGACCAGCACCGTGATCGTCTTGGCGCGCTGGTCGCTGACGACGCGACCCACCAGCGTGCGGGTGTTCTTGACGGCGTTATCGGTGGACGTCATTGCGCGGTCCCCTTCTTCTTCTCGGTCAGCACGGTCTTGGCGCGCGCGATGTCGCGGCGCGTCCGACGCAGGGTGGAGGTGTTGGTCAACTGCTGCGTGCCCTTCTGCATGCGCAGCCCGAAGTGCGCCTTCAGCAGGTCCTTGACCTCCTGCTCGAGCGCAGCCACGTCCTTGGCGCGAAGTTCGGATGCTTTCATCTCAGATTCTCCGTTCGACTCAGGCGCCGACCTGGCGCGCCACGAACGTGCAGCGCAGCGGCAGCTTGGCTGCGGCCAGCGTGAACGCTTCGCGGGCCAGGGCCTCGGGAACGCCGTTGATCTCGTAGAGCACCTTGCCGGGCTGGATCTCGGCCACGTAGTACTCCGGGTTGCCCTTGCCGTTGCCCATGCGGACTTCGGCCGGCTTCTGCGAGATGGGCTTGTCCGGGAAGATGCGGATCCAGATGCGGCCGCCGCGCTTGACGTGGCGCGAGATCGCGCGGCGGGCCGCCTCGATCTGACGGGCCGTCAGGCGACCACGCTCGGTGGCCTTCAGGCCGAAATCGCCGAAGGACACGTTGGCGCCACGGGTGGCGATGCCGGTGTTACGGCCCTTCTGTTCCTTGCGGAACTTGCGGCGTGCGGGTTGCAGCATGCTTATTCTCCTTTGGCGTCGCCCGGCGCCGGCGTGGCAGCCTTGCGAACGCGCTTCACCGCGGCCTTCGGCGCGTCGGTCGCCGCCGGCGCCGCAGGCGCGTCGGTGGGCTTGTCGGTGGCTTCGGCACGGACGGCAGGACGGCCTCCGCCCGGACGTCCGGCGCCGTCGCGCGACGGCGGACGGCGGTCGCCGCCCGGGCGATCGCCGCGCGGACCGCGACGGTCACGACGCTCCTCGCGCTCGTCCGTCTTGATCACCGGCGCCTCGCCGTTGGCCAGGCGATCGCCGCGATAGACCCAGCACTTGACGCCGATGACGCCGTAGGTCGTCTTGGCCTCCGAGAAACCGTAGTCGATGTCCGCGCGCAGCGTGTGCAGCGGCACGCGACCTTCGCGATACCACTCGGTGCGCGCGATCTCGATGCCGTTCAGGCGGCCGGCGCTCATGATCTTGATGCCCTGCGCGCCCAGACGCATCGCGTTCTGCATCGCGCGCTTCATCGCGCGGCGGAACATGATGCGCTTCT
>CAZUUU010000292.1:0-3532 GCA_964622685.1 uncultured Methylibium sp.
TGTTGCCTTCCTGGATGAGGTCGAGGAACTGCAGGCCGCGGTTGGTGTACTTCTTGGCGATCGAGATCACGAGGCGCAGGTTGGCCTCGATCATCTCCTTCTTGGCATCGCGCGAGGCCTTCTCGCCCTGGTTCATCTTCTTGTTGATGTGCTTCAGGTCCTCGATCGGCACCACCGCCTTGGACTGGATGTCGATGAGCTTCTGCTGCAGATCCTGGATCGGCGGCAGGTGGCGGGCCATCACGACGCTGTAGGGCTTGCCGGCCGCGGCCTCGCGCTCGGCCCACTTCAGGTTCAGCGCGTTGGGCGGGAAGGTCTTGATGAAGTGTTCCTGCGGCATGCCGCACTTGTCGACCACGATCTTGCGCAGCTCGCGCTCGTAGCGGCGGATGTCGTCCACCTGCGAGCGCAGGATCTGGCACAGCCGCTCGATGGTCTTGACCGTGAAGCGCAGGCTCATGATCTCGGAGCTGACGCCCATCTGCGCGCGGTTGTAGGCCGGCGACTTGTAGCCGTCCTTCTCGTAGGCCTTGCGCATGCGCTCGAAGTGCGTGCGCAGCTCGCCGAAGCGGATCAGCGCGGCGGCCTTCAGTTCCTCGAGCTTCTTGGTCAGCGCCTTGGAGCCGCCGTTGCCGTCGTCGTCGTCTTCCTCGTCGAACTCGTCGAAGTCTTCCTCGGCCACGTAGTCATCGGCTTCCTCGTTCGAGACGAAGCCGTCGACCACGTCGGAGATCTGCATCTCGCCGGCGCCGATCTTGTCGGCCAGCACCAGGATCTCGGCGATCGTGGTGGGCGATTCGCTGATCGCCAGCATCATGGCCTGCAGGCCGCCTTCGATGCGCTTGGCGATCTCGATCTCGCCCTCGCGCGTCAGCAGCTCGACCGTGCCCATCTCGCGCATGTACATGCGCACCGGGTCGGTGGTGCGGCCGAACTCGGAGTCGACGGTCGACAGCGCCGCCTCGGCCTCCTCCTCGGCCTCCTCGTCCGTCGACGTCGCGGTCGAGCCGCCGGCGATCAGCAGCGTGGCCGCGTCGGGGGCCTGCTCGTAGACCGCGATGCCCATGTCGTTGAGCATCGAGACGATGGCCTCGAGGATCTCGGCCTCGACCAGCTTCTCGGGCAGGTGGTCGTTGATCTCCTGGTGCGTCAGGAAACCCCGCGTCTTGCCCATCTTGATGAGCGTCTTGAGCTCCTGGCGGCGCTTGGCGACCTCGTCCTCGGTGAGCTGCGTCTCGTCCAGGCCGAACTCGCGCATCAGCGCGCGCTCCTTGGCGCGCGAGACCTTCATCCGCAGCGGCTTGGCCTTGGCGGTCTCCTCGGTGCTGGCCTCGACCTCGCCTTCGAGGTCGGCCTCGATGTCGCTCAGGTCCTCCTCGATCTCCGCCTCGGCCGGCTTGGTGCCGGCCTTGGGCTTGCGACCCGGCTTGCCCTTCTGGGCCTCGACGACGGCGGCCTTCGCGGGGGGCTTGGCGGCCGGCTTGGCCGGCGCCTTCGCGGCGGCGCCCTTGGCGGGTGCCGGCGGGGCGGCGGCCTTGACCTTCTTCAGGTCGACCTCGGCGGGCTTGGCCGCCGGCTTCTTGGCAACGGCGGCCGGCTTGGCGGGCTTGCTCGCCGGGGCGGGAGCGCTCTTCTTCGCGGTCATGCGATTCCTCGGAGGATGGGTGTCTCGGGGGCCGAAGGCCGAACGCGTTCAACCGACCGGCGATCCCACGGACCCTCTGGATCGCATGGAAGTGCAGGTCGGGCCATCGCCGTCCCGTACAAGGGGAGGGCTTCGGCGGCGTCGGCGGGCAAGCTCGCGTGAGGGTCCGGAAGGTGCAGTCCTGGCGGGTAAGGGTGGCCTGTGAACCCGTTTCGAGGGTGGCCGGGGCCCGGAGGTGCTGCGCTCACTCTTGCCGATCTGACGAACAAGAGATTATCTGCGAAGAGGCCCCGCAGGTCAAAGTCCGGGGCTAGAGGCGGCCCAGGACGCGCTCGGCCGCCTGCCGGGGATCGGCGGCGCCGACCTGGGCGACCGCCGAACGGAGGTCGTCGAGCAGCGGCTCGACCTCCAGGTCCATCGTCTCGACCAGCTGGACGGCCAGTGTTCCCCACTCCTGCAAGCCGATGGGCTCGCGCCAGGCCGACCAGGGCTGCGGGCCCAGCTCGTGGAGCTGGCTGTCCAGCCACCGGAACAGCTCGCCGTGCCAGCCCGGACGCTCGCACAGCAGCGTGTGCTCGGCATCGCTGAGCTGGCCCCACCAGGCGCTGTTCAGCAGCAGCAGGCGGGCGGCGTGATCCTCGGGCCGGCGCATCACCACCCGGGGAGGGCGCCGCGACGGCGCGGTGGTCCTCGCCGGCGACGGTCGGCCGCGCGCCGGCGCCTGTGCGCCCCACAGCGTGGCCAGCTCGGTCGTCGGCAGGTGACCCTCGGTCGCCAGGTCGACCAGCAGCTGGCGCTTCAGGGCGCCGTCGGGCAAGGCCTGCCAGAGCGGCTTCGCGTTGGCCAGCAAGCGGGCGCGGCCCTCGGCACTGTCGAGCTCGCAGCCCTCGCGGGCCGCCTCGACGAGCTGGCGCGACAGCGGCACCGCATGCTCGACGCAGGCCTCGAAGGCGGCGGCGCCGCGTTCGCGGACGAAGGAGTCCGGGTCGTGCTCGGGCGGCAGGAACAGGAACTTGATGCTGCGGGTGTCGGTCGCGTGCGGCAGCGCGGCTTCCAGCGCCCGCCCGGCGGCGCGCCGCCCGGCGGCGTCGCCGTCGAAGCTGAAGACGATGCGGTCGGTGAAGCGCAGCAGCTTGTGCACGTGCTCCGCGGTGCAGGCCGTGCCCAGCGTCGCCACGGCATTCGGGAAGCCCAGCTGGGCCAGCGCCACCACGTCCATGTAGCCCTCGACGACCAGCGCGTAGCCGCGCTCGCGCAGCGCGTGCCGGGCCTCGTGCAGGCCGTAGAGTTCGCGGCCCTTCACGAAGACCGGCGTCTCGGGCGAGTTCAGGTACTTGGGCTCGCCCTGGTCGAGCACGCGGCCGCCGAAGCCGATGACCTCGCCCTGCACCGAGCGGATCGGGAACATGATGCGGTCGCGGAAGCGGTCGTAGCGCTTCTGCTCCGGCCCGTCGTCACCCTGCACGATCACCAGCCCGGCTTCGGTCAGCAGCGGATCGTCGTAGCGCGGGAACACGCTGGCCAGGCCGCGCCAGCCCTCGGGCGCGTAGCCCAGGCCGAAGCGCGCGGCGATCTCGCCGGTCAACCCGCGCCCCTTGAGGTAGGCGACGGCCCGGTCGCTGCCCTTGAGCTGCTTGCGCCAGTGCTCGCCGGCCTTGGCCAGCACCTCGGTCAGCGTCGCCTGGCGCTCCTTGGCGACGCGCGCCCGCTCGCGTTCCTCGGGGCTGCGGTCGTCCTCGGGGACCGTCAGGCCGGCCTGCTGGGCCAGGTCGCGCACCGCGTCCATGAAGCCCAGGCCGCCGTGCTCCATCAGGAAGCCGATCGCATTGCCGTGCGCGCCGCAGCCGAAGCAGTGGTAGGTCTGGCGCGAGGGGCTGACGATGAAGC
>CAZUUU010000293.1:0-3505 GCA_964622685.1 uncultured Methylibium sp.
CGTTCGAGCCCAGCGCCCAGTCGCGCATGTGGTCGATCGCGGCGTTGGCGGCCGACGCCGCCGATGACAGGCCGCGCGCCTCGATGATGGCCGCGCCGCGCTTGCCGACCGTGGGCAGGAACACGTCCTTGTTCCAGGCCTGGTCGTTGATCATGTCCTTGACCGACGCGCCGCCGATGGTGGCGAAGCGGTAGTCGGCATACATCGTCGGCGAGTGGTTGCCCCACACGCACAGCTTCTGGATGTCGGCCACGGCCTTGCCGGTCTTGGCGGCGATCTGGCTGGCGTCACGGTTGTGGTCCAGGCGCAGCATCGCGGTGAAGTTCTTGCGCGGCAGGTCCGGGGCGCTCTTCATCGCGATGTAGGCGTTGGTGTTGGCCGGATTGCCGACCACCAGCACGCGCACGTTGCGCGAGGCGGCGGCGTTCAGCGCCTTGCCCTGGGCCGTGAAGATCTGCGCATTGGCGGCCAGCAGGTCCTTGCGCTCCATGCCAGGACCGCGCGGACGCGCGCCGACCAGCAGCGCGTAGTCGGTGTCCTTGAAGGCCGCGTTGGCGTCGCCGTGCGCCTCCATGCCGGCCAGCAACGGGAAGGCGCAGTCCTCCAGCTCCATCATCACGCCCTTCAGTGCCTTCTGGGCCTTCTCGTCCGGGATCTCGAGCAGCTGCAGGATCACGGGCTGGTCCTTGCCCAGCATCTCGCCGGAGGCGATGCGGAACAGCAGCGCGTAGCCGATCTGGCCAGCGGCACCGGTGACGGCCACGCGGACGGGTTTCTTGCTCATGGTGAGGCTCCGGAAGAGGTCGGGCGGGGAGGGACGGCCGCGCGCCGGTGCGCGGCCGGGAACGTGCGCCAAGTGTAGGAGCAGTCGCGAACCGCCCTGGGCAGAGCGCTTCAATCTTGTGTCTTATATAAGACATCTTTGATGGGTTATGGCTGCCGCGGCGCCCGGCTGTGATGCAATCGGGCGATGGCTGCCGCGCTGCCCCCGACCCCTGCGCTCGACGACACCGCGCTCGATGCTGCCGGGCCGGCGTTCAGCCCGCTGTACCAGCAGATCAAGGCGCTGATCACGCGCAGCCTGCAGGCCGGCGAGTGGCGTCCCGGCGAGGCCATTCCCAGCGAGATGGACCTTGCCGCACGCTACAGGGTCAGCCAGGGCACGGTGCGCAAGGCGATCGACGAACTGGCGATCGAGAACCTCGTGGTGCGGCGCCAGGGCAAGGGCACCTTCGTCGCGACGCATGCCGAGGAGCAGGTGCAGTACCGCTTCCTGCGGCTCGTGCCGGAGCCCCACCAGAAGCCCGGCCCGGTCGAGCGTCGCTTCATCGACTGCAAGCGCCTGCGGGCGCCGGCCGAAGTGGCGCGGCTGCTCGACCTGAAGGCCGGCGACCCGGTGATCCAGGTGCGCCGGCTGCTGTTCTTCGGCGGTCGGCCGGTGGTGCTCGACGACCTGTGGCTGCCCGGTCTGCTTTTCAAGGGGCTGACGGCCGAGCGCCTGAGCGACTACCGCGGGCCGATGTATGCGCTGTTCGAGACGGAGTTCGGCGTGCGCATGATCCGTGCCGAGGAGAAGGTGCGCGCGGTGGCGGCGAGCGCGGCCGATGCGCCGCTGCTGGGCGTGGCCGAAGGTGCACCGCTGCTGAGCGTCGAGCGTCGCACGCTGACCTATGGCGACAAGCCGGTGGAGTTGCGCCGCGGCCTGTACGACACCAGCAATCACCACTATCGCAACGAGCTGAGCTGACCGCACGGATCATCGCGGCAGCGCCGAACGATCTGCTGCAATGCAATAACATCGCCAAGTTCTACGGATAACGACAAGGTCTCGGGCATGACAGACAGTACCGCCAGCCGGCCACGTCCGGTCTACCGCAACATCCACGTCACGCAGATCCTCGGCTACCGGCTGCCGCCGGCGGGCATCGTGTCGATCCTGCATCGCATCAGCGGTGCGCTGATGTTCGTGCTGCTGCCCTTCGTAGTGTGGCTCTTCGACGTGAGCCTCAGCTCCGAGATCAGCTACGAGCGCTTCACCAGCGCCTTCTCGGCGGGCGTCGGCTTCCTGCCGGGCTTCTTCATGAAGCTGGTGGCGCTGGCGCTGATCTGGGCCTACCTGCTGCACTTCATCGCAGGCCTGCGCCACCTGTGGATGGACATGTCCCATGCGGTCAGCAAGGAGGTGGGCCACCTCTCCGCGCTGGTGACGCTCGGCCTGAGCACGCTGCTCACGCTGGCGCTGGCCGTCCGGCTTTTCTTCTGAGGAGCGGCGATGACCCCGACCTACGGATCCAAGCGTGTCGTCGTCGGCGCGCACTACGGCTTGCGCGACTGGCTCAGCCAGCGTGTCACGGCCGGCCTGATGGCCCTGTTCACGATCGTGCTGCTGGTGCAGGTGCTGTTCGGCGGCCCGCTCGGCTACGAACGCTGGGCCGCGATCTTCTCGTCGCAGTGGATGAAGGTGCTGAGCTTCGTCGTCATCGTCTCGCTGGCGTGGCATGCCTGGGTCGGCGTGCGCGACATCTGGATGGACTACGTCAAGCCGGTCGGCGTGCGGCTGGTGTTGCAGGTGGCCACGATCGCGTGGCTGGTGGGTTGTAGCGGCTGGGCGGTCCAGGTGCTTTGGAGGCTGTGAGTTCATGAGCGCGAAACTTCCGACCCGCAAGTTCGACGTCGTCATCGTCGGCGCCGGCGGCTCCGGCATGCGGGCCTCGCTGCAGCTGGCGCGCGCCGGCCTGAACGTGGCGGTGCTGTCCAAGGTGTTCCCGACCCGCTCGCACACGGTCGCGGCGCAGGGCGGCATCGGTGCCTCGCTCGGCAACATGTCCGAGGACAACTGGCACTACCACTTCTACGACACCGTCAAGGGTTCCGACTGGCTCGGCGACCAGGACGCCATCGAATTCATGTGCCGCGAAGCACCCAAGGTCGTGTACGACCTGGAGCACATGGGCATGCCCTTCGACCGCAACCCCGACGGCACCATCTACCAGCGTCCCTTCGGCGGCCACACCGCCAACTACGGCGAGAAGCCCGTGCAGCGCGCCTGTGCCGCAGCCGACCGCACCGGCCACGCCATGCTGCACACCCTCTACCAGCAGAACGTCGCCGCACGCACCCAGTTCTTCGTCGAGTGGATGGCGCTGGACCTGGTTCGCGACGCCGAAGGTGACGTGGTGGGCGTGACCGCCCTCGAAATGGAAACCGGCGACCTGCACGTGCTGCACGCCAAGACCGTGCTGCTGGCCACCGGTGGTGCCGGCCGCATCTTCGCGGCTTCCACCAACGCCTTCATCAATACCGGTGACGGCCTGGGCATGGCCGCGCGCGCCGGCATCCCGCTGCAGGACATGGAGTTCTGGCAGTTCCACCCGACCGGCGTGGCCGGTGCGGGCGTGCTGCTGACCGAAGGCTGCCGCGGCGAAGGCGCCATCCTGCTCAACAGCAATGGCGAGCGCTTCATGGAGCGTTATGCCCCGACCCTGAAGGACCTCGCACCGCGTGA
>CAZUUU010000294.1:0-3484 GCA_964622685.1 uncultured Methylibium sp.
TCGAGGTCGCTCTTGAGCGCCACCGAGTCGTAGCCCTGCATCAGCGGGTACAGGAACTCGTGCACCGAGATCGGCACGCCCGACTTGAAGCGCTTGGTGAAGTCGTCGCGCTCCATCATCCGCGCGATGGTGTAGCGCGAGGCCAGCTGGATCATGCCGCGCGCGCCCAGCGGGTCGCTCCACTCGGAGTTGTAGCGGATCTCGGTCTTGCCGGGGTCCAGCACCAGCCCGGCCTGTTTGAAGTAGGTCTGGGCGTTGGCCTCGATCTGCTCGCGGGTCAACGGCGGGCGGGTGGTGTTGCGCCCGGACGGGTCGCCGATCATCGAGGTGAAGTCGCCGATCAGGAAGATCACCTGGTGCCCCAGGTCCTGGAGCTGGCGCATCTTGTTCAGCACCACCGTGTGGCCGACATGGATGTCGGGTGCGGTCGGGTCCAGGCCCAGCTTGATGCGCAGTGGCACGCCGGTTGCATCGGACCGGGCGAGCTTTTGCAGCCAGTCCTCCTGCGGCAGCAGTTCGTCGCAGCCGCGCAAGCTGATGGCCATCGCTTCGCGAACCCGGTCGGTGACCGGGTACTTCGGCGCAGATGAAGGCCGTTGGTCGCCGCTGGGGGCGATTGCCTGATCGGCGGACTGGGACATGGGGAAGATTTGGGGTTTCCACAATGGCTGCACGAGGAGCCACCGGTAGAATTTCACGGTCGGAAAGCGACGGCATTCTAGAGGACGCCCCGAACCTCGCCGCCGCAGACAGACCCTCAAAGCCGGCCTGCCGGATCGCCCTCGCGGGCTTCGCGCAGGACCTACACACCGTTCGGGACCGTTGGGATTGAAGACCACTGACTCTCTGCTGCGCCTGGCGCAAGACACCAACGCCATGCTGCAGCGCCATCCCCGGCGCCTGACGGCCGCGGTGGTGACCCTCCTCCTCGGCTCGGCCGTCACCGCCTTCGGCGTCGCGCCGCTGGCGCCGGACGCGGCCGACCTGCCGCGCCGCGTGGTGACCGAAAGCGTCACGCCGCTGTCACTCGACGCACAGTTGCAAGCGCTTGAAACGCATGCCGTCGAGCTCTACCGCAGCGACCTGACCCGCCACAGCGACACCGCCGACACCCTGCTGCAACGCCTGGGCGTGGACGATCCCGAGGCCGCCGCCTTCATCCGCCGCGACACCACCGCCCGCAAGCTGCTCGAGGGCCGCGCCGGCAAGATGGTGCGCGTCCTGACCACCGAAGGCCGACTGGCCGAGCTGGTGGCACGTTCGCCCGCCGAGGCCGGTTCGCAGTTCTCGACCCACTTCACGCGGCTGACGATCACGCGCGACACGCTCGGCCTGCAGGCACGCAGCGAGCAGGCCCCGCTGGCCAGCGAGGTCAAGCTGGGCTCGGGCACGATCGAGACCTCGCTGTTCGCCGCCGCCGACGACTCGCGCCTGCCCGACCCGGTGACGATGCAGATCGCCGAGCTGTTCGGCAACGACATCGACTTCCGCCGCGAGCTGCGTCGCGGCGACAGCTTCACGGTGCTGTACGAGGCCCTGACGGCCGACGGCGAGCCGATCACCTGGAACCAGGCCTCGGGCCGGGTGCTGGCGGCGCAGTTCATCAATGGCGGCCGGCAGCACGACGCGGTCTGGTTCCAGGACGCGCTGCCCGGCGGCAAGATGCGGGGCGCCTACTTCGGCCTCGACGGCCGCAGCAAGACCCGCATGTTCCTCGCCTCGCCGATGGCCTTCTCGCGCGTGACCTCGGGCTTCGCGATGCGCCTGCACCCGATCATGAAGACCTGGCGGGCCCACCTGGGCGTCGACTACGGCGCGCCGACCGGCACCGCGGTGCGCGCGGTCGGCGACGGCCTCGTCGAGTTCTCGGGCTGGCAGAACGGCTACGGCAACGTCGTCATCCTGCGCCACCCGGGCGATCGCGAGACGCGCTATGCGCACCTGAGCCGCATCGACGTCAAGCGCGGCCAGCGCGTCGAGCAGAGCCAGACCATCGGGGCCGTCGGCGCGACCGGCTGGGCCACCGGGCCGCACCTGCACTACGAGTTCCGCGTGCGAGGCCAGGTCGTCGATCCGATGACGATCGCCCGCAACTCCGAGAGCTTCACGATCTCGCCGGCGGCGCGCAACCGCTTCGACGAGATCGCCGGCTCGGCCCGCTCGCAGCTGGCCGTCGCGCCGGCCACCGCGGCAGCGCGCTTCGAGTGATCGACGCCCGCCGCGACACCAAGGCCCGCTCCGGCGGGCTTTTTCGTGGACGTGGCGCTTAGCATCGACGCATGGACGAGCGCTACATCGGCCTGATGTCGGGCACCTCGATCGACGGCGCCGACGGCGTGCTGATCGACTTCGCCGGCGGCCGCATGGACGTGCTGGCCCATGCCCACCGCGACTTCGATTCGGGCCTGCGCGCCGAACTGCTGGCGCTCAACGCCGCCGGCGACAACGAACTCCACCGCGCCGCACTGGCGGCCAATGCGCTGGCGCGCGTCTATGCCGCGGTGGTCGCCGACCTGCGCACGCAGGCGCCGGGTCCGGTGCGGGCCGCCGGCGCGCACGGACAGACGGTGCGCCACCGTCCCGGGCAGTTCGATGGCACCGGCTACACGCTGCAGATCAATGCGCCGGCGCTGCTGGCCGAGCTGAGCGGCCTGACGGTCGTCGCCGACCTGCGCAGCCGCGACGTCGCGGCCGGCGGCCAGGGCGCGCCGCTGGTGCCGGCCTTCCACCGCGCTCGCTTCGCGCAGGCCGGGCGAGACCTGGCGGTCGCCAACATCGGCGGCATCAGCAACCTGAGCCTGCTCCCCGCCTCGGGCCCCGTGCGCGGCTTCGACTGCGGCCCCGGCAACGCCCTGATGGACCTGTGGTGCCAGCGGCATCGGGGCCGCCCCTACGACGACGGCGGCGCCTGGGCCGCCGGAGGCCAGGTGATCCCGGGCTTGCTGGCCGCGGCGCTGGCCGACCCGTACTTCGCACTGCCGCCGCCCAAGAGCACCGGCCGCGACGATTTCCACGCCGACTGGCTGGACGCGCTGCTGGCTGGCCAGCCGGCCGCGCCGCCGCAGGACGTGCAGGCCACGCTGTGCGAGCTGACGGCCCGGGCCATCGCCCGCGACCTGCGCGCCCAGCTGCCGGCCGCCGGCGAACTCCTGGTCTGCGGCGGCG
Organism: uncultured Methylibium sp.; assembly: GCA_964622685.1. GTDB lineage: Bacteria > Pseudomonadota > Gammaproteobacteria > Burkholderiales > Burkholderiaceae_C > Methylibium. The sequence continues at coordinate 3,166 of CAZUUU010000294.1, forward strand.
GTGCCTTCAATGCCGAGCTGATGCGGCGCCTGCAGCAGGCACTGCCGGGCTGCCGGGTGGCGTCGACCGCGAGCCGCGGACTGCCACCGCTGCAGGTCGAGGCCGCGGCCTTCGCCTGGCTGGCCCGTGCCTGCCTTCAAGGCGAAGCGGGCAACCTGGCCTCGGTGACGGGCGCGCGCGGCCCGCGCGTGCTGGGCGCCATCTACCCGGCTTGAGCCGCCACAGGAACGACGAAGCCGCCCGAGGGCGGCTTCTGGCGGAAGGAGCGGACCCGAGGATCAGACCGAGAACGAAGACCCGCAACCGCAGGTGGTGGTCG
>CAZUUU010000295.1:0-3482 GCA_964622685.1 uncultured Methylibium sp.
CCGGCCCCGCTCGGGCGCATCCCGAGCAGCCGCTTCGTCGGCGAGCCGGGCTGGGATCGCTACGACACGCGCAAGAACGAATGGACGCTGTCGCTCGACCAGGCACTCGGGGCCGACTGGCGGATCGCCGCGATCGCGCGCAAGACGCTCTCGGCCAGCGTGACACGCGAGCACTGGGCCACCGTGGGGGCCGTGCCCGACGATGCCGGCAACATCACCCGCACGATCCACACCGCCGACCGCAAGACCGACGTGCTGGCCGGTGACCTGCGCCTGGAGGGCCGCTTCGCGCTGGGGCCGACGCGCCATCAGGTCGGCTTCGGCGTGGACCACCAGAACGCGCTCTGGGAGGAATACAACTACACCTCGGTCGGCACCGGCGGCGGCACGATCAACCTCTACGCGCCGGTGTACGGCTTCGTCAACACCGCCGCACTGACCGGCAGCGACCGCCCGGACAGCCGGATCCTGCAGACCGGCGTGTACGCGATGGACCACGTCGAATGGGGGCCCTGGGTGCTGTCCGCCGCGTTGCGCCGCGACCGCGCCCGCAACGTCACTCTCAACCTCGGCAGCACGCCCGACGCGGTGGTGCGCAACGGGGCCACGACCGGGCGCGTCGGCCTGATGTACCGCTTCGACTTCGGGCTGTCGCCCTACCTCAGCGCGTCGGAGGCCTTCGTGCCCAACCTCGGCACGGATGGCACGGCGGGCGCGGGCCAGCTCAAGCCGACCACCGGATCGCAGACGGAGGCCGGCATCAAGTACCTGTCGGCCGACGGCGACCGCCAGGTCGCGCTGGCGTGGTTCGACATCGAGCAGCAGAACCGCGTCGTCGATGGCGCGACGCCCGGGGGCGTGGAACAGGTCGGTGCCACCACCCGCGGCTGGGAGGTCGAAACCCGGCAGCGCGTGGCCGCGCTGGAGTTCACCGCCAGCCTCACCCGGCTCGACGCCGTCAACGCGGTGACGGGCCGGCGCCTGTCCTCGATCGCCGAGAAGACCGCGTCCGCCTGGCTGCAGTACCACTTCGCGCGCGGCTTGCGGACCGGCGTCGGGGTGCGCCACGTCGGCAGCGTGACCGGCGCCAACGGGCAGCCTGAACTGCCGTCGGTCACCTTGTTCGACGCCATGGTCGGCTACGACCTGGGGTCCTGGGACCTGCACCTGAGCCTGCGCAACCTGGCCGACAAGGAGTACCTGTCGTGGTGCCGCGGCCTCAACCAGGACTGCGGCTTCGGCGAGCGGCGCAACGCGCTGCTGACGGCGCGGTACCGCTTCTGAGCATCTCCCTGAAAGGACATCCCATGAACTCGATCCGCGTGCAGCTTGCACTCTGCGTCCTGCTGGCCGGCAGCACCGTCCACGCCCACCAGATCTGGCTCGAACCCGACGGCGCGAACGGGGCGCAGCTGCGCTTCGGCGAGTACGGCGAGAGCCTGCGTGAGACCTCGCCGGGCCTGCTCGACAAGTTCGTCGCGCCGGCCGCGTGGCACGTCAGCGCCAAGGGCGAACGCAGCGCGCCGCTCGCCAAGGCTGCCGAGGGCTTTGCGCTGCCGGTGCGGGCGAAGGCCGGCGAGTCGCTGGTCGCCGAGGACGCCGGCTACCCGATCCGCGAGGTGAAGCAGGGCGACAAGACGACCCGTGCGCTGTACCACCCGGCCGCGCGGCTGGTCGCCGACTGGCGGGCGCAGGCGCCGAAGCTCAGGCTCGATGTCGTTCCCACCGGCAAGCCGGGCGAGGTGCAGGTGCTGTTCAAGGGCCAGCCGCTGGCCCGGGCCAAGCTCGCGGTCGTCACGGCGTCGGGCTGGATGCAGGAGCACCGCACCGACGAGCAGGGCAAGGCCCGCTTCGCGACGCCCTGGCGCGGCGGCTACCTGGTGGAAGTCAGCCACGCCGACAAGACGCCGGGCGAACGCCAGGGCGCGCAGGGCACGGCCGAGACCTACGACAGCGCGACCTACGTGAGCACGCTGTTCTTCAACCAGTCGAAGGGCCTGCCCGCGCTGCCGGCCAGGCCCAAGGCGACGCCGAACCAGTGAGCCAGGTCGCGTGCCAGGGGCCGATGCCTGCCGCGCTGCCGTCCTGACGACCCGCACCCCCGCATCCCTTTCGATCCAGCGAACTCCACGATGAAGAACCCGTCGAGACTCCCCCGGAGGATCCTGGCCCTCGTGCCGCCGGCGCTGGCCACGACGGCCCTCGCGCAAACGCCGCCGCCGGCGCCCGAGTCCGCCGCCTCGGCACCGGCCACGGTGCTGGAGCCGGTGCTCGTGCGCGCGAGTGCCGACGCCTCGGCCGGCGGCCTGAGCCCGGCCTATCCCGGCGGGCAGGTCGCACGCGGCGCACGCGCCGGCATCCTCGGCACGCGCGACGCGATGACCACGCCGTTCAGCATCACCAGCTACACCAACGAGCTGATCCAGGACCGCCAGGCCCGGAGCGTCGGCGACGTGCTGCAGAACGACCCGGGCGTGCGCGTGGCGCGCGGCTTCGGCAACTTCCAGGAGTCGTACTTCATCCGCGGCTTCATCCTCGGCTCGGACGACGTCGCCTACAACGGGCTCTACAGCCTGCTGCCGCGCCAGTACATCGCGACCGAACTCTTCGAGCGCGTCGAAGTGCTGCGCGGTGCGTCGGCCTTCCTGAACGGCGCGAACCCCGGCGGCGGTGGCCTCGGCGGTGCCATCAACCTGCTGCCCAAGCGTGCACCGAACGAAGCGCTGACGCGCGTGACGGTGGGCGCCGGCAGCGGCGGCCAGCGCAACGCGGCCGCCGACATCGCGCGACGCTTCGGACCCGATGGCGCGACCGGCATCCGCGTCAATGCGGCGCGGCGCGACGGCGGCACCGCGATCGACGACGAGGACGCCCGGCTGAGCCTGGCCTCGGTGGGCTTCGACTGGCGCGGCCGCGACGTGCGGCTGTCGGCGGACATCGGCCACCAGGACAACAAGCTGCGCCAGACGCGCACCAACGTGACCCTGGCCGCGACGGCCACCGCGGTGCCGGTGGCGCCGGATGGTGGCTCGAACTGGGCGCAGCCATGGTCGTACTCGAACGAACGGGACACCTTCGGCACGCTGCGCGGCGAATGGGACGTCACCGCCGACATCACGGCCTGGGGTGCCTATGGCCTGCGACGCAGTCATGAAGCGAACTCGCTCGCGAACCTCTCCGTGAGCAACGCCGCGACGGGCGCCGGCACGGTCTACCGCTTCGACAACACGCGCCGCGACCGCGTCGACACCGGCGAACTGGGCTTGCGCGGCAAGCTGCGCACCGGCGGCCTCGGGCACGAGTGGGTGCTGGCCGCCGCCCGCTTCAAGCTGGAGAAGGACAACGCGTACGTGATGGACTTCGGCAACACGCTCGCGACCAACCTCTACACACCGCTCTTCCACCCGCAGCCGGCCATCAGTGCCGGCGCGCTGCGCGGCAACGACCTGGCGGCGCCGGCGCTCAACGGCGTCGTGGAGCTT
>CAZUUU010000296.1:0-3440 GCA_964622685.1 uncultured Methylibium sp.
CCGCGAAAAGATCGGCGTCATGTTCGGCAGCCCCGAGACCACGACCGGCGGCAATGCGCTGAAGTTCTATGCCTCGGTGCGGCTGGACATCCGCCGCATCGGCAGCATCAAGAAGGGCGAAGAGGTCATCGGCAACGAGACCAAGGTCAAGGTCGTCAAGAACAAGGTTTCCCCGCCGTTCAAGACCGCCGAATTCGACATCCTGTTCGGCGAGGGCGTGTCGCGCGAAGGCGAGATCGTCGACATGGGCGTCGAGGCCAAGGTGGTCGAGAAGTCCGGTGCCTGGTACGCCTACAACGGCGAGAAGATCGGCCAGGGCAAGGACAACGCGCGCGAGTTCCTGCGCGAGAACCCCGACCTGGCGCACGAGATCGAGAACAAGGTCCGCGAGTCGCTGGGCATCGCGCTGCTGCCGAGCATCGAGGTCGAAGTGCCGAAGGCCGGCAAGAAGGCCGCCGGCGGCGAGTGAGCGTCGCGGTGTCGCGCGAGATCGACCTGGTGCGCGGCCTGTGGGCCGCCTACCAGGCGCGCGACTGGGCCGGGGCACAGTCGCTGTTTGCGGCGGACGCACGCTGCACCTGGTGGACCAGCGGTGAGCGCTACCTTGGCGCCGAGGCCATCATCCGGGTCAACGCCACCTACCCCGAGGGCTGGCAGATCCACGTGATCGCCGTCGAGCCGCTGGCCGACGGTCGCGTCCTCAGCCTCGTGCGGGTCGACCATCCGCCGGCGACGCATTACGCGCACTCATGGTTCGGCTTCACCGGCGGCGACCGTCCCCGCATTGCCTCGATCGACGAGTTCTGGGCCGAGGTCGTGGCGCCGGAAGCATGGCGCGACGGCCTGCCCGGTCGCGAACGCGAGGCCGAGCCTTGCCACGCGCTGCCACCACGCTGAAGGCGAAGGCGCTGGCCTGCATCGCGCAGCGCGAGCACAGCCGGGTCGAGTTGCGGCGCAAGCTGCTCGCGCATGCCGACAAGCAGCAGCGGCAGGCCACGGACGCGTCCGGCATCGCCGCGGATCGCGCGTTGCCGGTCGAACAGGAGGTCGACGCGCTCCTCGACTGGCTGGTGGCGAAGGACTTGCTCAGCACCGCGCGCTTCGTCGAAACGCGCATCCAGGTACGCGCAGCGCGCTTCGGCAACCTGCGCATCCGCCACGAGCTGGCCCAGCATGGGGTCGAGCTCGACGTTGTCGCCGCGGCCGACCTGAAGCGCAGCGAAATGGCGCGCGCACGGGCCGTCTGGGCCAAGCGCTTCGGCAGCCTCGCTCCCGATGCCGCGGGTCGTGCGAAGCAGATGCGCTTTCTGGCCGCGCGCGGCTTCGGCGCCGAGGTCGTGCGCCGGGTCGTCGCGGGTGGCGATGCGGAGGAACTCGAGATCTAGGTGGCCAAGCCAAGCATCAGGCGGATGTTCTGCACGGCGGCGCCCGACGCGCCCTTGCCCAGGTTGTCCAGCCTGGCCACCAGCACGGCCTGGCCGCGCGGCTCGTTGCCGTAGACGCGCAACTCCAGCCGGTTGCTGTCGTTCAGCGCCTCGGCCTCGAGCTTGCCGCCCGGCTCGACCGGGACGACGCTGACGAACTCGCTGCCGGCGTAGCGGGCGGCCAGCGCCGCCTCCAGATCGCCAGGGCGCGGACGGCCCTTCAGCAGGTCCAGGTGCAACGCGACCTGGACCAGCATCCCCTGCCGGAAGTTGCCGACGCTCGGCACGAAGATCGGGCGCCGCGACAGCCGGCTGTGCTGCTGCAGCTCCGGCAGATGCTTGTGCTCCAGGCCCAGGCCGTAGAGTTCGAAGGCCGGCGCCGTCCCGGCCTCGTAGGCCTCGATCATCGACCGACCGCCGCCCGAGTAGCCGCTGACCGCATGCACCGCCACCGGATAGTCGGCCGGCAACAGCCCGGCATCGACCAGCGGGCGCAGCAGGGCGATGCCGCCGGTCGGGTAGCAGCCGGGGTTGGCCACCCGCCGTGACGCCGCGACCGCCGGCGCCTGTCCGGGCGCCAGCTCCGGAAACCCGTAGACCCAGCCGGGCGCGACGCGGTGCGCCGTGCTGGCGTCGACGATCCTCGGCCCACCACCGGGCAGGCTGTCGACGAGCGCGACGGATTCGCGCGCCGCGTCGTCGTGCAGGCACAGCACCACCAGATCGACACCGGCCATCAGCTCGCGCTTCGCGCCGGCGTCCTTGCGCCGCGCGGGGTCGATGCTGACCAGCTCGACGCCGGCCAGGCCCGACAGGCGATCGCGGATCCCCAGGCCGGTCGTGCCGGCTTCGCCGTCGATGAAGATGCGGGCAGGGCGGGCGCTCATGGCGCGATGGTAGCGTCGCTGCGCCTGCGAACGGCTGCATTGGTGCAATGCACCATGCTAAAGTGCCGGCGCCTTTTCTCCCGGCGCATCGGCCCCGACCCGCCGCGATCGCATGGCCCTCCCGCCCGCCACCCCCGACCGTCAGCCCAAGCACCGCCGCTGCATCGACGTGCAGATCTTCGCGCGCGCCGACGGCCTGTGGGAGGTGGACGCGCGCATCACCGACACCAAGGCGCGCGACTGGCCGCTGTCCAGTGGCATCCGCCCAGCCGGCACGCCGGTGCACGACATGCTGCTGCGTCTGGTGGTCGACGAGCACCTCGTCATCCGGGCGGCCGGCGCACAGACCGACTGGATGCCTTATCCGGGCCTGTGCGATGCCTACGGCGACGTCTACGGCCGCTTGGTCGGCTTGTCGCTGGTCAAGGGCTTTCGGCGAGCCGTCCATGAGCGCCTGGGCGGCGCCCAGGGCTGCACCCACATCACGGAGATGGCGCAGGTGCTGCCGACCGCGGTGATCCAGGCCTTCGCCGGCGAAGTCATCAACACCCAGGAGGGCGGACAGGGCTCCGCTCACGCCGACCGCAACCTGCCGCCCTTCCAGCTGGACCGCTGCCACGCCCTGCGGCGCGACGCCGAGGCGGTGCGGCTCTACTACCCGCGCTGGTACCGCCCGGCCGCGGAGCACAATCCGCAGCTGTCGGCGGGCTCCGGGCAGCCGACCTGAGCGCCCGTCCGACCCGCCCTTGGCACTGCCAGCCCCGATCCCTTCCCCACCCCCACAGCGCCACCATGAAGATCCACGAATACCAAGGCAAGGAGATCCTGCGCCAGTTCGGCGTGCCGGTGCCGCGCGGCTACCCCGCCTTCACCACGCAGGAAGCCGTCGAGGCAGCCCAGAAACTGGGCGGCCCGGTCTGGGTCGTCAAGGCGCAGATTCACGCCGGCGGCCGGGGCAAGGGCGGTGGCGTCAAGGTCGCGAAGTCGCTCGACGACGTGAAGGCGCTGTCGGGCCAGATCCTCGGGATGCAGCTCAAGACGCACCAGACCGGCCCCGAGGGGCAGAAGGTGCGCCGCCTGTACATCGAGGAAGGCGCGGACATCAAGAAGGAGTACTACGTCTCGCTGG
>CAZUUU010000297.1:0-3434 GCA_964622685.1 uncultured Methylibium sp.
GACGAATGCAAGGCGCTGCTCGCCGCATTCAAGTTCCCGTTCAAGAACTGAGGTGACCCGTGGCCAAGAAGTCCATCAAGCAGCGTGAGTTGAAGCGCGAGGAGCTGGTCGCCAAGTTCGCGAAGAAGTACGCGGAGCTGAAGGCGATCATCGACGATGCGGGCAAGTCCGACGAGGAGCGCTACGTGGCGCGCCTCGCGCTGCAGAAGCTGCCGCGCAATGCCTACCCGAGCCGTCTTCGCAACCGTTGCGGCCTGACGGGCCGCCCGCGCGGCACGTTCCGGACCTTCGGCCTGGCGCGCAACAAGATCCGTGAACTGGCGTTCAAGGGCGACATCCCCGGTGTCGTCAAGGCCAGCTGGTAAGCCGGCACGCGAACGTACAGGAGAAAACCCATGAGCATGAGTGATCCCATCGCCGACATGCTGACCCGCATCCGCAACGCGCAGATGGTGGAGAAGTCGGTCGTCGTGATGCCCTCGTCGAAGCTGAAGGTCGCGATCGCCCAGGTCCTGAAGGACGAGGGCTACATCGACGCCTACGCCGTCAAGGGCGAGGCCGGCAAGCCGGAACTCGAGATCGGCCTGAAGTACTACGCCGGCCGCCCCGTCATCGAGCGGATCGAGCGCGTCAGTCGTCCGGGCCTGCGCATCTACAAGGGCCGCCACGAGATCCCGCAGGTCATGAACGGCCTGGGTGTGGCGATCGTGACGACGCCGAAGGGCGTCATGACGGACCGCAAGGCCCGCGCTGCCGGTATCGGCGGCGAGGTCCTGTGCTACGTCGCCTGACGCGAAGGAGCTGAACGATGTCTCGCGTTGGAAAAATGCCGATCGCCGTGCCTAAGGGGGTCGAGGTGGCCGTCACGGCCGATCAGATCAGCGTCAAGGGTTCGCTGGGCACCCTGGTGCGCCCGGTGAGCGGGCTGGTGGCGGTCAAGAATGACAACGGCCAGGTGAGCTTCGCGCCGGTCGACGAGTCGGTCGCGGCGAACGCCATGAGCGGCACGATGCGCGCGCTGGTGGCCAACATGGTCAACGGCGTCAGCAAGGGCTTCGAGCGCAAGCTGACGCTGGTCGGCGTCGGCTTCCGGGCCCAGGCCCAGGGCACGAAGCTGAACCTCCAGGTCGGCTATTCGCACCCGGTGGTCAAGGACATGCCGGCCGGCATCAAGGTCGAGTGCCCGACGCAGACCGAGATCCTCATCAAGGGTGCGGATCGCCAGGCGGTCGGCCAGATCGCCGCCGAGGTCCGCGCGATCCGCCCGCCCGAGCCCTACAAGGGCAAGGGCATCCGCTATGCCGACGAGAAGGTCTCTCTCAAAGAGACCAAGAAGAAGTAAGGAGCCGCACGATGTTGAACAAGCGAGATCAGCGCCTGCGCCGCTCCAGGCAGACCCGGACCCGCATCGCGCTGCAGAGCGTGGCGCGCCTGACGGTGTTCCGCTCGAACCTGCACATCTACGCCAGCGTCATTTCCGACGACGGCGAGAAAGTGCTCGTGAGCGCCTCCACGGCCGAGAAGGACGTGCGCACGCAACTCGGCGCTGCCGGCGGCAAGGGCGGCAATGCCGCGGCCGCGGCGATCGTCGGCAAGCGGATCGCCGAGAAGGCCAAGGCCGCCGGCATCGAGAAGGTCGCTTTCGACCGCGCGGGGTTCGCGTATCACGGCCGCGTCAAGGCGCTGGCCGAGGCCGCCCGCGAAGCCGGCCTGCAGTTCTGAGCCCGCTGAACGGCTCGGCAACGCTGCTGCACATCGAAGGAATCTGACATGGCCAAGTTCCAACCCCGCATCGCCGACGAAGGTCGCGACGACGGTCTGAAAGAGAAGATGATCCAGGTGAACCGCGTGACCAAGGTGGTCAAAGGCGGTCGCACCATGAGCTTCGCGGCGCTGACGGTGGTCGGCGATGGCGACGGCCGGGTCGGCATGGGCAAGGGCAAGGCCAAGGAAGTGCCGGTGGCCGTGACCAAGGCGATGGACGCCGCCCGCCGGGACATGATCAAGGTCAGCCTGAAGAACGGCACGGTCCACCACAACGTGACCGGCGAGCACGGTGCGGCCAAGGTGCTGCTGGCGCCGGCCGTGGCGGGGACCGGCATCATCGCCGGCGGCCCGATGCGCGCGGTGTTCGAGGTCATGGGCGTCACCGACATCGTGGCCAAGAGCCTGGGCTCCTCGAACCCCTACAACATGGTCCGCGCCACCTTCGACGCGCTGCGCCGCTCGACCACGCCGGCCGAGGTCGCCGGCAAGCGCGGCAAGTCGGTCGAAGAGATCCTGAACTGAGCCGCCGCCGGAGATCATCATGACGGACAAGAAGACGCTCAAGGTCAAGCTCGTGCGCAGCCCGATCGGCACGAAGACCTCGCATCGCGCGACCGTGCGCGGCCTCGGCCTGCGCCGGCTGAACAGCGAGTCGGTGCTCGAGGACACGCCGGCCGTGCGCGGCATGATCAACAAGATCAGCTATCTGGTGCAGGTGCTCTGAGGCATCGCGCCTCGCACCGAACCTGGAGAACATGACGATGGAACTCAACACGATCAAGCCGGCCGCGGGCGCCAAGAAGGCGCGTCGCCGCGTCGGTCGCGGCATCGGCTCGGGCCTGGGCAAGACGGCCGGCCGCGGCCACAAGGGCCAGAAGTCGCGCTCCGGCGGCTACCACAAGGTCGGCTTCGAGGGCGGCCAGATGCCGTTGCAGCGCCGGCTGCCCAAGCGCGGCTTCAAGTCGCTGACGCTGAAGTACAACGCCGAGATCTCGCTGTCCGACCTGCAAGGGCTGGCGGTGGACGAGATCGACATGCTGACGCTCAAGCAGGTCGGCCTGGTGGGCGAACTCGCCAAGGTCGTCAAGGTCATCAAGTCGGGCGAGCTGAGCCGCAAGGTGACGCTCAAGGGCATCGGCGCGACGGCCGGCGCCAAGGCCGCCATCGAGGCCGCGGGCGGCTCGGTCGCCTGACGCTGACCGAAGCACGCGCTCTCACGGAATCCCGGCGTGGCAACCAACGCGAATCAACTGGCCAAGAGCGGCAAGTTCGGCGACCTGCGTCGCCGGCTCGTCTTCTTGCTGCTGGCGCTCGTCGTCTATCGCATCGGCGCGCACATCCCGGTGCCGGGCATCAACCCCGACCAGCTGCAGCAGTTGTTCCAGGGCCAGCAGGGCGGCATCCTGAGCCTGTTCAACATGTTCTCGGGCGGCGCGCTGTCGCGCTTCACCGTCTTCGCGCTGGGCATCATGCCCTACATCTCCGCGTCGATCATCATGCAGCTGATGACCTACGTGGTGCCGACGCTCGAGGCGCTGAAGAAGGAAGGCGAGGCCGGCCGGCGCAAGATCACGCAGTACACCCGCTACGGCACACTGGGCCTGGCGCTGTTCCAGTCGCTGGGCATTGCGCTCGCGCTGGAAGGCTCGCCGGGGCTGGTGATCACC
>CAZUUU010000298.1:0-3418 GCA_964622685.1 uncultured Methylibium sp.
GCCGAACGGGCGCATCGCGCTCGAGACGATGGCGAATGCGAAGGCGCTCGCGGCGGTCCCCGACATTGCGCTCGATGCGGGCGATCGGATCGTGGTGCCTGCGCGTCCAGGGTTTGTCACCGTGATCGGAGCGGTCGCCAACGAAAACGCCCTGCTGTGGCGGGAGGGCCGAACGGTCGGCGACTACTTGACCCTGGCCGGCCTCGAGGATGCGGCCGACGTGTCGAAGTTGATCGTGCTGCACGCCGACGGCACCGCGGCGGCAGCGGCTCGGTCATCGTGGATAGGCGGCTGGGGCGGGGTGTCGGACAGCGTCCTGCAGCCCGGCGATTCGGTGATCGTGCCGAGCCAACTGGACTACGAAACCTGGGGGCGCGTCCTCGCGCGCAACCTGAAGGACTGGTCGCAGATCTTTTCGCAGTTTGGGCTGGGCGCCGCTGCAATCAAGAGTCTGCGCAAGTAGCCGGACGGGTTGCTCAGTCGTCGCCGCGATCGCGCTTGCCCTTGTGCTTGCCGCGACGTTCGTGCCGGTCGTCGTCATGATCGTCATCACCGCGGTGGCGATGATCGCGGACCCACGACTCGCGGACGAAGTACACCGGCTGGCCGCAAGCCGCGTAGGCGTTGCAGTAGTGTCCCCACCTCGCCTGGTGCGCCGGCGGCACATAGAGGTAGATCGGCTGCTGGTACACCGCGACCGGCGTCGGCACGATGACCACCGGTTGCGGGTAGACCACGGCCGGGGGCGGCATGTTGCCGAGCTCGATGCGGCCGTACACGCCGGGTTGGTTGATGCCGATCGAGACGCCGATGCTGGGACCGGCATGGGCCGCGCCGGCGGCCGCAAGTGTGGCAACGAGGAATAGGCGATACATCCAGAACTCCGAAGTACCGCTCAGCCTAGCGCGGCTCGGTCTCGAGGGGACGGGCGGATTCCCGTCCGGCCTGACACTTACCTGAATTTACAGATGCTGAGAGCGCACCGCAGCCTGCACTCGAGTCGGGCGGTCGCGCGCGTCAGTTCGCCTGCCGCAAGGCCCGAACCGCCTCGTCCAGACGCTTGCCGGCACTCGGCGAGGGCGAATGCGCCGCGCCTTGCAGGGCCTGGTCGAGCGCCTGGATCCGGCCCGCCAGCACGCTGGGGGCCAGTTCCTGACGCAAGGCTTGCCACAGCGATCCGAAGTCCCCACGCGCACCCTGGTACCCGATCGAATCGTGCCACACCAGCGCGCGACGCATGCGCCGAGCGAGGAACAACAAGGTCTCGATCTGCGGCGTCAACTTGTCGGAGCGTTCCGCGAAGGGCTGAGCGAGTTCGCCGGCGCGCGTCACGATGCGTTCGGCGACGCCGATCAGCCATCTGTGGTCCTTGACCGACAGGGCGAGGCCGGCCTCCACCAGATCGCCGCTGAGCCCGTTTCTCGCCTCGAAGTAGCGGTGCAACGCACCGCCGGCTTCGGTGAAGGGCCCGCCCAACGATGCGGCAGCGGTCGCGGCGGTCCTGGCTCGCGCCAGCGCCGCGCGTGCTTGTACCCATCGTGCCGATGCGGCAGCATCGAAGAGAACCAGCGCGGCGGCATCCAGATCGCGTACGGACGAAGGAAGAGCGCCCGCGGCGCGGGCACGGAGAGGAACAAGCGTGCCTGCCATGATGCCGACCGGGCCAAGCGACGCGGCGGCAATCAGCCGACGTCGCTGCGACAACAGCTCCGCCGTCGCGGCCTCGGCGCGCGCGCAATGGCCGGTCAAGTCTTGACGATAGGCGCTCATTGCATGAACCAGCCGTGGCTCACCACCATGGACTGCCCGGTCAATGCATTCGTCGGAAAGGCGGCGAACAGCAATGCGAGCTGCGCCACGTCGTCCACCGTCGTGAACTCGCCGTCGACCGTGTCCTTGAGCATCACCTTCCTGATGACTTCGTCCTCGGAGATCCCGAGGGCCTTGGCCTGCTCGGGAATCTGCTTGTCCACCAGCGGCGTACGCACGAAGCCCGGGCAGATCAGGTTGACCCGTACGCCATGGGACGCACCTTCCTTGGCGATCACCTTGGCCAGGCCTTCGAGGCCGTGTTTCGCGGTGACGTAGGGCGCCTTCAGCACCGAGGCCTCCTTGGAATGCACCGATCCCATGAAGATGATCGAGCCGCCGCGCTGGCTGGCCACCATCTGGCGCATCGCGGCCCGCGCGGTCAGAAAGGCGCCGTCGAGGTGCACCGCGAGCAGCTTTCTCCAGTCGGCGAAGCTGAACTCCACCAGTGGCGCGACGATCTGGATGCCGGCATTGCTGACCAGCACGTCCAGGCCACCGAGTTCGGCCACGGTGCGCACCACGGCGGCATCGACACCCGCCTCGTCGGTCACGTCCACGCCGATGCCGATCGCCCGGGCGCCCTGGGCGCGAAGCGCAGCGGCGGCGGCCTCGGCACCCTGGGGGTTGAGGTCGACCACGGCGACGCTCGCGCCGGCCTGCGCATAGACCTCGGCGATGCGCTTGCCGATGCCGCTGGCGGCGCCGGTGACGAAGGTCACCTTGTTGTCGAGTCTCGACATGTCGCGCTCCTTTGATCGGGGGTTCAGCGGCGGAGGTAGTCGTGCACCACGCGGCCGAGGCCGAGCGTCAGATCTGTGTTCAGGTGCAGTCCGCCCAGCACCTGGCGCACCGGCAGCGCGGCCGCGGGGGCGAGTGCGTGCTCGAAGAGCTGTAATGCGGCCGGCCCTTCCCACGCACCTTTCAGTACGACATCCTCAAGGCGGTACTCGACCAATTCGCACACGCGCGGGCTGCAGTCCACGTCGGGCATGATTTTCAGCAGCCAGTTCGGCTGGGCCAACGACTGCTGCACGGCAGCGTGGTCTGCGGCCCGGTGCTTGTAGCCCATCGTTCCGACGGCGATGCGGGTCTGCCCGTATTCGAGCGTGCCGAGCAGGGTGTCCTTGTCCACGCGCAGCTTCGGGCTACCCAGCTTCTTGGGGAAGCCCCAGATCTCGCGGCCGCCGGCGATCGGCGCGTCATCGTCGAGGTACATGCTGTGCACGTACACGCCGGCGCGGCCTTCGAAGGTCACCGGGATGACCTGGCCACTTTCGGTGTAGTCGCCGAAGCCGGTCGAGTCGGGCATGCGGATGAACTCGAAGCGCACCACGTCGCCAGCCGGAACCAGCGGCTCGGGCACCAGTGCGGCGAGCGCGGCCGTGTCGGTGCGGTAGCTGATGACAAGAAACTCGCGGTTGACGAAGCGGTAGGGGCCGCGCGGATAGGAAGGGCTGGTCAGCGGCATCGCCCAGGCGGTGCGGCGTACGTCGTCGGCATTCATCGGGCGGTCTCCAGGTCGGGGGCGGTGTAGTCGAAGACCCGGAAGCTGCCGGGTTCGACCTCGTGGCGGGCGCCAGCCAGCGAGCGCAGCGAGTGCGCCATG
>CAZUUU010000299.1:0-3397 GCA_964622685.1 uncultured Methylibium sp.
GGCTCGATGAAGTCGGCGCCCAGCTCGATGGCCAGCGCATAGGACTCGAGCGTGTGCTCGGGCAGGAAGCCGCTGGCGCCGCGGTGGCCGATCACGAGCGGGCGCTCGGACGCGGCGCGCGGGCCGCCGGCGCGGTCGTGGGCCGTCGCGGGAGGCACGAAGGTCGCGAGGCCGAAGGCGCAGGCCAGCGTCGCGCAGAGGACGGGAATCGATTGCATGGGCACTCCTACGGGGGGTGCGTGCACGCTAGGGGCCGGGGATGACCCGGCCGTGAACGGTCGATGACGGTCCGTCAGAACGCGGCGAGCTTGAGCTGCAGCGCGAAGGCGCCGGTCACATTGCCGGCCAGCGAGGGGATGTAGGTCAGGTTGACGCCGGTACGGCGCCACTCGACCGAGGCCACCGGCAGCACCGTCGGGAAGAAGCCCCCGTGGCGCATCGCCGGGTAGCCGTCGACGACGCCGAGCGCGGCACCGAGGCTGAACTTCCAGTCGCCGTGGCGCAGCCGGGTCAGTTCGGGCGACCACACGGCCTGGGCGTAGCGGCTGTGCCGGCGGACCGAGTTCCGGTAGGCGCCGGCGGCCAGGCGCCAGTCGTCACTGAACGCGAGCTCGAAGCCGAGCCCGCCGTTCTTCTCGTTGTAGCGGCCGGTGTTGCCGCTGCCCACGTGGCGCGACAGGAAGCCCGAGGTCAGCCACAGCTGCTGGCCTTGCGCCTCGGGCGCGCCGGCGAGGGTCGGCGCGGGGCCCGACAGCAGCAGGGCCAGCGCGGCGGCGGTGGTGGCAAGGGATCGAGAGGCCATGGTGTCGCTCCGGCGAGTTGCTGACTTGCGTCGCAGGTCTCGCGGGGACGAACACGGGCTGGGGCCGATCCGGGCGGGGCACTGGCAAGCAGTGCCTTGTCATCGGCCTGTCACCGACCGGCCTGAACCGGAGTAACAGGGTGTTTACGCGGCAGATTCGACGCCGCGGCCGCCGTCAGCGCGGCAGGCCGGTCTCGGCCGGCTGCACGGGCAGGACGACGGCCGGCTCGGGCTTCCAGCCCTTCTTGCGGTGCTCGGCGACCACGCTGGTGTAGATGCCGCCGCGCACGTACCAGCGCGCGGTGATGCGCGCGAAGCGCGGTGCCGTCGTCTCGACCAGCTTGCCGAGGATGTCGTTGGTGACCTTCTCGTGGAAGGCACCCTCGTCGCGGAAGCTCCACATGTACATCTTCAGGCTCTTCAGCTCGACGCAGAGCTGGTCGGCCACCATGTCGATCGTGAAGTGCGCGAAGTCCGGCTGGCCCGTCAACGGGCACAAGCAGGTGAACTCGGGGATCTGGAACTGGATGACGTAGTCCCGCTCCGGCGCCGGGTTGGGAAAGACGTGCAGTTCCTTCGACGGTGCGGTTGGCGGGTTCGGCGGCATCGGCCGTTGCCGGGGAGCGGTCTTCGGGGCGGTCTTGCTGGGGTTCTTGGCCATGGCGACAACTGGGTTCAGCCGACGTTTGCTTGCAGTTCGGCGAGGGGCGCGATGCTATCATCCGCGCCACTCTCAAGCCGGCGTCTGCGCCGGTTTTTCGTTGAATATCAAATAGATAGCGGATAGTCTTCAACATTCACGCGAAGACGAATCACGCGATCTGCCGCCCGCGATGCGCCTCAATTCGATCAAGCTCTCCGGCTTCAAGTCCTTCGCGGAACCGACCAACTTCCAGCTGCCGGGCCAGCTGGTCGGCGTGGTCGGGCCCAATGGCTGCGGCAAGTCCAACATCATGGACGCGGTGCGCTGGGTGCTGGGCGAGAGCAAGGCCTCCGAGTTGCGCGGCGAGTCCATGCAGGACGTCATCTTCAACGGCTCGGGCAACCGCAAGCCGGCGAGTCGGGCCTCGGTCGAGCTGGTGTTCGACAACAGCGATGCGCGGGCCGGCGGCGCCTGGAACCAGTTCACCGAGATCGCCGTCAAGCGCGTGCTCACGCGCGACGGCACCAGCAGCTACTACATCAACAACCAGCCGGTGCGCCGCCGCGACGTGCAGGACGTGTTCCTGGGCACCGGCCTGGGCCCGCGCGCCTACGCCATCATCGGCCAGGGCACGATCAGCCGCATCATCGAATCCAAGCCGGAAGAGCTGCGCCTGTTCCTGGAAGAGGCCGCCGGTGTCTCCAAGTACAAGGAACGTCGCCGCGAAACGGAAAACCGCCTGTCCGACACGCGCGAGAACCTGACCCGGGTGGAAGACATCCTGCGCGAACTCAATGCCAACCTGGAAAAGCTGGAGCGCCAGGCCGAAGTTGCGCAGAAGTACAACACCCTGCAGGCCGACGCCACGCTCAAGCAGCAGCAGCTCTGGTACCTGCGGCGTTCCGAGGCCGAGGCCGACCAGGCGAAGATCAAGCAGGAGGGCGAGAAGGCCGTCATCGAACTCGAGTCGCGCGTGGCCGACCTGCGCCACATCGAGGCCGACCTCGAAACCATCCGCCAGGCGCATTACGCCGCCGGTGACCAGGTCAACCAGGCCCAGGGCCTGCTCTACGAGGCCAGCACCGAGGTGGGGCGGCTGGAGGCCGAGATCCGCTTCGTGGTCGAGGGTCGCCAGCGCGTCGAGGAGCGCCTGGTCACCCTGAAGGAGCAGACCGCCCAGTGGGCCACGCGCAAGCAGGACGCCCAGGCCGAGATCGAAAGCCTGGCCGAACTGGCCCTGGTGGGGGAAGAGAAGACCACCGAGCTGGCCGCCCAGCTCGAAGAGCAGGCACTGGCCCTGCCCGACATGGAAGAGGCGCTGCGCCAGGCCCAGAGCCGTGCCAACGAACAGCGCGGCAGCGTGACCCAGGTGCAGCAGCAGATCCAGGTGCTGGCCGCCGAACAGCGCAGCATCGAGGAGCAGTCGCGCCAGCTGAACCAGCGCCGCGAACGCCTGGACACCGACCGCAAGGCCCTGGCCGCGCCCGATGAGGCCCGCCTGCAGAGCCTGCAGGCCCAGTCGGCCCAGGCCGGCGAGGCCGCCGCCGTGGCCGACGCCCGCCTGCACGAACTGCAGGACAGCGTGCCGCAGCTCGACGAGGCGCGCCGCACCCAGCAGGCCACCGTGAACACCGAAGCCGCCAAGCAGGCTGACCTGTCGGCACGCATGGAAGCGCTCAAGGCCCTGCAGGAGAAGGTCAAGACCGACGGCAAGCTGCAGCCCTGGCTGGCCAAACACGGCCTGGCGGACCTGCAGGCCTTGTGGACCAAACTGCACATCGAGCAGGGCTGGGAAAGTGCCCTGGAAGCCGCCTTGCGCGAGCGCATGGGCGCACTGGAGGTCAGCCGCATCGACATGGTCAAGGCCTTCGGCAATGACGCGCCGCCGGCCAAGCTGGCCTTCTACAGCGCCCCCTCGGCTGCCGCGCCTGAAAAAGCCGTTGGCCTGCCGC
>CAZUUU010000300.1:0-3368 GCA_964622685.1 uncultured Methylibium sp.
GCTGTGCAGGCGCTGGAACACGCCGAACAGGCGGTCGGCGAAGCGCATGTCGAAGCCGGCGCCGTTGTCGCTCACGCAGTAGGCGGTGCGCCCTTCGTGGGCGATGCGGCCGAACTCGATGGTGGCGATGCTGCGCTGGGCGCTGTACTTCCAGGCGTTGCCCAGCAGGTTCTCCAGCACCACGCGCAGCAGGGTCGGGTCGCCGGCCGCCTGCAGGCCGGGCGCGATGATGACCTCGGCGCGGCGCTCGGGCGACTGGCGCCGCAGGTCCTCGACGACGTAGGCGGCCAGCTGCGACAGGTTGACCGACTGGCGCGCCAGCGGCTGCGCGCCCAGGCGCGACAGGGCCAGCAGCGCGTCGATCATGCTGTTCATGCGCGCGGCCGCGCCGAGCACGCGCTCGAGGTGGTCGTTGCCGACGCGGTCGAGCAGGTGCGCGTAGTCCTCCTTGAGGATGCGCGTGAAGCCCTCGACCACGCGGATCGGCGCCCGCAGGTCGTGCGACACCGTGTAGCCGAAGGCGGCGGCCTCGTCGCCGGCCGTGGACGGCAGCGTGGCCTCGACGAGCGCCGCCGCGGGCGCGGCCTCGACGAGCGTGGCCTTGCCCTCGAAGCCGTCGAAGCGGCCGGCATCGTCGTGGCAGGGCAGGGCCTGCAGCCGCCAGCGCTGCGACGCGCCGGCCAGCGTCAGCTCGAGGCCGTCGAAGGCGGCCTGCGACTGCAGGCGCTCGCGCAGGCGCTCGGCCGAGGTGGCGTCGAACAACTGCCACAGGGGGGCCGCTGCCGCGGACGGCAGCGACGCCGCCTCGCCCGATGCCGCCGGGCGCAGGCTCACGACCTGATGCCCGGCGTCGGTACGCCACAGCGTCCCGTCGACGAGGGCCAGCAGGCGCTGCACGCGCAGCCGCTCGGCACGCAGGCCGGCGACGTCGGCCTGGCGGCGCCGCTGCCAGGGCAGGCCGGCGAGCGCTGCCACCAGCGCCATCGCCGCGCCCAGCAGCAGCAGGGCCATCGCGCCGCTGCCCGCGGGCAGCGGCAGCTCGGCGCCCCAGGCCGACGGGAGCATCGGCAGCCCCGCGAGGCCCGCGAGCCCCCGGGCGCAGGCCCGCCGGGGCAGGCTCGAACGCGCGGGCAGGGCCGTCATCCGACCGATTCTAGGAGTCGCCTGCCGCCGGCCGGGCCGGCGGCAGGCCCGCGGCACTCCAGCCGGCGCGCCGGCTGCCGATATCCTTCACGGGGGGTCGAGGCATCGCTTTGCGCAGGCAGGCGGGCCGCGCCACACTTGCCGCCATGCATCGTCAGGTCCCGGTTGTACCGCAGACGGCCCGGACGCCGTCTCCAGAAGGCGGGGCGAAGCCGTGGCGAAGCGGTCGGTGCAAGGGGAACCGATGAGCATCGACGGGCCCGGCCCGGCGGCCGCCCCGCCGTCGACGCCGCGACGCCGCGCCGCTCTGCGCGACATGGCGGTGGCGCGCAAGCTGGCGCTGATCGTCGTGCTGTTCGTGGTGGTCGTGGTCGGCCTGGTGGCGCTGGGCAAGTTCAGCTCCGACATTCACTCCGGCGTGCGCGCCTACGTGGCCGGCGAAGGCTACTGGGCCAAGGCCCACCGCGACGCCCTGCAGCACCTCAAGCGCTACATCGAGACGCGGGCCCCCAAGGACTTCCAGGCCTACGAACAGGCCCTGCTGGTCAACCTGGGCGACCAGCAGGCCCGGCTGGAGCTGGAGAAGCCGTCGCCCGACCTGGCCCGGGCCCGGGCCGGCTTCCTGGCCGGGCGCAACCACCCGGACGATGTCGACAGCCTCATCTGGCTGTTCCGCACCTTCCGCGACCTCAGCTACCTGGACCGCGCGATCACGCTGTGGGCCGAGGGCGATCGCCTGGTCGGCGAGATGAGCGGCCTGGCCGACGCCCTGCGCGCCGAGGTCGAGGGGCGCGGCGACCCGGCGCGCATTGCCTCGCTCGCCGCCGAGATCGAGCAGGTGCACGAGCGCATTCTGCCGCTCGAGGACGCCTTCTCGGCCACCCTCGGCGAGGCCAGCCGCTGGATCGCCAGCCTGCTGTTCACCGCGCTGCTGCTGACCGCCGGGACGATGCTGGCGCTCGGGGTGGCGGTGGCCAGCTACCTGATGCAGCGCATCAACGTCCAGATCGCCAGCCTGCGCGCAGCGGCCCTGCGGGTGGCCAACGACGACTTCGAGCGCGAGGTCGAGGTCAGCTCGGCCGACGACCTGGGGCGCCTGGCGACGACCTTCAACGCCATGCTGGCCCGCTTGCGCGCCCACCGCGAGGACCTCGAGGCCGGTGCGGCCGAGCTGCAGCAGGCCACCGCCGCGGCCCAGGCGATGGCGCTGAAGGCCGAGACCGCGAGCCAGGCCAAGAGCCAGTTCATGGCGACGATGAGCCACGAGATCCGCACGCCGATGAACGGCGTGCTGGGCATGACCGAACTGCTGCTCGGCACCGACCTGGACGCCCGCCAGCGGCGCTTCGCGCAGGCGGTCTACCGCTCGGGCGAGAGCCTGCTGGACATCATCAACGACATCCTCGACTTCTCGAAGATCGAGGCCGGCAAGCTGGAGCTGGCGCCGATCGACTTCCGGCCGCGCGCGCTGGTCGAGGACGTGCTCGAGCTGCTGGCGCCGCGCGCGCAGGAGAAGGGCCTGGAGCTGAGCTTCCGCGAGCAGCCGGGCCTGCCGCGCGTGCTGCACGGCGACGCGTTGCGGCTGCGCCAGGTGCTGACCAACCTGGTGGCCAACGCGATCAAGTTCACCGAGCACGGCGAGGTCGTCGTCGAGCTGCGCCGCATCGGCAGCGTCCCTGCGGGGCAGGAGGCCGAGGCCTCGCGCTGGGTCGAGTTCTGCGTGCGCGACACCGGCATCGGCATCTCCGCCGAGGCGCTGCCGCGGCTCTTCACCGCCTTCACCCAGGCCAGCAGCGGCATGGCGCGGCGCTATGGCGGCACCGGCCTCGGGCTGGCGATCTCGCGCCAGCTGGTCGAGCTGATGGACGGCACGATCTCGGTCGAGAGCCGGCCCGGCGTGGGCTCGACCTTCAGCGTGCGCCTGCCGCTGGCCGCCGCCGAGGCGGAGTTCGCGACCCAGCCGGCCGACCTGACGCCGCTGCCCGGGCTGCGCGTGCTGGTGGTCGACGACAACGAGACCAACCGCACGGTGCTGGCCAACCTGCTGGGCAACTGGGGCATGGGGGTGGCGACGGCGCTGGACGGCGTCGACGCGCTCGAGCGCCTGCAGGCCGAGCAGGCGGCCGGCAGACGCTTCGACATCGCCCTGATCGACATGGAGATGCCGCGCATGGACGGCCTGCAGCTGGCGCGCCGGCTGTCGTCCGACCCGGCCCAGGCCGACC
>CAZUUU010000301.1:0-3318 GCA_964622685.1 uncultured Methylibium sp.
AGGTGGCCGGGTTGCTGCGCGGCGTGCGGCCGATCGGGCTCTGGTCGACGTTGATGACCTTGTCGAAGTGCTCGATGCCGTCGATCTCGTCGTGCGGCGCCGGGTCGAGGTGGCTCTGGTAGAGCTTGCGCGCCACCGCGGCGTAGAGGGTGTCGTTGACCAGCGTGCTCTTGCCCGAGCCGGACACGCCGGTCACGCAGGTGAACAGGCCGACCGGGATCTCGACATCGACGCGCTGCAGGTTGTTGCCGCGCGCGCCGGCGATGCGCAGCGCCGTGATCGAGCCGCGCTCGGCCCAGGCGATCTGGCCGGGCGTCGGCGCCTTGGCCTTGCCGCTCTTGCCGCTCTTGCGCGGCGGCTGTCCTGGAGCACCCTCACCCCGGCCCTCTCCCTCCAGGAGGGAGAGGGAGTCGGTACGCCAGGGCGTGCGCCGCTCCGGCAGGCCGATGCGCAGGGCCCGGCCGAGGTACTGGCCGGTCAGCGACTCGGGCGCGGCCATCAGCTCGTCGACCGTGCCCTGGGCGATCACGCGACCGCCGTGCACGCCGGCGCCGGGGCCGAGGTCGACCACGTGATCGGCGGCGCGGATCATGTCCTCGTCGTGCTCGACCACCAGCACGCTGTTGCCGAGGTCGCGCAGGTGCTTCAGCGTCGCGATCAGCCGGTCGTTGTCGCGCTGGTGCAGGCCGATGCTGGGCTCGTCCAGCACGTACATCACGCCGGTCAGGCCGCTGCCGATCTGCGACGCGAGCCGGATGCGCTGCGCCTCGCCGCCCGACAGGGTGTCGGCGCTGCGGTCCAGGCTCAGGTAGTTGAGGCCGACATCGTTGAGGAACTTGAGCCGCGAGCTGATCTCGCGCACCACCTTGTCGGCGATGCCGGCCTTGGCGCCCTCGAGCTGGAGGCCTTCGAAGACCTGCTGCGCCTCGCGCAGCGTGGCGTGCGCGATCTCGTAGATCGGCCGCGCGGTGCCGCTGGCCGCATCGACCAGCTTGACGTGGCGCGCCTCGCGCCGCAGGCGCGTGCCGTGGCAGTCGGGGCAGGGCCGGGCGGCCTGGTAGCGCGCCAGGTCCTCGCGCACCGCGACCGAGTCGGTCTCGCGGAAGCGCCGCTCGAAGTTCGGCAGGATGCCCTCGAAGGCATGCCAGCGCTTCACCGCGCGCTTGCGGCCGCTGGCGCCTTCGCTGGTGTAGACGAAGGCGATCTCGGTCTCGCCCGACCCGTGCAGCAGCACCTGGCGATGCTCGGGCGCGAGCTGCTCGAAGGGCGTGTCGGTGTCGAAGCCGTAGTGCGCGGCGACGCTCTCCAGCATCGAGTGCGTGTAGGCATTGCGCCGGTCCCAGCCCTTGACCGCGCCGCTGGCGAGGCTGAGCGAGGGGAAGGCGACCACGCGTTCGGCATCGAACACCGTGACCTGGCCCAGGCCGTCGCAGCTGGGGCAGGCGCCGACCGGGGAATTGAACGAGAACAGCCGCGGCTCCAGCTCGGCCAGCGACCAGCCGCACACCGGGCAGGCGAACTTGGCGCTGAACAGGTGCTCCTTGCCGCTGTCCATCTCCCAGGCGATCGCCCGGCCTTCGGCGAAGCGCAGCGCCGCCTCGAAACTCTCGGCCAGCCGCTGCGCCATCTCGGGCCGCACCTTCAGGCGATCGATCACGACGTCGATGTCGTGCTTCTCGTTCTTCTTGAGCTTGGGCAAGTCGCTGAACTCGTGCACCTGGCCGGGCTTGCCGTTCGAGCCGATGCGAAAGCGCACATAGCCGCGCGCCTGCATGTCCTCGAACAGCTCGGTGTGCTCGCCCTTGCGCTCGCGCAGCACCGGCGCCAGGATCATCAACCGCGTGTCCTCGGGCAGCGCCAGCGCCGCATCGACCATCTGGCTCACGCTCTGTGCGGCGAGCGGCAGCTCGTGATCCGGGCAGAAGGGCGTGCCGGCGCGCGCGTACAGCAGGCGCAGGTAGTCGTGGATCTCGGTGACGGTGCCGACGGTCGAGCGCGGGTTGTGCGAGGTCGCCTTCTGCTCGATGCTGATCGCCGGGCTCAGGCCCTCGATCACGTCGACGTCGGGCTTGTCCATCAGCTGCAGGAACTGCCGCGCGTAGGCCGACAGGCTCTCGACGTAGCGCCGCTGGCCCTCGGCATACAGCGTGTCGAAGGCCAGGCTGGACTTGCCCGAGCCGCTCAGCCCCGTGATCACCACCAGCGCATGGCGCGGGATGTCGAGGTCGATGTTCTTCAGGTTGTGCGTGCGGGCGCCGCGGATGCGGATCGCGGCTGCGCCTTCGAGCCCGCGCGCGCGCGCCGCGGGCGGCGGCTCGGCGGCGTCGGCCGTCGGATCGAGGTCGTGCGGAGGAGGCGTTTCGAGCATGGGCAGGCCAGGCCCTGCAGCGGGGCAGGGCAACCCGCCATTATGCGAGCCGGACCGTGGCGGCGCCGGGGTTCAGGGTCGGCCGGACGGCGAGGGCGCCCAGCCGCCCATCGCCTCGCGCAGGCGCGCCAGCGCCTCGGGCGGCAGCGGCGCCCGCCAGGCGCGGCCGGTGGCCGCATCGGCCGGTTGCCACCACGCGGCCTCGCCGTCGATCGCGACGCGGCCCGGCGACGGCGCCCCGGCGTCCGCCGGCAGCACGACCCAGGGCAGCGACCCCGGTGCTTCGACCGACTCCCAGCGCCCGCGTGCCGCCGCCCGCAGTTCGCCCAGCCAGGCGCCGGCAGCCTGCGGCGCGGCATCCGTCGCCAGGTCCCGCGCCATGCGCGCCAGGGCGTTCGCGCCGGTGTCCGGACGCCGCGCCGGCAGCACGGCCGCCAGCGGGTCGGCCGCCGGCTCCGCCGCGGCGCGGCGCCTGGCCGCTGCGGTCAGTCCGGCGACACCGCCGGCCGGCCCGCTGCGGGCCTGCTCGGCCATCGTCGCAGCAGGCGCCGGGGCGACCGCGGACGGCGCGGTCTCCGCCGGCGCGGCCTTGGCCAGGGCTTCGCGCCGTTCGGCGGGCGGCGGCGGCTCGCCGGCGTCGTGCGCGAGGGGCTGCGCTGCCGACGGTGGTTCGGCTGGTGCAGTGGCGACTGCGACGGGCGCGGGCGCGGGCCGGGGCGAAGGCGCAGGGACTGCCGCCGGCGCGACGGGCGCGGCGCGCCGTCTGGGCTCGGCGACTTCGGCCGCTGCGGCCCTCTCCTTCGCGGCAGGGCGCGGCGCCTCGGGCTCGCGCACCGCGGGCTCGGGCCCGGTGGCGGGCTGTGCGGCTGGGACGGCCGGGGCGGGCGCGACGGCGGCCGGCGCGGGCGCGCCGCGGCGCGGCATGGCCTCGGGCGGCGGCCCCTCGCGCC
>CAZUUU010000302.1:0-3301 GCA_964622685.1 uncultured Methylibium sp.
GCGACGTGAAGCTGTCCAGGCAGCAGGCCGCCAAGCTCGAGAACATGTTCGAGACGATGGGCCAGGGTGAGGTGCAGACGCTGCCGCTCATCATCAAGGCCGACGTGCAGGGCTCGCAGGAGGCGCTGGGCGCCTCGCTGCTCAAGCTCAGCACGGCCGAGGTCAAGGTGCAGGTGGTGCACGCGGCGGTCGGCGGCATCAGCGAGAGCGACGTCAACCTGGCGATCGCGTCCAAGGCCGTCATCATCGGCTTCAACGTGCGTGCCGACGCCGGCGCGCGCAAGCTGGCCGAAGGCAACAGCGTCGACCTGCGCTACTACAACATCATCTACGACGCGGTCGACGAGATCAAGGCGGCGATGAGCGGCATGCTGGCGCCGGAGCAGAAGGAAGAGCTGCTCGGCACGGCCGAGATCCGACTGGTCTTCGTGGCCTCCAAGATCGGCACGGTGGCCGGCTCGATGGTCACCTCGGGCCTGGTGCGTCGCGGTGCGCGCTTCCGCCTGCTGCGCGACAACGTCGTCGTCTACAGCGGCGAGGTCGAGTCGGTGCGGCGCCTCAAGGACGACGTGCGCGAGGTCAAGGAAGGCTTCGAGTGCGGCATCAAGCTGAAGAACTACAACGAGATCAAGGAAGGCGACCAGCTCGAGTTCTTCGAGATCAAGGAAGTCGCCCGAACGCTGTAAGGCGGTCCTTGCTCATCCTCGAACAAGCCCCGCCCTCCGAAAGATGGCGGGGCTTGTCTTTGGAGGCACCCCACGATGAGACACAAGCGAGTCATCCCCAACCGGAGCTTCCGCGTCGCGGACCAGATCCAGCGCGATGTCGCCGAGCTGATCCGCGACCTGAAGGACCCGCGCGTCGGCATGGTCACGGTGCAGGCCGTCGAGGTGTCGGCGGACTACGCGCACGCCAAGGTGTTCTTCTCGGTGCTGATGGGCGACCCGGCCGAGTGCGAGACCGCGCTGAACGAGGCCGCCGGCTGGCTGCGCAACAGCCTCTTCAAGCGCCTGCAGATCCACACCGTGCCGACGCTGCATTTCCAGTTCGACCGCACCACCGAGCGGGCGGCCGACCTGAATGCACTCATCCATCAGGCCAACGCGACCCGCGCCAAGGAAGACTGAGCCTGTCATGTCCGCGAGCTCCCGTCCGCCGCGCCAGCCGCGCCGTGCCGTGCACGGCGTGCTGCTGCTCGACAAGCCGCTGGGCTGGTCGAGCAACGACGCGCTGCAGAAGGTCAAGGGAATGCTGCGCGCCGAGAAGGGCGGCCACACCGGGACGCTGGACCCGCTGGCCACCGGCCTGCTGCCGCTGTGCTTCGGCGCGGCGACCAAGTTCTCGCAGGCCAGCCTGGACGCCGACAAGACCTACCGCGCGACGCTCAGGCTGGGTGTCACCCGCGTCGGCGGCGACCTCGAAGGCGCCGTCCTCGAGACCCGGCCGGTCGCCGTCGACGACGCCGCGCTGGCCGCGGCCTGCGCCGCGCTGACCGGCAGCATCGAGCAGCTGCCGCCGATGCAGTCGGCGCTCAAGCACGAGGGCCGCGCGCTGTACGAGTACGCCCGGGCCGGCGTGGAGGTCGAGCGACTGCCGCGCCGCGTCCAGGTTCATCGTCTCGACATCGTCGGCCGGCAGCATGACGACCTGGAGATCGAGGTCTGCGTCAGCAAGGGCACCTACGTGCGCACGCTCGCCGAAGACCTGGGCGCCGCGCTCGGCTGCGGGGCCCACCTGATCGCCTTGCGCCGGCTCGCCAGCGGGCCTGTCGGCGTGGACGACGCCATCACCATCGAGGCCCTGCAGGCGCTCGAGCCCGCCGAACGCGAATCGCGGCTGCTGCCGCCCGACGTGCTGCTGGCCGGCTGGCCGGCGGTGCGCCTGGCCGCCGACGAGGCGGCGCGCTTCCTGACCGGCCTGCGACGCCGCACCGAAGCCCGCGACTGCGAAGCGGTGCGCGTCTACGGCCCCGAGCCGCACGCCTTCCTGGGCAGCGCCCACGTCAAGGGCGGCGAACTGATCCCCGGCCGGCTGCTGAGCCCGCCCGAGGTGCAGGCGCTGGTCGCCATTGCACCCCTCTCGACTCCCGTATCCCCGCATCCCGTGAGCACGCCATGACCACCGCCGACTCCGCCCGACAGATCCGCAACGTGGCGATCATCGCCCACGTCGACCACGGCAAGACGACCCTTGTCGACCAGCTGCTGCGCCAGAGCGGCACCTTCCGCGAGAACGAGAAGGTCGCCGAGCGCGTGATGGACAGCAACGACATCGAGAAGGAACGCGGCATCACGATCCTGTCGAAGAATTGCGCCGTCGAGTGGAAGGGCACCCACGTCAACATCGTCGACACCCCGGGCCACGCCGACTTCGGCGGCGAGGTCGAGCGCGTGCTGTCGATGGTCGACTCGGTGCTGCTGCTGGTCGACGCGGTCGAAGGCCCGATGCCGCAGACCCGCTTCGTCACCAAGAAGGCGCTGGCGCTGGGCCTCAAGCCCATCGTCGTCGTCAACAAGGTCGACCGCCCCGGTGCGCGCCCCGACTACGTGATCAACGCCACCTTCGACCTGTTCGACAAGCTGCACGCCACCGAGGCGCAGCTCGATTTCCCGGTGATCTACGCCTCGGGCCTGAACGGCTGGGCCACGCTCAACCCGGGCGAGGTCGGCACCGACATGGCGCCGCTGTTCGACGCCATCCTCAAGCACGTGCCGCCGCACGAAGGCGACCCCGACGGCCCGCTGCAGTTGCAGATCTGCTCGCTGGACTATTCCACCTTCGTCGGGCGCATCGGCATCGGCCGCATCAACCAGGGCACGCTCAAGCCCATGCAGGACGTGTCGGTGTTCGCCGGCGAGGACAGCATCCCCTTCAAGGCGCGCGTCAACCAGGTGCTCAAGTTCGACGGGCTCGAGCGCGTGCCGGCCACCGAGGCCGGCCCCGGCGACATCGTGCTGATCAACGGCATCGAGGACATCGGCATCGGCGTCACGCTGACCGACCTGGACGATCCGGTGCCGCTGCCGATGCTCGAGGTCGACGAGCCGACGCTGACGATGAACTTCTGCGTCAACACCTCGCCGCTGGCCGGGCGCGAAGGCAAGTTCGTCACCAGCCGCCAGATCTGGGACCGGCTGCAGAAGGAACTGCAGAGCAACGTCGCGCTGCGCGTCAAGGACACCGACGAGGACGGCATCTTCGAGGTCTCGGGCCGCGGCGAACTGCACCTGACGATCCTGCTCGAGAACATGCGCCGCGAGGGCTACGAGCTGGCGGTCAGCAAGCCGCGCGTGGTGTTCCA
>CAZUUU010000303.1:0-3283 GCA_964622685.1 uncultured Methylibium sp.
CAGCACCTCGGCCCACTTGTAGCTGTAGTAGCCGGCCGCGTAGCCGCCCGCGAAGATGTGCGAGAAGCTGTGCTGGAAGCGGTTGAAGGCCGGCGGCTGCAGCACCGCGATCTCGCGGCGCACCTCGTCGATGGAGCGCTGGATGTCGATCGCGGCCGACGGCTCGGCGTGGATGCGCATGTCGAACAGCGAGAACTCCACCTGGCGCAGCGTCTGCAGCCCGCTCTGGAAGTTGCGCGCGGCTAGCATCTTGTCGAACAGCGCGCGGGGCAGCGGCTCGCCGCTGTCGACATGCGCGGTCATGTGGCGCACGACCTCCCACTCCCAGCAGAAGTTCTCCATGAACTGGCTCGGCAGCTCGACCGCGTCCCACTCGACGCCCGAGATGCCGGCCACGCCGATCTCGTCGACCTGGGTCAGCATGTGGTGAAGGCCGTGGCCGAACTCGTGGAACAGCGTGGTCACGTCGTCGTGCGACAGCAGCGCCGGCTTGCCGGCGACGGGTGCGGCGAAGTTGCAGACCAGCTGGGCCACCGGCGTCTGCAGGCCGCCCTCGGGCCGGGCCCAGCGGCCGCGCACGTCGTCCATCCAGGCGCCGGGCCGCTTGCCGGGGCGCGCGTACGGGTCGAGGTAGAACTGGCCGACCAGCTTGCCGCCGCGGTCGATGCGGAAGAAGCGCACGTTCTCGTTCCACACCGGCGCGCTGTCGGGCCGGATCGCGACCTCGAACAGCGTCTCGATGATCCTGAACAGACCGGCCAGCACCTTGGGCTCGGTGAAGTACTGCTTCACCTCGGTGTCGCTGAAGGCGTAGCGGGCTTCCTTGAGCTTCTCGGAGGCGTAGGCGATGTCCCAGGCCTGCAGCTCCGGCAGGCCGAGCTCGGTGCGGGCGAAGTCGCGCAGCTCGGCGAGGTCTCGTTCGGCGTGCGGCCTGGCGCGGCGGGCCAGGTCGCGCAGGAAGCCCTCGACCTGCTGCGGCGAATCGGCCATCTTGGGCACCAGCGAGACCTCGGCGAAGCTGGCGTAGCCGAGCAGTCGCGCTTCCTCTTCGCGCAGGGCCAGGATCTCGCGCATCACCGCGCTGTTGTCGCGCTCGGCCGGGCCGGCCTCGGAGGCGCGGGTGACGTGGGCGCGGTACAGGCGTTCGCGCAAGTCACGGTCCTGCGCGTACTGCATGACCGGCAGGTAGACCGGCATGTGCAGCGTGAGCTTGTGGCCGCTCGCCAGGCCGTCGGCCGCGGCGGCGGTGCGGGTGGCGGCCTTGACGTCATCGGGCACGCCCGCCAGGTCCGCCTCGGTGGCGACATGGCTCCAGGCATCGGTCGCGTCGAGGACGTGTTCGGAGAAGGCCTGGCCCAGTTCGGCCTGGCGCGCCTGGATCGCGGCGAAGCGCTCCTTGTCCGCCCCCTGCAGCTCGGCGCCCGACAGCACGAAGTCGCGCATCGCGTTCGACAGCGCCTTGCGGCGCGCGGCGTTCAGTGTCGCCGCCTGCGGGCCGTTCGCGATCGCCTTGTACTTGGCGTAGAGCCGCTCGTCGGCGCCGAGCTGGGTATAGAAGTCGGTGACCTTGGGCAGGGCCTCGGTGTAGGCGGCGCGCAGTTCGGGCGTGTCGGCCACCGCGTTGAGGTGGCTGACCGCGCCCCAGGCGCGGCCGAGGCGCTCGGTGGCGACGTCCAGCACTGCCGACAGCGCGTCGTAGTCGGCCGGGACCGCCGGGCCGGTGGCCTTGTCGAGCGCGGCCTGGGCTTCGGCCAGCAGGGCATCGATGGCCGGGGCCACGTGGGCCGGCCGGATGGCGTCGAAGCGCGGCAGCGCGGCGGAGTCGAGGAGGGGATTGCTCATGGTCGTGGCGGGTGGGCTCGGTGACTGTGACAGTTTCAGCCTGCGCTGCGTTCCGCGGATTCGATCGTGTTCATCAGCAGCATAGTGATCGTCATGGGCCCGACGCCGCCCGGCACCGGCGTCAGGTGGCCGGCGACCCGGGCGACCCCGGCGTGATCGACATCGCCGCACAGGCGCCCGTGCTCGTCGCGATTCATGCCGACGTCGATGACGACCGCGCCGGGCTTGACCATGTCCGCCGTCAGCACGTTGCGCTTGCCGACCGCGGCGACGACGATGTCGGCCTGCCGCGTATGAAAGCCCAGATCCGCCGTCGCGCTGTGACAGATGGTGACGGTGGCGCTGGCTTGCAACAGCAGCATCGCCATCGGCTTGCCGACGATGTTGCTGCGGCCGATCACGACCGCGTGCTTGCCCTTGGGGTCGCAGCCGATGGATTCCAGCATCTTCATGCAGCCGTAGGGCGTGCAGGGCCGAAAGCCCGGCTGACCGACCATCAGCGCGCCGGCGCTGGCCACGTGGAAGCCGTCGACGTCCTTGCCCGGGGCGATCGTCTCGATGACGCGGTGGGCGTCGATGTGGGCGGGCAGCGGCAGTTGCACGAGGATGCCGTGGATCGCGGCGTCGGCGTTGAGCGCCTTGATGCGCGCCAGCAGCTCGGCCTCGGTCATCGCCGCGGGGTAGTGCTCGAGCACCGAATGCAGGCCGTTGTCGTGGCAGGCCTTGACCTTGTTGCGCACGTAGACCTGGGAGGCCGGGTTCTCGCCGACCAGGATCACCGCCAGGCCCGGGGTGACACCCCGCTCGCGCAGCAGCGCGGCGCGTTCGGCCACTTCGTGGCGCAGGTGGCGGGAGAGGGCGTTGCCGTCGATCGTCTTGGCCGTCATGCGCGTCCTTGTGTCCTTGCCTCGTCGAACCGGGTGTCAACGAAAAGGGCCGCTCTCGGCGGCCCTTTTCGACGGGATCGGCCTCAGGCCTTGGCCTGGGCCCCGAGCGCGATCTTCAGCAGATCGGCCACCGTGTTGGCGTTGAGCTTCTCCATGATGTTGGCGCGATGCGCCTCGACCGTCTTGATGCTGATGCCCAGGTCGTCGGCGATCTGCTTGTTGAGGCGGCCGGCGACGATGCGCTCCAGCACCTGCGCCTCGCGCGTCGTCAGGCGGCTCAGCAACGCGTCGCGGCTGGCGGCCTCCTGGTGCTGGCTGAAGGCGGCGCGCGCCTGGTCGAGCATGCGTTCCACCAGGCCCAGCAGTTCCTCTTCCTTGAAGGGCTTCTCGATGAAGTCCATCGCGCCCTTCTTCATCGTCGTCACCGCCATCGGCACGTCGCCATGGCCGGTGATGAAGACGATGGGCAGCGGGCTCTTGCGCTCCATCAGGCGGTCCTGCAGCTCGAGGCCGCTCATGCCGTCCATGCGGATGTCGGCGATCAGGCAGGCCAC
>CAZUUU010000304.1:0-3281 GCA_964622685.1 uncultured Methylibium sp.
CAGCGTGGCCTGCGCGCTGGTCGAGACATCCACCGGGTACCACAGGCCGTGGGGCTTGAGCCGGGCGTTCAGGTGGTCCAGCACCAGGCCGGGCTCGACGACGGCGGTGCGCGCCTCGGCGTCGACGGCCAGCACGCGCCGCAGGTGCTTGCTGCAGTCGACGACCAGCGCCGCGCCGGTCGTCTGCCCGCACTGCGAGGTGCCGCCGCCGCGCGGCAGGATGGGCGCGCCGAGTTCGCGCGCGATGCCGATGGCCGTCGCCACGTCCTCGGGCGTCGTCGGCACGAAGACGCCGATCGGCATCTGCTGGTAGATCGAGGCATCGGTCGCGTAGCGGCCGCGCGAGGCGACGTCGAACAGGACCTCGCCGCGCGTCTCGCGCGACAGGCGTCTTGCCAGCTCCGCGTTCATGCGCTCACCTCGCCGGCGCGCATCAGCTCCAGCACCGCATCGCGCTTGTTCAGCACGTGCTGCACCATCAGCGCCCGCAGGCCGGCGCCGTCGCGCGCGGCCAGCAGCGCCACCATGCGCTCGTGCTCCTCGACCGCGCGCTGCCACTTGCGCTCGTCGAAGTTGGACCGGAAGCGCAGCGCCTGCAGCCGCGCGTTGACCTGCCCGTAGGTGCGCGTCAGCACCGCGTTGCCGGCGGCCGCGTTGATCGCGGTGTGGATCTGCGCGTTGAGCCGGTAGTAGGTCGACAGGTCGCGCCGCACGTGGGCGGCCAGCATCTCGTAGTGCAGCGCGCGGATCTCGGCCAGCTGGGGCTCGGTGATGCGGCCGGCCGCCAGCTCGCCCGACTGCCCCTCCAGGCCCGCGATCACCTCGAAGGTGTCGGACACGTCGCGCTCCGACAGTTGCAGCACCGCCGCGCCGCGGTTGGGAAGCAGCTCGACCAGTCCCTCGGCGGCCAGCATGCGGATGGCCTCGCGCAGCGGCGTGCGCGACACCTTGAGCTGCTCGCACAGCGTGCGCTCGTTCAGCTTGGCACCCGGCGCCAGCTGGCCCTCAACGATGCGCTGGCGCAGCCGCTGCGCCACCTGCTGGTGCAGCACCTGGCCGGCCAGCGGAACCACGTTGTCGGGCAGTTTGGTGCTCATCGCTGGAATTTTGTATCCAAAAATCGACCCCGGTCAAACCCGACAATGCTGGGTATACCGCTTGACTTTCAAGTTTTGTATTCAAAAATCGAGGTTCCAAGGAGAGCCCGATGATCGCCCTCGACCTGCACCCCAGCGGCCGCCACTTCCTGCAGATTCCGGGGCCCAGCCCGGTGCCCGACCGCATCCTGCGGGCCATGAGCCTGCCGACCATCGACCACCGCGGGCCCGAGTTCGCGCAGCTCGGCCTCAAGGTCCTGTCTGGCATCCGCGAGGTGTTCCAGACCCGCCAGCCGGTCGCGATCTACCCGGCCTCGGGCACCGGCGCCTGGGAGGCTGCGCTCGCCAACACGCTGAGCGCGGGCGACGCGGTGCTGATGTACGAGAGCGGCCAGTTCGCCAGCCTGTGGAAGAAGCTGGCCGAGCGCCTGGGCCTGAAGCCCGAGTTCATCGCGCTGCCCGGCACCGACGCCGAGACCGGCCTGCCCGTCAGCTGGCGCCGCGGCGTCCAGGCCGACCTGATCGAGCAGCGCCTGCGTGCCGACGCCGGCCATGCGATCAAGGCGGTCTGCGTCGTCCACAACGAGACCTCGACCGGCGTCACCTCGGACATCGCCGCGGTGCGCCGCGCGATCGATGCCGCCCGGCACCCGGCGCTGCTGCTGGTCGACACCATCTCGGGCCTGGCCAGCGCCGACTACCGCCACGACGAATGGGGCGTCGACGTCTCGATCAGCGGCTCGCAGAAGGGGCTGATGCTGCCGCCCGGCCTCAGCTTCAACGCGGTGTCGAAGAAGGCGCTCGAGGCCAGCAAGTCCGCGACGCTGCCCAAGGCCTTCTGGGCCTGGGACGAGATCTTCGAGATGAACGCCGGCGGCTACTGGCCGACCACGCCCAACACCAACCTGCTGTACGGCCTCTCCGAGGCGCTGGACATGCTGCTCGACCCACAACACGGCGGCCTGCCGGCCGTGTTCGCGCGCCACCGCCGCTGGGGCGAGGGCGTGCGTGCCGCGGTGCGCGCCTGGGGCCTGCCCATCCAGTGCGCCGACGCGGCGGTGGTCTCGCCGGTGCTGACCGGCGTCGTCACGCCGCAGGGCGTGGATGCCGACGCGCTGCGCAAGCTCATCCACCAGCGCTTCGACCTGTCGCTGGGCACCGGCCTCGGCAAGCTCAAGGGCCGCATGTTCCGCATCGGCCACCTGGGCGACTGCAACGACCTCACGCTGATGGCCGCGCTGGCCGGCTGCGAGATGGGTCTCAAGCTCGGCGGCGTCGCGCTGGCCGGCAGCGGCGTGCAGGCCGCGATGGAGTACTTCGCCAGCCACCCGCAGCAGCAGCCGCTGAAGGCCGCCGCCTGACACGACAACAACCCACGGAGACCCGCATGCAACGACGTTCCCTGATCCAGGCCGCGACCGGCCTGGCCGCCACGCTGGGCGCACCGCGCCTCTTCGCCCAGCCCTGGCCGAGCGGCCCGATCCGCATCGTCGTCGGCTTCCCGCCCGGCGGCGGCACCGACGCGCTGGCGCGCGTGGTCGGCCAGAAGCTCAGCGTGATGTGGGGCCAGCAGATCGTCGTCGAGAACAAGTCCGGCGTGGCCGGCGTGCTGGCGGCCGAGTACGTGTCGCAGCAGCCGAGCGACGGCACGACGCTGCTGATGGCGCACATCAACAGCCACGCGCTCGCGCCCAGCCTGCAGCCCAAGCTGAACTACAGCGTCGAGCGCGACTTCGTGCCGATCGCGCTGGTCGGCGTCACGCCCAACCTGCTGGTGTGCAACGCCACGCAGGCCGGCAAGACCGTGCCCGAGATCGTCGCGCTGTGCAAGGCCAAGCCGGGACAGGTCAGCTTCGGCTCGGCCGGCAACGGCTCGGCCCAGCACCTGGCGCTCGAGCTGTTCAAGCAGCGCGCCAAGGTCGACGCGATCCACGTCCCCTACAAGGGCAGCGCGCCGGTGATCACCGACCTGATCGGCGGCCAGATCAACTACGCCTTCGAGACCATGACCGCCGCCACGCCGCACGTGAAGGGCGGCAAGCTGCTGGCGATCGCGCAGACGCGCGCCAAGCGCGCCAAGGGCCATCCGACGGTGCCGACGATGGTCGAGCAGGGCTATGCCGACTTCGAGGCCACCACCTGGTACGGCCTGGTCGGCCCGGGCAAGCTGCCGACGCCGATCGC